>NZ_JBVKCZ010000094.1:0-11385 GCF_055634335.1 Streptomyces sp. NPDC111802 | reverse complement strand
TACCAGGAGCCGTACAGGGCCCGTTCGCGCTCGACCAGCAGCGGCAGCGGATCCGACGCGGTCACCAGATCCCGCACCGGATAACGCCCCAGCACCGCGTCCACGTTCGCCGCGAACGCCGCCGCGAGCCGTGACACGGGCGGCAACGAGTCGTCCCGCAACGCCTCCGAGGCGGCCAGCAGGGTGGCCCGCTCGGTCTTGTCGGGCACACCGGCGGCCGCACGCTCGTACAGCTCGCCGCCCTCCTCCAGGACCAGCCCGACATCGATCCCGGCCGGGACCTTGATCCGGGCGGTACGGCGCCAGGTGGCCACCGGATCGCTCCAGGCCTCCACATGGAACGTCCAGCTGCCCACGGCGGAAGGTGTGACCTTGGCGCCCCAGCGGTCACTGCCGGGAGCCAGTTCGTGCATCGGCGTCCACGGGCCGGGACGGCCGTCCGGGTCGGTCAGCACGACATTGGCGGCCACGGCGTCATGGCCCTCGCGGAACACGGTGGCGGTGACCTCGAAGGTCTCACCCACGACCGACTTCGCCGGATGCCTGCCGCATTCCACGGCCGGCCGAACGTCCCGCACCGGGATCCGGCCGATGGTCCCGGTGCCGGCACCGGTCCTGCTCTTGGTCCTGCCCATGGTTCACCTCCACCGTGCTTCGAGGCCGGGCACAAGGCCCGGCCGGGGATTCGATCTGTGCCGGAAGCTGGCTATCTCCCGGCATGGAAACGCCGCCGCCGCGATATCGGCGGTCCCCGCCGAGCGGAGACGCTTGCCGTGCGGGGCCGTTCGTCCTGCTCCCGGAGATAGGCGGCCGGAGTGATGCGCAGATACCGCTCGGCGGCGTCCGCGGCCTCACGGGCGCAGCGCTTTCCCATCAGCACACAGAGGGTGTAGCCGGTGTCCTCGAAGGTGGCGCGCACCGTGAGGTCGGCCGGGGCCGCGAGCATGGCTCGTTCCCAGGCCCGGTATCGCCGCAGTTGCCGGGCGACTTCGGCTTTGGCCGGTAGCAGCATGGCCCCGTTCACCTTCCGGGCTCGATGGCACGTCTCCCGACCGTCGGGCGGAAACCCGTGCGCGCACACGCACGGGTTCCGTTACGGGCATCGAGGTCTTCACACATGGTGCATGGTCGACGACTCAGCGTCCTGTTGGAACTTCAACCATCTCGGTTCGTGTCTCGTGTTGCACGAATGGCGTACCGCCCCCACCCTGAAGTGACTCAGAAGCGATCAGCGCTCACGCTCCGCGTTCGGGGCCCGTCCCGCAGGGGCGAGGAGAGCGGGAGCTTTCGCGGTGAGGAGGTAACGACGGTGAAGACCGCAGTGCCCTGCTACTACCACCTCGATGTGGAAGTGAGCCCCGAACGGGTGGGTCAGGTCAGCCGAATTCTGGCCGCTCACCTCCGGTACTGGGACCTGGAGACTCTTGTCGAGCCCGTCCGCCGAGGCGCGGAGATGCTGTTGCGGGCCATCGACGAGCACGCGACGGACAAGAACACCTCGATCGAGATGTGGTGGAACGGCCAGCACCTCATCACCGCCGTGGGTGACAACGACCGCGCCCTGCGCCCGGACCACGAGCTGCGTGCCTGCCTGCAGCACCTCGCCGCGATGAGCGACGGCTGGGGCTGCTGTGCGACCGAGTCCGGCAGCAAGGTCATCTGGTTCTCGCAGCGCGCCCGCGCCGCCGAACGTGCCCCGCTCGTCCCCGCGGCGCCGGCGCCCAGCCTGCGCGAGGCGCGCGGGGTGCCCCGCGAGATGCCCGTGACGGCCGTCGCCGATGCGGCGGGCATCCGGGACGGCGTCCTGGAGGAGGCCCGGTGACCGGGCGCCGCGACCGCAAGGGGGTGCCCGCGTGGAGCGGGCACCCCTACCCGCTGGGAGCCGCCCACGACGGACAGGGCACCAACTTCGCCCTGTTCAGCGAGGTCGCCGAACGCGTCGAACTGGTCCTCGTCGACGACAAGGGCCGGCCCGGTGTCGTTCCGCTGACCGAGGTCGACGGCTTCGTATGGCACGGCTATCTGCCCGGCGTGGGCCCGGGGCAGCGCTACGGCTACCGGGTGCACGGCCCCTGGGACCCCGGCCTCGGCCACCGGTGCAATCCGGCGAAGCTGCTGCTCGACCCGTACAGCCGGGCGGTGGACGGGCAGGTGGACAACCATGTCTCCCTCTTCGAGCGCACCCCGGGCGGCCCCTCCCCGGCGGACAGCGCCGGGCACACCATGCTCGGCGTGGTGACCGAGCCGTACTTCGACTGGGGCGACGACCGCCCGCCCAGACGGCCGTACGCCGACACGGTCATCTACGAGGCACACGTACGCGGCCTGACCCGCAACCACCCCGACATCCCGCCCGAACTGCGCGGCACCTACGCCGGACTGGCGCACCCCGCGATCGTCGAGCACCTCACCTCCCTCGGCGTGACCGCCGTCGAGCTGATGCCGGTGCACCAGTACGTCCAGGACGGCGTGCTGCTCGACCGGGGCCTGTCCAACTACTGGGGCTACAACACGATCGGCTTCTTCGCGCCGCACAACGCCTACGCCGCCCACGGCACCCGCGGCCAGCAGGTCGACGAGTTCAAGTCGATGGTGAAGGCGCTGCACGCGGCCGGCCTCGAAGTGATCCTGGACGTGGTCTACAACCACACCGCCGAGGGCAACGAGCGCGGCCCGACCCTGTCCTTCCGCGGCATCGACAACGCCTCGTACTACCGCTTGGTGGACGGCGACTGGGCGCACTACTACGACACCACCGGCACGGGCAACAGCCTGCTGATGCGCCACCCCTACGTGCTCCAGCTGATCATGGACTCGCTGCGCTACTGGGTCACCGAGATGCATGTCGACGGTTTCCGCTTCGACCTCGCCGCCACGCTGGCCCGCCAGTTCCACGAGGTGGACCGGCTGTCGGCGTTCTTCGACCTGATCCAGCAGGACCCGGTGATCAGCCGCGTCAAGCTCATCGCGGAGCCGTGGGACGTGGGGGAGGGCGGCTACCAGGTGGGCAACTTCCCGCCGCTGTGGTCGGAGTGGAACGGCAAGTACCGGGACGCCGTACGGGACTTCTGGCGCGGCGAGCCCGGCTCGCTCGGCGAGTTCGCCTCCCGGCTGACCGGCTCCTCCGACCTGTACGCGCACAGCCGGCGCCGCCCGCGCGCCAGCGTCAACTTCGTGACCGCGCACGACGGGTTCACCCTGCGCGACCTCGTCTCGTACAACGACAAGCACAACGAGGCCAACGGCGAGAACAACCGGGACGGCGAGAGCCACAACCGGTCCTGGAACTGCGGCGCCGAGGGCGAGACCGACGACCCGGCCGTGCTCACGCTGCGCGCCCGGCAGCAGCGCAACTTCCTCGCCACCCTGCTGCTGTCGCAGGGCATCCCGATGCTCTGCCACGGCGACGAACTCGGCCGCACCCAGGGCGGCAACAACAACGCCTACTGTCAGGACAACGAGGTCTCCTGGATCGACTGGGGGCTCACCGACGACCAGCGCGCACTGAGCGACTTCACCCGCTACGTCATCGCCCTGCGCGCCGCCCACCCCGTCCTGCGCCGCCGCCGCTTCTTCCAGGGCGAGACACCGACCCACCCCGAGCAGCCGCTGCCCGACCTGGTGTGGTTCCTCCCCGACGGCCGTGAGATGACGGCCGACGACTGGGACCGCTCCGACGCGCACGCCGTCGCCGCCTTCCTCAACGGCGACGCCATCGCCGAACCCGACTGGTGCGGACAGCCCGTCGTGGACGACTCCTTCCTCCTGCTGCTCAACGGCTACTGGGAGCCGGTGGAGTTCCAGCTCCCGCCCGTCACGTACGGCGACCGCTGGACGACCCTGATCGACACCGCTGACCCACAGGGCCCCCCGGACGAGACGGAACACAAGGCGAACACCGGCGTCCTGGTGGAGCGCCGCAGCCTGCTGCTGCTCTCAAGACCCTCGCGGACCACCCCCTGATCTGAGGGGGGCGGGGCTCCTACCGCTCCCCGCGCGAGGTCACCGTGAACTGCGCCCCGTCCTGGTCCCGCAGCACCGCCTCATCGCTCCCCTTGGACAGCACGCTCCCCCCGTGCAACTCAGCGGCCCGCGCGCACTCCGTCACATCCGCGACCGCGAAGTGCACCTGCCAGTGCGGGCGGATCGTGGGATCGGGCGCGGCCTCCAGGGCCCCCGACTCGATACGCGCCACGATGTCACCGCCGCTGCGCAGCACGACCTCCCCACCCTCGTAGCGGACCTCGCAGCAGCCTCCCTCGCCCGACGCCCAGTCGAAGACCTCGCCGTAGAACAGGGCGGCGTCGAAGGCGTCACGGGTGTGCAGGCGGATGAAGGTGGGGGCGGCGCGGCGCCAGGTCTCCCAATTGGAGATGAGCTCGCCCTCCCAGATGCCGAACGTCGCACCGTCGCGGTCGGCGAGCAGTGCCGCCCGGCCGGGCGGCAGGGAGAGCGGTCCGACGGCCGCGGTGCCGCCGCGTTCCTGCACTCGGGCCACGGCCTCGTCGGCGCTGGGCACGGCGAAGTACGGCGTCCAGGCGACGGCCATCTGCCACATCGTGGCGACCGCGGCGATGCCGGCCACCGGCACGTTGTGCGCCAGTGCGATCCGGAAGCGGTCCCCCAGCTTGGCCGGCCGCCAGCGCCACCCCAGCACGGCCGAGTAGAACGCCTGGGTGGCCTCCAGATCACGGCTGGTCAGGCTCACCCAGCAGGGTGCGCCGAACACGGAGTGTGTGGACACGACATCGGCCGTGCTCCCGGGGGTTCTCGCATCGTTCATGGCAGTCGCGTCCTGGTCTCGCCCGACCGGCGGCCACCGGTCTGCTCCCAGTGTCCAGCCCGATGGGCTCATGGGCCTGTCGAGTACCCCCGGCAGTGCGCCGAAACGGCTGATGCCCCGCCTCGCACTCACTGGCAACCGACTCGCGAAGGGACGAGGATAGGACCGTGACACCGGTACCGAACGAGCCCGCCGACGAGACCGAACGCATCGTTGAGCTGGAAGCGGAAATCGACCAGCTCAAAAGGGCGGTGATCTCGCACGCCGTCGTGGACCAGGCGATCGGAATGATCGTCGCGCTCGGCCGGGTCGCCCCGGACGAGGGCTGGTCGGTGCTGAAGGACGTCTCCCAGCACACCAACATCAAGCTCCGCCATGTGGCGGAACTGATTCTCATCTGGGGCCGGGACGGGGAGATGCCGCCCGAAATCCGCGTCGAACTCGAAGAGGCCCTCGAACGCTACGGCCCGACGCAGATTCCGGGATCGGCCAAGGAGTGACTCCGGTGACTCCCCCTTCCGGGGGTCAGCTCGCCTCGGCGAGCAGTTCCTCGCGCAGCTGGGCGAAACAGCTGCTCAGCAACCGGGAGACATGCATCTGGGAGATGCCGAGCTGCCGCGCGATGCGGCTCTGGGTCATCCCGACGAAGAAGCGGAGGTAGAGGATCGTCCGCTCGCGTTCCGGCAGCCGTTGCAGACACGGCGAGGCGGACACACGGTCGACGACCACCTCGAACCCCGGGTCCGGACCGCCGATCGCGTCACCCAGCGCATAACCCTCGGTGCCGGGCATCTCCGCCTCCAGTGACAGCGCGGAGAAGCACTCCAGGGCCTCCATGCCGGTGCGCACCTCGCTCTCGGTCAGCTGCGCGTGTTCGGCGATCTCGGCAACGGTGGGGGCCCGCCCCGGGGTCTGCTGCGACAGCTCCTTGACCGAGTTCCGCACCCGGTTGCGCAGGTCCTGCACCCGGCGCGGCACGTGCAGCGTCCACATGTGGTCGCGGAAGTGCCGCTTGATCTCGCCGGTGATGGTGGGAACCGCGTACGCCTCGAAGGCGTGGCCGCGTGCCGGGTCGTAGTGGTCGACGGCCTTCACCAGGCCCAGGGCGGCCACCTGGTACAGATCCTCCAGGGACTCGCCACGGCCCTTGAACCGTACGGCGATCCGCTCGGCCATGGGGAGCCAGGCCTGAACCAGCTCGTCCCTCAGCGCCTTGCGATCCGGCCCCTCGGGCATGCCCACGAGCCGGTCGAACGCTTCGGTGGTGTCAGGGGCGTCGTCGTGCGGATGCTGCTTCGTCCTGGTGGTGGCACTCATCCGAGTGCACCTCCTCAAGCAGGTGCTGACTGGACAGACACCATGGGAGGCGGACTCGGACCTCACAGGGGACACCCAGGGGGCGGGCCGGCTCCCACGGACGTGCCTCCTGTCCGAAGCACATGGGAATAGATTCCCACCGATATGGTACAGGAAACGCATTTCGTGAGTGCGACTACGCGTTGCCATCGAGTGACTGTCCGTCCGCACCTCGCCGCCGCGCTCGGCATCACCGCGGCGTCCTCACTGCTCGGTCGGACGGCTCGCTGATCTTGGGGGGAGAACGTGATGTGCGGCACGTGGGTGAACACGGCCGCACGGCCCGGAAGCGGATTCTTCCTGCCCACGGCTTGATCGGTGATCAAGGGGGCGAATGGGCTGGCCACAGCGCATTCTGCTCATTTGACAGTGCACTGAGCACAAAGATAGGAAGCAGCTCTCTGGGTCGAGAGGTGGATTGTGTACGAGCCGAACGTGGTCGGGGACTGGCACGAGTACGACGAGCATGCCGGTCTGCGTGTCCGCGTCCACTGCCTGGAAGCCGCCGAGCCGCCGCGTGGACGGGACGACGCCGCCGAGGGGCTGACGTACTTCAGGGTCCGCGTCACCGTCGAGAACCGCGGCGAGCGACACCTCGGCGTCCATCTCGAGGACGGCCAGATGGACGTGCGGATCGGCCGCGACGGCGAGGCGGCGTTCATCGACTGGCGCAACTCGCAGTTCATCGAGGGCTTCGACGTCTACCCGCTGCGCCGGGCCACGGCCGTGCTCTACGCGGCCGGTCCCCAGGAGAGCCTGAGCCAGGTCGACATCCAGATCCAGCTGCGGGTCGAGGAGGAGTGGTCCGACCGCCGGCTGTGGACCGGCGGCCTCGGACTGCAGGAGAACTCCGTGGGCGCCCACGCGGCCACCGTGCGCGACGGTCTCGCGCTCCAGGTCAGCAACTTCCTGCGGGAGCAGGCCGAAGAGGGCACCGCCTGACCGGTGAGCGCCCTCGGGCGGCTCAGTGCGGGATGCCGTCGATGATCTCGCGGGCGCCCTGACGCAGCAGCGCGACCGCGACGGACGTACCCAGTGTCGCCGGGTCGAGCCGGCCCGCCCACTCGTGGGCGTTCAGGCGTGTCTTGCCGTCCGGGGTGAACACGCAGGCCCGCAGGGACAGTTCGCCGCTGCGGTCGACACGTCCGTACCCGGCGATGGGGCTGTTGCAGTGCCCCTGCAGCACATGCAGGAACATGCGCTCGGCGGTGGCCTCCCGATGGGTGTCCGGGTCCCCGAGGCCGCTGACGGCGTCGATCAGCTCGGTGTCGCCCTCCCGGCACTGCAGCGCGAGGATGCCCGCGCCGATCGGCGGCATCATCACCTCGGGGGAGAGGACCTCGCTGATCACGTCACGGCGGTCGATGCGCTCAAGGCCGGCCACCGCCAGCAGCAGCGCGTCCGCCTCACCGGCAGCGAGTTTCGCCAACCGCCGGTTGGCGTTGCCGCGGAACGGCACACACTCCAGGTGCGGGTGAGTGGCGGCCAGCTGGGCGACCCGGCGCACCGAGGAGGTGCCGATGCGTGTACCGGCGGGCAGCTCGTCCAGCGTGAGCCCGTCCGGATGCACCAGCGCGTCCCGGATGTCGTCCCGCTTCAGGAAGGCGGCGAACGCCGTCCCCGCGGGCAGCGGCCGGTCGGCGGGGATGTCCTTGACGCAGTGCACGGCGAGATCGGCCTCGCCGGCCAGCAGCGCGGCGTCCACCTCCTTGGTGAACGCGCCCTTGCCCTCGACCTTGGACAGATCGCCCATCCACTTGTCACCGGTCGTCTTCACCGGCACGACCTCGGTGCGCACACCGGGGTGCAGGACCGCCAACTCGGCACGGACACGCTCCACTTGGGCGAGAGCCATCGGCGAGTCGCGGGAGACGATACGGATCAGTTCAGGGACGGACATGCGGACACGATAGTCCGTCACCGCCCCGCGTTCGCACGCCATCGCCCGATTCCCGCCGCTCCCCGCGCCCGCGGCGGCGAGGTGAGTACCATCAGCGCGGCCACCGTGAACAGCCCCCCGACCAGGAACGTGCCGCGCACCCCGACCATGGGCAGCAACACGCCCCCGAGCAGCGCACCTGCGGCGATGCCCGCGTTGTAGGCAGCCGAGTTGGCCGCGAGGGCGGTCTCGGTGCGGGCCGGGGCCACCTGGAGCACCCTGCTCTGCGTCGCCATGAACGCGGTCGCGACCGAGGCACCCAGCACCATGATCAGCACCACTGCCGCCACCGGGACCCGGCCCGTCGCCCACAGCCCGAGCAGCGCCACCGCCTGGGCCGCCACCGGCACCGTCAGCGTGGCACGCGGATGGCGGTCGAGGAGCGGCCCGGTCACGGTGACTCCCGCCAGCGCCGCCCCGCCGAACGCGAGCAGCACCGCGCTGACGGCGTCGGCGCCGAATCCGCTCACCTCGGTGAGGAAGGCGACCACGTAGGTGAAACCGGCGAAGGCACCGGTCACCGACAGGACGGTGACGGCCAGCACGGCGCGGAACCCACGCCGGTCGGGCGCGGCGCCGTACGCGGAGTGGCCGTCCTGCGGGCGCGACGCCGGCAGCAGGACACCGACGGTCACGAGCGAGAGCAGCGCGAGCAGGCCGAGCAGCGCGAACGGCGTCCGCCAGCCCGTGTGCCCGCCCAGCCACGTCCCCGCCGGAACCCCGGCCACCGTGGCCAGGGAACCCCCGACGGACAGCAGCCCGATGACCCGCCCGCGACGCTCGGGTGGGAACAGGCCGACCGCGACCGGCCCCATCACCGACCAGAACACCGCCTGCCCCAGCGCGGCCGCCACGCGCGCCGCCAGCAGCACCCCGTAGGACACCCCGCCCAGCGCCGCCACCCAACTGGCCAGAGCGAGCAGCCCCAGAATCGCCGTGAGCAGATACCGGCGCGGCACCGAGCGGGTGACGTGGGCGAGAGGCAGCGACGCGACGGCCACGGTCAGGCCGTAGCCCGTGACCAGAGCGCCCACCGCGGTGAGCGACACCCGCAGATCGTCCGCCATGAGCGCGAGCAGTCCGACCGGCAGATTCTCGGTGGTGTTGAAGGTGAACGCCGCCAGCATCAGCGCCACGACGACGGCGGCACGCCGCCAGGGTGCCCGACGTACGCTGCCCATCCAACCGCCTTTCCACCAGGGGGAGTCGGGGGCAGCGTGCCGGGCCACGGCCGACGGCCTCCACTCTTTCGGCCCAGGACGAATCGACGCTCACGACGGGGGTCGCCTTGCCACTCGCCCTGCACCTCGGCACCGACGACCTCACCCGCTGCCGGTTCGCGATCTCGCCGCTGTGCCAGACCCACGAGGCGCTGCGGATGCTCCGCCGGCCCGGCCGGCACGGCTACCACCGAAGCTGGCTGCGCCGCGTCCGCCGTACGGTCGCCGGCCTCGACCTGGCACCGCTGTGGCTGTTCGTCCCGCCCGCTGGCGGCTACACCCCGGACTTCCTGGGCGCGCCCCCCGAGGAGCCGTACCCGTCCTTCGACGACGAACTGGCGCGCATGCGCGAAACCGACCCCGCCCTGGCCCACGCGGAGATGACCCGTTCCCTGGCGTGCACCCCCGGCCTCGTCGAGTCACCCCGGGGGCGTGCCGCGCTCGACGACCCGGCCGCGACCGTCCGGCGCCTGGCCGACCTCACCGAACGGGCCTGGCACGCCCTGCTCGCCCCGGACTGGCCGCGCCATCGGGCCGTACTCGAGGCGGACATCGCGCAGCGCTCGCGCAGGGCGGCCGACGGTGGCCTCGACGCGCTGCTGACCGGCCTGCACCCGGCCGTCGACTGGGCCGGCCGCACCCTCACCCTGCGCCGGTACGACGATGTGGCGGACGCACAACGGCCGGACGGCAGAGGCGTGCTGCTCATGCCGAGCGTGTTCGTGTGGCCGGACGTGGTGAGCGGGTTCGCCCGGCCGTGGCAGCCGACGGTCATCTATCCGGCCCGGGGCATGAGCCGCCTCCACGCCGCGCCGGTGCCGCGCCCGCCGCAGACGCTCGGCCGGCTGCTCGGCCACCAGCGCGCGGCCGTCCTCGCCGGTCTCAGCGCGCCCTCCTCGACGACGGAGCTCGCCCGGCGGCACGGACTGGCGCCGTCGACCGTGTCGGCGCACCTGGCGGTGCTGCGAGAGGCCGGCCTGCTGGAGTCTCGGCGGCAGGGCCACTACGTCCTGTACACGCGAACGGCCCTGGGCGACGCCCTCGTCGAGGGGGGCGTCGGCCCAGGGACCGCTTGAGTCGACCGGCCGCGGTGTCAGGCGTTCGGGTCGAAGGAGATACCCGACGGCTTCGCCGACGCCAGGTGGGCCGTGAAGTTGCCGTCCTTCAGACCGAAGTTGGCGCTGCCCCAGTCGGCCGCGACCAGCTTGTCCCGGATGCCGGAGGGGTAGCCGTTCCAGCCGACCAGCGGCGGGTACTGCCAGGTGCCCTCGTGGTTCTCCGGCGGCTCGTCGTTGGAGTTGGCCAGCCGGAAGCAGTGCGTGCTGATGCCGTCCTTGTGGTACACGATCTTCGCGTGCGTGCCGTCGAAACGCACCGAGGAAGCGGCGTGGACCGTGAACGAACCGTGGTTGGACGTCGAGACGTACTGCACCGCGTTGTTCTGCACCCACACCACGACGTGCTCCCAGTCGTGCCGGTGCCCGCCGATGCTGCTGCCCGCGATCGCCTGGTCCTTCTCGAAGTACAGGGCGTAGAGGTAGGCGCACCAGCCGTTGTTGCACTTGTAGCGTGAGTACCCGTGGGTGTTGTTCAGGTCCGAGGCGTCCCGGCAGCTGCCGTTGAGCGCGCCGGTCGGGTTGAGACCGCCGTTGAGGGTGCCGTCCGGGCCGATGGCGGGCGTGGAGTAGCAGCCGTCCGTGTCGTAGTCGTAGGCGGGCTGGTATGTGTTCTCGGCCGCCTCGGCGTTGGCGGGCAGCGCCCCGGGCGGAGCGGCGAAGGCGACGCTGGGGAAGGCGATGACGAGCGCGGCGGCACCGGCCAGACCGGTGAGCCATCTGTTGCGGTGCGTGCGGAACGTCTGTGACGACACAGAGTCTCCTCGGGGTCCTGGCGCAGCCCAACGGCTGTGGGGGGAAGGGCAGTTCAGGATCCCGGGATTTCACTGACGCGCCAAGAGCCACGGGCGTACCAGTGGTGAAGGGCAGCACAATAGGCGAGTTCAATCAGTCGTTGCAACACCGGCCTGTTGCAGCGAGCGTAGCTGCTCCTCGAAGACCTCGGCTGGTGTCCGCCAACCGAGGACCTTG
>NZ_JBVKCZ010000093.1:0-11452 GCF_055634335.1 Streptomyces sp. NPDC111802 | reverse complement strand
CTGCCCACCGCAGGCTGAAACCAGGGCCGCCACCCAGCCCCACCACCACCTGCCACACCCTCAACAACCTGCAACCCCAACAAGTTGACGACGCCCGTACAGGAGCTCCTCGACCTCGCGGAAGGAGAGCGGAAAACGGTGGTACAGCCAGACCGCATGCGCGATCACCTCCGCCGGATAACGCAACCCCGGTACGACGGTGGCGTGTCCACGAGCAGACCCTCCCCAAGACGATCAACACGAAGATCGTCTCACAGGAGCTCTCCGCTCAAGTTGACGGCGCCCTTCCTGCCGGACCGACCGACCACAGGATTCGTAACGCTCCTCTCGCGATGCGTTTTGTGGGTCGATTGACATACGTGCCGCTCCCGCCGTATGCGCCAACGTAGAGGCAACCCTCCCATTTCTTGTGGGGGAAAACATCAAGGCATCGAATGAGCTGTCTCAATAGCTGTACAGCTTATTTCGACGTTCTCGAGAGGCTTGCTTAAACCGGAGATGCCTCCGGTAAGGGTGCAGGCAGCCCGCAAAGCTGGTTCTCTATGGAATTTCCTCGACGACATGTACGTAAAAGGAGAATAATCATGGCAGGACGTCACAAGAAGCCGAACGCCGGGATGGCAGCACGGCAGAAGGTACTGAGAGCGGGCGTTGTAGCCGTCCCGTTGACCGCAGGCCTCATGCTTGCTTCTTCAACAAGCGCTTCCGCCGACGAGTTTTCGCAGAGCAACTACGGCGGCGCTGGCCAGTCCATCGGTGGCGGCCAGTACGGCGACGGCACCAGCGGCGGCGGCCAGTCCGGTTGGAGCACTGGCCAGTCCATCGGTGGCGGCCAGTACGGCGGGGGCGTGCAGGAAGCAGGGATCCTAGGGAATATAGCGAAAGAGGGATTTAAGAATTTGCCGGATTGGTATAGCCGCTACCTTGGCGGAGCGCCCAAGTCGGACTTCCCCAACATTGGCCCCTCAGGGCAAGCGCACATTCCCACTGCTCCCCCGGGAACCGACCCGTCTCTCTCGCCCTCAAACCCCTATTATGGGGGGGCGTACTGACGGCCTGCGATCTGCGGAAAGTCGGAGTTCTAGGGTCACGGGATGCCGGCCTGCCTGTCGCATCCCGTGACTGCTGACGGGGTACGTCCGACCGCTCGGTGCGGGTGCCTATGCGCCCTGGGCCAGAACTGGCACCCCGCCTCCGTCTGACTTTCTCAAATTCTCCCAGAATTCCTCGCTTCTCCTCCCAGGGGGGCGGGGAATTCTTTTGCCTGCATACCCCAGGCTGTATGTACGGGTGAGGGATCTGCATGCTGGAATGCCGGCGCCCGCGCCGCCAAGCAGGCCTGCGGCCTGCCGCGAACGGGCCGGGCGGCCGCTGCCTGCTTCACAGTCGTGCCGGGCTTGCGCAGATGGGCCAGGAACTCGGCGACGCGCCGCGGGGTCCCCCAAGCGTGGTCGGCTGGGTGTGCGGTACGGAGCGAAGGCACCCCGACGGCGGCGGCACAAGCGCGGACAAAGGCAGGATCCTCGCCCGCCACCTGCCCGGGTCTGTCTCTCCCGGGCATTGTCAACTTTGACGATCCGTCAGATGATCACGAAGGCGATTGCGGCCCTGCGCCTCTGAATCCATGAATGAAACGCCGCCTCGACGCACCACAGGCGGGTCCCGGACGGGATTTTTCTTCTTGATCACCTGACGTTCTGTCAAACTTGACAGTGCCACGCCGAGTACGTGAAGCTGCGAGCAGTCGCGTGAAATAGACAGTCAGATCCCTGTCCGGGAAACGCGAGGCCCCTCACGACGGCGTGAACTCAACTCGCCGTGGCGCAAGCTGGCCTGCTTCAAGCAGGCTCTGCTGGCCCTGGCCCACCTGCGGAAGAACGAGACGTTCGCCCAGGCGGGGGCCGGGTTCGGAGTGTCGGAGGCGACGGCGTGGCGGTACGTCGACGAGACAGTCGAGGTCCTGGCCGCCTGGGCGCCGGGCCTGCACGAGGCCCTGGCGGGCCTGGGTGAGGGCGACTTCGTCATCGTCGACGGGACATTGATTCCCACCCACCGCATCCGGGCCGACGAGCCGTACTACCCGCAGAAACACAAGCAGCACGGCATGAACGTCCAGGTGCTCACGACGCCGGACGGTACGCCGCTGTGGTTCTCACGGGCAGCGCCGGGACGGACCCACGACCTGACCGCCGCCCGCGCCCACGGCATCGTCCAAGCCTGCCTGACCCGGCAGATCCTCATCCTGGCCGACCGCGCCTACCAGGGCGCCGGCGGCACCGTCCGCACTCCCTACTACGGCCACCGCGAACTGCCCGAGCACTACCAGCAGTACAACCGCGACCATGCCCGTCTGCGCGCATCCGGCGAACGCGCCTTCGCCCAGCTCAAGTCCTGGCGCCTGCTCCGAAGGGCACGCTGCTCAACCAATCGCCTCGGCCGCATCGTCCGCGCCGTTCACACCCTCCTGATCTGCACAAACTCAGGATGAAAGAGGCTCAGTGAATACCGGTCGACGGAGAGCCGTGCGCTGCCCGGATGTCAACTCGGGCACATATACGCCCCATCAACGGGACTCGACCGCGAACGACTTTGCGACAGCTCTGGGGAGAAAGAGATTCAGTCGCCATCACCGGGGAGAAGGCCCGAGAAGAAGCTTCCGCTCGCCTGTGACGACGTCAGGTTTGTTCCGTCGCTTCCTTCCGGAATTGTGGTCCTATCCTCGACGAAATGCGAGGCAGCTGTACCCAGTGCGCCGGATGGTAGTTTACCTGGCGCTTGGGCGCCGGGCGAGGCGTTTCTCATCTGCGCTCCCCAAAACAGTTCATTGTCAAACTGTTCCTCCGTCTGCGGGGGCTTGTTGGCGTAGTACATGTGATGGTTATTCATGTAGTCATTGGCCCGAGTATACCAATAGAGAGGGTTGTACCAGCCACCATTTTGGGCGTTTCCGTACCAGTCCTGGCTGTTGTCGCCACCGGCCTGGTAGCTCTGACCGGAGCTGCCACCGTTCTGCATGCCGCTGTTCTGGTCGGTCTGGGTGTACCCACCCTGGCTTAAGCCGTCAGCGGATGCATTTGTTGCAGCGCCTAGCATGAGAACTGCGGCAACAGGGGCGGTTACGGCGCCTGCCTTCAGTGCCTGCTTCTTCCTCGTCGTGGTTGATGGCTTCCTGTGCTTTCCTGGCATTTTCACGTTACCTTTCGTGGTGTGGTGATCGTCTTCCCTTTCCCGGCGTGAGACGGGACCGGCCCCGACAGGCAGGAAACGGACCGGATCCCGGTCTGCGCCCCAGTACACGGAGAACTCGCTCACTCCGGTTTCGTACGCCTATTAGAACCGCCGGCAGCTCAGCGCGTAATGGGGCGAAAGTATGCACTCGGGGGTATCCGATAAGACGAAAGATGCAGGCTGGCGAGACTTTAGCCCCTTGCCTCGATCTTTCATGAGTGGTGACGTGACCGCGCGCCCGTGATGTTGTTTTCGTCCTGCTTGGTGAGTGGAGCCGGGCAAAGGCATCCTGGACTGTCCGGTGAACCAGGCTGGTCAGGGGCGGTGACGTGGCGAAGCCCCTCGTCGTTGGTGTGGGGATCTCACTCAACACGCCAACGGCCGGGGGCTTCGTTGCTTCCGTGTCCTTCCACGCTCGATGTCCGGCACGAGCCGGTCGAGCATGTCTCATGGCTCATCTACGCCCGATGGGTATGAGCGCCGCACTCGCTGGCGCAAGTTGAGTTGCTTCCGTCAGGCACAGCTCGCGGCCTGCCCGCCTGCGCACCGTAGGACAGCACGGCCAGGCGCATCGCCCGATCCCGCCAACGACTCCGCCCGGAGACACCGTTCACTGTCCTGCGCCACCGGAGTTTGGGCGTGTGCCATCGATTCCTGATGCGGTTTGTCAAGCCGCGAGAGCAGCAGGCGGGACGAGCTCGTAGGGCCGTCCGTCGCGTAGGGGGCCCCAGAGGACGTTGACGCGGCGGCGGGCCAAGGCGAGGACGGCCTGGGTGTGGCGCTTGCCCTCAGCGCGCTTGTGGTCGTGAAATCGGCGCGGCTCCTCGCACTTGTGGATGCCGAACAGAGCCGAGGTGTAGAAGAGCCGTTGGAGTCTGCGGTTGCATCGCTGTGGGCGGCGCAGGTTTCCGCTGATCTTGCCGGAGTCGCGGGGAACCGGTGCGACGCCGCCGAAGCCGGCGAGGCGGTGGGCGGTGCCGAAGACGCTCATGTCGCCGCCAGTGGCGGCCAGGAACTCGGCGCCGAGGATGATGCCAAGTCCGGGCGTGCTAGTGATCACTTCGTAGTCGCGATGCTTGCGAAACCGGCTTTCGATGAGCTTGTCGACTCGGCGACCTGTTGGTTGAGGGCCATCACCTCCCTCGCCAGCGTGTGTACCAACTCGGCGGTCAGGTTCTTTCCGAGCAGGCTCGTGCGCTGGCGCTCAGCGGCCTGCACGGCTGTCTCGGCCAGCCGATCGGCGCGGAGGACCTTGCGGTTGCGCAGCCAGGTTTCCAGCCGCTTGGCGCCGATTCGGCGGATGGCGGCCGGGGTCTGGTAGCCGGTCAGCAAGGTGAGCGGCCCGGTGTTGGTGAGGTCCAGCGCCCGTTCCAGGCCGGGGAAGAGGCCGGTGAGCTGGGCACGGAGGCGGTTGACGGTGCGGGTGCGGTCCGCGACCAGGTCGAGGCGCCGCCCCGTGAGGAGCTTGAGGTCGGTGACGGTCTCGTTGCCGGTGCGTAAGAAGTGCAGGTCGCGGCGGATGCGGGCCTGGTTGGCGATGACCGCGGCGTCCTTGGCGTCGGGTTTGCCCTCGCCGCGGTAGCTCTCGGAGGCGCGGTGGATGGCCCGGCCGGAGATGTAGTGCACCGGCTGGTCGTGACTGAGCAGGATTGTGATGGCCAAGGCGGCTCCGCCGTCGGCCAGGTCGATGCCCCAGGTGACTTCGTCGCCCAAGGCCAGGACATCGGCGAGGAGTTCGAGGAGTTCGGGTTCGTCGTTGGCGACGTGTCGTGACAGCAGTCGGCGGCCGCTCTCGTCGATCGCGACGCAGTGGTGGTGGGTCTTGCCTGCGTCGATGCCGGCCCAGATCGCGGGCATGTGGTGCCTCCGTCCAGGTCGATCCGCAGCGGCTCCAAGGCGTGGGCATCGCGGACATCGGCCCGGATGATGCGGCCGGTTCCCAGATGCAGCGACACCCGCAGCTGGCGGCCTATGCGGTGTTGGGTTCATCCCCATGGGCGGCAACGGAGCGGAAGCTGTCATGGTTGCCGTAGGCGCAGCCAGCGGCCACCGCGCGAAAGACCAGCCCGGCCGCCTTGGCCTGGGCGGCCAGGGCGGCCGCGATCTGCAGTTGGTGCGAAAGCCAGGGTCGTTCTTGCCGCGGGGGAAGTGATGGGCCGGGGTATAGGGACGGCGCGGCCCGGGAAGTAGACGCGCTCGTCCGCCCAGCACGTGGTCACGGTGACCCCACCACGGTCGATCTTCCCGACCGAGCCGAGATACTGCTTGCCCACCTGTGTGGTCGCCGGAGTCATCGACCACCAAGGCCCCGTCCGGGTGCGGGGCGGTGGCCGGGTCGGCCAGCAGCAGTTCCAGGCGGCGGGCGTTGACCGCTTCCTGGCTCCAGGTCGACTCAGAAGGGAAGAACTGCAGCCACTGCACCGCCGTATGCTGGGCACCGGCCACCGGTTCGGCGTCGGACAGGCAGGTCAGGCTTGTTGCGATCGCGGGGCGACAGCAGCCGGTCAGGCTCTCAAGTTCCCCAGACCGTAGTTGATGCCTTTACCTCACGGCCTACTTCCGCACAGACCCGCCGTCAACAAACCACGGCTACAACATGTCGACCTGCGAGGTCTGGGACATGTCCGTTTGGGGCGCCTCGAACATCGCGGTAAGAGCGTTCGACTCCCAGCCCTGCGGCGAGGGCATCTCAGCGACGGCCGCCGTAGCCGGCTGGGTCGGCGTCGGCCACGACTGCTGGGCCGGTGCCGCCCACGACTGCTGAGGCAGAGTCGACGTGTTGGACTGGGCCGATGCCGATGCCGATGCCGATGCCGATGCCGATGCCGACGTAGCCGACTGGGACGTGGCAGGCGGCTGGGTCGTGACCGTCGGCTGTGACGTAGTGGTCGGCTGGGCCGATGCTGGCGTAGTCAGCTGGGCAAGTGCGGCCAAAGACTGCTGGGCCAGTGCCGCCCACGGCTGCTGAGCCAGTGCGGCCCACAACTGTTGGGCCGATGCCGAGGTACCAGCCGGCTGGGCCGGTGCTGGCGTGGCCGGCTGCGATGTAGCAGGCGGCTGGGCTGGCGGATTTGACTGCTGTTGCGCGGACGCCTGAGCCAACAAGACCTCGGCCAGGGCGTTGCGTTGCTCCGGGGTAAGTTTGGAAATGACCTGGCTCAGTTCCTGGAGTTGCTCCTGCGCAAGCTGGGCCAGTATCTGATGCTCCGATGCGGCCGGTGGCTGGGCTGATGCCTGAGCCGCCAGGATCTTCGCGAGGGCATTGCGTTGCTCCGGGGTGAGCTTGGCAATGACTTGGTCCAGTTCCTGGAGTTGCTCCTGCGGGAGCTGGGCCAGTACCTGCTGCGGGGTGGGTGCTTGAGCCGGTGCTGCCTGCGCAGGCGCGCTCGGAGTTGCCGCTGTATCGGCCGCCAGGGCCTGTCCCGCGCCGAGAACACTTCCCGCTGCAAGGGTCAGTCCGACCACTGTAGCTTTCGTCCCTAAATGGCCCACGGTTCTGAGCCTCCTCCGCGACGGTCCGGCGATCCGGTGGCGGGCCGGCACGCCATGCCTCGAATGAACTCCCATGAATTTTCCTCTTTCTTTTCATGCGTCGATGGGTGGTCCCGCGCGGATCCCAAGGGCCAGCTGATGCCAAGCGGATGCGGACCCAGCAGATCACGCCCCGTTCTCGATGTCACCTCCTGATGGCCGCTATTCCGTCACGTACCAGAGTGACGACGCCGATTACATCAGGCGGCGAATAAACGCGGCCTACGCCACGCTCCCAGCGGCCCGGGTGAATGCAGGACGGTAATACCTCGCTCCACAAGTGATATGACACATGCCACATATCCTCCAGAAGCGGCAGCATCCTGCATGGCGCGCAGCGCACCATGCAATGTTGTGCAGCGGCTCGTTTCACCCGGCGGCTGCTCTCACATGCTCCCTTCCACGCTCGCGGACACGCGTATGCGGTTGGTCTCACGAAGCCCATGAAATGCCATCGTCAGCATCACGCAGGCGACAGCGACCGGAAAGAGCAGAACCTGTGAAGCCTCCAGGCTTGCTCGAGCCCTGATGCCTGGAAACAGGCGCGTCCGGTTCTGAGGGGGCCGGATCACGGCGACGTGACCCGGCTACCCGACCAGCAGGGGGCATCTCCACTCGCGTGGCATTTGACGCAGCTACTGCTGAGGCGCCCAAGCCTGCGGCTGTGCCCCCGGCTGAGTCGGCGGCTGCGGTTGCTGTGCCTGCTGAACCGGAACCAGCTGCGGCTGGGCTTGCGGCTGCGAGGGCAAGACCTGCGGCTGTGCCCCCGGCTGGGCCTGCGGCAGCGGTTGCTGTACCGGCTGAACCGGCTGCGCCCAAACCTGCGGCTGGGCCTGCGGCAGCGGTTGCTGTACCGGCTGAACCGGCTGCGCCCAAACCTGCGGCTGGGCCTGCGGCAGCGGCCGCTGTATCTGCTGAACCGGAGGCGACTCCTGCGGCCCAGCCCAGTTGAGGGTGGCCTCGTCGGCCTTGGAGTTGTCCGCCGTCCTGTCCGACATCGGCAGCTGCGCCCCGCCCTGCGGCTGCGGCTGTCCCGACTCCTGCTGGAACTCCTCAAGCTTCTGTTGCACTCGCCCCCGATTCACCACACCAGTCCCGAAAGTGCTGCCCTTGGCCAAGGCCTCAATGGAAGAACCCAAAACGCGGTCACCACTGGCCATACGCTCACCGGTCGTCAAACCACCCGCCGGGGTCAATCCGCCCACAGCGGCACCAGCGAGTGTGCGCCCCATGGCCGAACCACCCGCACTACCCGAATCCGAACCAGACGCCTCCTGATTAGAACCCTGCGGCTGGGGCAGCTTGGCCGACCGACGCTGATCCGGTACCGCCGTCAATGACGGCGCAGGCTGCCGAGACTGCTGGTCCTGGTGCTGCTGTTGCAGCCCCGATGGCGATGGGATCGACGACTGCTGCGTCTTGACTGGCTGCGGCTCCGCCAGGCCCCGGTGGGCCTGGACCGGATCCTGCTGAAACACAGCACGGTGTTCAGGCGAGACTGACGGAGACGGCTGCTGGGACTGCGGTGAGTGATCACCAGCGGACTGCTGCTCGGTTTCTCTCTTACCGAGCCTGTGTGCCTGTGCCGACGGGGAATGCGCGGGCAGCTTGTCTCCGGCGTCCTGGCCGGCCTGCTGACCGCCAGGCTGGGTCTGACCGCCCGCAGCCAGCTCGCCCATACCCGCGATGCCAACAGCGGCGCCGCCCGCGGTATCCGAGGAAACCGGCTGGGCATGGTCCTGCGGGTTCGGCTGGCTCTCGCTCTGCCGCTCAGCCGATATTTCGCGCTTCTGTATATTGGCGTCTCCGACACTGTTACCCGATGGCAGGAGCTTCCACTCCTCGCCGGAATTAACCCCGGCCTGCTCCCCGCTCAGCGTCCGTACTACGGTTTGCTTTACTCCTCCTGTGGGCAGCGGGGCAATAGTCATTGTACCGTTTGACTTTATCCATGTGCCGCCGCCGACCTCGTTCTCGCGCTGAGCGTCCGCCCCCTGGAGAGGGCGTTCCATTTTCTCGACCACTTTCCCTGATGATGTCAGGGAGTAAGTGAACTTGGTGCCATTCTCGCCGTACACTTCGACTGGTTTGTTGCCATTCTCCTTGACCAGCTGGAGCGCACCCTTGGCGTCGTAAGGGTCACGAGGAAGCTTCCCATCATCGTCCTGGGGACGACCCTCCTGGCCCACCTGAGGATCCGGCGGGGTGACGATCTCGTTACCGGTGCCCCCGGAAACCGGCTCTTGCCCGGCCAGATCTTCCCCGGCCCCTGCGCCGGTTCCAGACGTGGGGCCGAGACCCAAGCTTGCGATAAATTTACCCTCACCGCTCACCTGGAAGCGTTTGACAGCGAGCGCCAGGCCGCTTGAGTCTGAACCCGCATTAGAACCAATCTTTCCGCCGTAGCTAGGAATCGCCGCAAGTTTTTGTACCGCAGTGATCGTCTTGTCGGTGTCCCCGGCATTGGCATCATGTATGGCGAGCAGCATCTCCATGGCACCTCCCTCCGCGTACTTTGCCACATTCCCGATGGTTTCACCGGACGTTTTTCCGAACCCTTGCCAGAGGTTATAGAGGTACTTTCGTCCGGTTTCGAAATCGATTCCGCTCTTATATAGATCTTGCAGTGCCGCGTATACTTTCTTACTGTCGTCGAGCCTCGGCGTACGAAGATAAGCTGAGGGTCCCCCCATGGAGTTGATCCATTTCATCGCATCTGCAGCACTCTCAGTGGTGCGGCGGTAGTCTGACGGATTGGGGGAATGCAGCCTTAACCACAATGCCTGCCGGAGGTCAGGAGAAGCATTTATGGCCTCGGAAATTCTTTCACGCTTCTGATCGACTGATAGACTACCTCCGGACGTGTCGCTGTTGATCATATAGTTGAAGGCGCTGACCGCGTCCTTTCGGCTGATCCCGTCCTTTTTCATGACTGCGATTGCCTGCTGCACGGCCCGCTGTGTCTGTGTGCCCCCCCTACGATTCCAGTCGTAGTATCCCAGAGTTCTGTCCATCGTGCCGTTGGCTTTAGCGGGGGCAACTCGGTCATCCTGGACGATCCATGAGACGTTCGGGGCCGTGCTTACGTTCACGGACTTCTTCCCGTCCTTCGTGACGACCCACATATCGACAGTATCGATGCCGATCTGCCCCGCATAGCCGCTGAGTCCCTGAATATTAAGAACTCCCAGCGCAAGGGCAGCCTTATCTGTGAGGCTATTAGGCGCACCCTGCGCAGTCCCGGCAAGGCTCCTCAGGAAAGTATCGAAGTTCGCAGTGTAATCGTTCGTCCGGACAGGCAAATTATGGCCCGGTGCGACGGTGGTTCCTACAGCCTTGATTTTTGCCATCAGCTCATTCGAGTACGGATCACTATGACCAGCCATAGCCTTATCATGGAGGTCCGTGTGGACACTATCGAACATTCTGTTGTAGAGGTCATTGTAGCCATTGCGAAGTGTCCCGATGTCGCCGTTCAATGCGGCAATGGAATCGCCGATCACCTTCCTTGCGTCATTCGCAAATTCGACGCCGTTTACCTTTCCCCCGGCTACCCATTTGTTGTACGCAGTCGCTAGTCCGTTTTCGAGATTGTTCCTCCATGACTTTGCCTCCTTCGACAGGTACACCAATGCTTCCTTCGTCATTCCTTCCACCGATGCTCCGGTTGCCAGGCTGGCTGCTGCCGCTCCCATGTCGGCGAGCACAAACATAAATTGCGTCCTCTGAAGGACGTAAATGTCCTGCTTCGAATCGTTCTTCACTTTCACTTCCTGCACGAGGCCGGGGCGCGCCCAGTGCCAGAAGCCCGTGTATTTCCCCGGATTCCATGTGTTTCGTGCAGCGCTGGCTTGGGGAGCAGCGCTAGCTGAGGCCGCGCTAACTACACCCGACCCCAGAGCGACCCCCAGCGAAAGAACCACCATGCCGGCCTGATTCGCCACCACGACCGAACTCTTACGTACCTTCCTGTGGCGCGCAGACATTTCTTTCTCCTTGTATGGAAGTTACCGCTGTCGGCTCATATCCGTTTGTCAGGAGGCCGGCAACCGGCGCAGGAGCTACTGCCCCACTTTCTGCAGGATGAGCTGTCCGAAGGCGAACATGCCAGGTCAACGTCGTCAAGCCCCGGTCAATTGAGCGTTCCGTTACGCAAGGACAGGCGTGACCCTGGTCATGTATGAAGCGGAACAAAAAAATCTCTGGAGACCGCGCAGTTTCGTGTACTGCTTAACAAATCGGGAGCATCGATACTGTGCGGATGCGGCAACGGACGCATCTACCGGCCTCCGTATGACAGGAGACACATTCAGGGATATGCCAAGTTCGGCGGAGCACCAGGTGATCGACAAGGGATATTCCGACGGTGGGTGATATCAAGTTGCAGGGAAGCTTCCATGATCCTGGTGTAGATCGTCGTGGCAGGGTCTGCCGGTGAGCACCTGTTGCACCGGCATACCGGGTTTTCGAACTTGAGCGGTGCGGCTCGTCAGGTGCGCTGACGGGCGTCGTCAACTTGAGTGGGGTGTCTCGACTGGGATGATTGCCGGGTTTGTTGATCTTCCCGGGTGGGGGCTGGCTGTGGGGACCGAGACGGGCGTGTCGTACAGAGGGTTTCGGTTCCCGGCGGAGGTCATTTCCCATGCGGTGTGGCTGTACTTCCGGTTCCCGCTCAGTTACCGCGAGGTGGAGG
>NZ_JBVKCZ010000092.1:0-11812 GCF_055634335.1 Streptomyces sp. NPDC111802 | reverse complement strand
ACCAACCACGCACTCCCAGTAACGTCCACTACTCGCTGAAAGTTGCCAGACACCCGCCGCTACCTGCAGAAACGTCCTAACTCACCGGCATTGCCAGGTGAAGGCACATTTTCTCGCGCACCCGGACGCTGAGATCTACCTGTCGATGCCCGGCATCGCGGAGATCACCGGCGCCCGGGTGCTCGCCGAGTTCGGAGACGACCCCACCCGCTACAAGAACGCGAAAGCGCGGAAAAACTACGCCGGCACCAGCCCCATCACCCGCGCCTCCGGCAAGGTCCGCACCGTCCAGGCCCGATACGTGCGCAACAACCGGCTCGCCGACGCCCTTCAACGACAAGCCTTCTGCGCGCTGCGCACCTCGCCTGGCGCCCGCCGGTACTACGACAAACAACGCGACCGGGACCTCGACTACAACCCCGCCCTCCGACAGGTCGGCAACCGCCTCGTCGGCATCCTCCACGGCTGCCTCAAGACCCGCACCCACTACGACGAAGCCACCGCCTGGGCCCACCACACCCACCTTCAACCCGCATCCGGTTGACACGAAAACGAGATGAGATGTCTGACACGATCATTGAGATTCTCCTTGATCATCGGATCCGCCGTCTATTGGACACTCCCCCACCAGGCCCGTCCCCTCCACCAGGCTGGGTACATATGCGACCTCGTCAGATCCACAAATGGTGCCCAATGAGGCGTATATATGACTCGCGGCGCCCACATGCCGGTAAGTTCGGGGGCCAGCCCTGCACATCCGTGCTGCGTGCGGGGTGGCTCCCGGTCTCTCGTACACCGCTCCGCCTCGCCGCGTCCCGCCCGGGCTCGTCGTGCGGGTTGAGCCCGCGAGCAGCCCGGTGGTCGGTACCTCGCGCGGCTGTACGGCGTCGGCACGGTCATGTCGGCCAGGCTGTAGAGCCCGGCGCCCAGCAGGTGGCGCCGGCTGGGTTGAGGTCGGCGCGGGTGGGCACATGGCTCGAGCCCGTCTCCGCTGCGCCGCCAAGCCCACTGCAGCCGCAACCGCCGGGAGGGTACCTCCAGTGGCAGCGTTGGGTACGGGCAGGCGGGGTGTGGTGCCGGACAGCCAGCGCGAGATCATCGAACGGTCGCAGGCCAGGGGCTGTCCGTGTTCGGCGGCCAGCTGCCGCACGCCGCGCCGCGGCGAGCCGGGCATCAGTCCACTGTGTCTCCGCAAGCATCCCGCGGAGAAAGAGGTTGGGAGTCCTGGGCACGCCTTGCCTCCCCTTTGAATTCGCGCCGGGTCAGACCCCGCCCTGCATTCCACAAGCGCACAATATTGCATCGATTGCAGCACACCCGCCGTCTAGTCCCCCTGTGCGGGCCGGGGCAAGCGCGGTGCACTGGTTGTGTCCGGCGACCGCGCCCGTCAACTAAGGGCGCGGTGAGCCGAGTTGGCTCTTGCACCGCCCACCCCGGTCCCCGGCGATAGAGAAGTGCCTGATGAGTGCTCCGACACATGCCCGCCCCGGTGCCACGGATCTGGCCGGGCAGATCAGGGAGTTCCTGATCGGGAAGGTGCACGCGAGCGGCGGGTGTCTGGGCCTGAACTTGGGCGTGGTGGAGCTGGCCCTGGCCCCTCACCGGGTCGTCTACTCGCCCCACGGCACACTGCTCTTCGACGCCGGGCACCGGGCGTACGTACGTGCACAGTCTGCTGACCGGCCGCGCCGAGGAGTTCGCCACACTGTGCCAAGCCGGCGGCTTGTCCGGTTACCCCTCCCGTGCCGAGTCGGTGCACGATCTGGTGGGGAACCCGCACGCCTCCGGCGCCCTGTCGTACGCGGACGGGCGGGCCAAGGTGTATGCCGGGGCACGGCCCCATCGACGGGCACAGAGCCGAGGCGATCGAGGCCGCGCTGCCCCACAACGTCTCTCGGCGGCAGTGACGCTCCGGGGCGTCTGCGCGTTCAACGCGTTCACGCACCGATCAAGTGATGTGCCGTTCCCGCTGCTCCGCCTGTGGGACTTCATAGAGAGATACCACTAGATGCCACCAGATGTCCGCAGCTCCCCGGTGCGGGCTTTGGCTCGCTATGCCCCTGCAGTTCGTCCCTGACCCCGACTTCCGTTTGTGAGGACTTGCCATGGTGTCCCCCGTACTTCCGGCCCCCGCGCTGGACGAAACCGCGCACCATCTCCTCTTACAGGCGCAGAAGTTGATGATTCCGGCGCTGCGTGACTGGTCGGCGCGGCTGCCCGGCTCCATTGCCGCTCTGGCCGGCTACCACCTGGGGTGGTTAGACGAGCGTGGCCAACCGGTGACGGAACCCGCGCCGGGGAAGGCGGTGCGCCCGGCACTCGCCTTCAGCTGTGCCCAGGCGGTCGGCGGCCTGCGCGAGGACGCAGTAGGGGCAGCCGTAGCCGTTGAATTGATCCACAACTTCTCCCTGATCCACGATGACGTCATCGACCGCGACGAGCTGCGCCGCCACCGGCCCGCCGTATGAGCGGCGTTCGGCGTCCCGGCCGCGCTGCTGAGCGGAGACGCCCTGCTCACCCAGGCACTACGGGTCCTCGCCGATACCTATCCGGACAAGGCCGGCGCTTTGGTCTCCATGCTGGCCGCCGCCGTACTGGAGTTGGTCGAGGGCGAGGCGATGGACACTGCATTCGAGCAGCGCGCTGATGTGACGGTGGCCGAGTACACGGCGATGGCCGTGGGCAAGACCGGGGCTCTGATGGGTGCCGCCTGTGCGCTCGGCGCACTGGCCGGTGGCGCGGACGAGGAACGCGCCTGGCATCTGGCCTGTTTCGGCCGGCACGTGGGGGTGGCCTTCCAGATCGCCGACGACCTGCTCGGTGTCTTCGGTGACCCGGCCGTCACCGGGAAACCGGTCGGCAGCGATGTCGCCTCCCGTAAGAAGAGCTATCCCATCGTGGCCGCTCTCAAGTCGCCGGCCGAGGCGGGACGCCGGCTGGCGGCGATCTTCGGCGAGCCCGGCCCTTTGGGTGAGTCCCTGGTGCGGGAGGCCACGGAATGTATCGAAGAAGCCGGGGGCCGGGTCATGGCCCTGGCGGCGGTAGAGCGGGAAGTCGATGCCGCTCTAAAGGAGTTGGCGGCAGCCTCACCCACCACAGCGGCTTTCGAAAACCTGAAGAGCCTGGCGCAGCTGATGACTCACCGCCGTAGCTGAACGAGCGAACGAAGCTTCCTGGTGCCCGTCGGCGAGCGGCCCGTCTGTCGCTCATGCACCGGCCGCCAGTACCTCGCGGATCGTCACCTGTCAGCGCCATACCAGCAGCTAACCGGAGCGGAACATGACTGAATATCAGATGCCGCAGGAGGCGGCGATCGCTGCGCCCGTCCCGTCGCCGAGTACCGGATCCCGGATGGCCGGGCTGGGCACCTACCGGCCCGAGGCCGTGGTCGCCAACGAGGACGCTGCCACAGCGGCCGGCGTCTCCGCGGACTGGATCTCGCAGCGCGTGGGCATCCTGGAGCGCCGTCATGCCAGTGCGGCCGAGACGGTCGTGACCATGGCGATCGCGGCGGGCAAAAATGCGCTCGCCGACTGCGGGGCCACCGCCGCCGAGGTCGACGTGGTCCTGCTGGCCACCTGTTCCATGCCCTCGCCGATGCCCAACGGAGCCGCATCGGTCGCCGCCGGACTCGGCTGCAAGACCACGGCTGCCTTCGACCTCAACGCAGCCTGCTCGGGCTTCTCCCACGGACTGGCCGTCGCCGACGCGCTGATCCGGTCCGGGACCGCGCAGGGAGTGCTGGTCATCGCCTCGGAGCGCATGACCGACTGGGTGGCATCCGAGGACCGCAACACCGGCCCGATCTTCGCCGACGGGGCCGCGGCGACGCTCGTCGTGCCCTCGCGGGAGACCACCATCTTCCCGGTCGCGTGGGGAAGCGACGGCTCCCAGGCCGGTCTCATCAAAATCCCCGGCGAAACGGGCCGGATGGAGATGGTGGGACGCAAGGTGTTCCGCTGGACGACCACCGCCCTCGCCAGCGTCATGCAAGCTGCCTGCGAACGCGCCGGACTGACCCCAGCGGACCTGAAGGCGTTCGTGCCGCACCAGGCGAACCTGCGCATCATCGACGCCCTGCGCCAGAGCGTCGATGCACCGGATCTGGTGACCGCCGACGACCTCGTCAATTCCGGCAATACCTGCGCCTCTTCAGTCCCGCTCGCCCTGCACGCACTGCGCGAGGCAGGAAAGGTGCGCCGCGGTGAGCCCGTGCTGCTCTTCGGCTTCGGTGCGGGCCTCACCTACGCGGCGCAGGTCGTCCTGTGCCCGTAAGGCGCCGGCACTCTTCATCCGGCGCGTCCACCTGCCCCACCTCACCAGGGAGTAACCCGATGGCCATTGACCACGACGCTTTGACCCAGGTGCAGAACATCGTCGCTGTCCTCGCCAAGCGGCCGGCCGAAAGCATCCACCCCGAGCACCGGCTCTTTGAGGACCTCGAGCTCGACTCCCTCCAGATCACGGAACTGGCGCAGAAACTGGAGAACACGGTGGGCAAGCCCATCGACGACGACCTGCTCAACGCGGACGGCACCACCATCGCCCGCTGCGCCGAGATCGTGCAGGCCGCCTGAAACACCATGCGGCCCACAGGTACACCGATACGTCCCCGCCCTGAAGGCGGTCGTGCGCAGGCCGGCCTGCTACCGGCCGGCCCCGGGCCTGCGGCGGCCAAGCAGCCGAGGACGTATCGGCGTACCGGGATGGGCGGACACGTCCGAATTCCGGCGCTCACCGGCACTCCGCTCCTCGGCCCAGAGGCCCCGCAGAACGTCGTGCCCTGCCCAGGCCGCCCCCGGTGGAGACAGGGAGAACGCCCGAGCCACAGCACGCCCCTGGCAGAAAAGGCCAACCATCATGAACTCACTCCCGCACGCCGCCGCAGACGCCGGACAGCTCGCCGACATCGACACCTGTTTCGAGATGGTCCTGCGGATTCTTCTCAGCACCTGGCCTGCCATCCGGCCCGCCTCAAGGACCCGGCCACTGCCGCCCGGCTTGGCACCGATCCCCGTGGTGGTGAGGGGGCATGGCGCAGCACACGCACGCTGACCTGCAGGCGCCGGCGCCTGCTCCCGTCTCCCCCGGCGACAGCGTTGTGCGGGGCGTCGGAACGGGACGTGCCCATGGAAAGGTCATCCTGCTGGGCGAGCATGCTGTTGTGTACGGCGCTCCTGCCATGGCCGTCGCCGTACCGGAACTAGGCTGCCGGGCCACGGTGGCCCGCCGTGCCCGCGACGGTGGCGGTGGCGGTCTGCACAGTTTCCGGTTCGTGGAGGCGCCGGCCGGCGTGCCGTGCGGGGCGCTGCCAACGCCGCCGCGCACGGTGGAGAGTCCCGTTCCCGAGGGGTTGCGGGTTCTGGTCGAAGCCGTCCTGGGGCGGGCCGGTGTGCCAGCCGTTCCTGGTCTGGATGTGCTCGTGGAGAGCGGTGTGCCGCTCGCCCGGGGGCTTGGCTCCAGTGCGGCCTCTGCCCGCGCGGTGCTCCAGGCATTGGAGGATCTTCTCGGGCTGGAACTGAGCGTGGACGAGGTGTTCGGCTACGTCCAGTTGTCCGAGCAGGCGGCCCACGGCCGGGCCAGCGGCATCGACGCGTGGGCCACCAGCCGCAGCGGGCCTGTACTGCTCGCGCAGGGGAAGGTCAGCAGTCCGCCGGTCGGCGGTGACTGCTGGATCGTGGTGGTGGACAGCGGTAGCGGGGCCTCTACCAAAGAGGCCGTCGCCATGCTGCGCGACTGCTTCGCAGCGGATCCCGGCCGCCGGGAGTTGTTTCTCGCTCGTTCAGCCGCGCTCACCCGCGCGGCTCTGCTGGATCTGCAACAAGGCCATCTGCAGGCGCTGGGGGGCAGATTCACCGACGCGCATGCCCTGCTCGCCGGCCTTGGGCTGACCACCGAGCTCACGGACCGGCTGGTGGATGCCTCGCTGCGCGCCGGGGCGCTGGGGGCGAAGATGACCGGCGGGGGGCTCGGCGGCTGCGTGATCGCTCTGACGGCCGGCGCCGACATCGCCGGCGCACTTTCCGCACGGCTCTCGGGCGAACTGGGCGTGCGCTCCTGGACGGTCCGCCTGCCGCACCACGGAGGTGGCCATGTCTGAGATGGCGGTCGCTGTGGCCCACCCCAACATCGCGCTGGTCAAATACTGGGGAAAGCGTGATGAACACCTCGTCCTGCCGTGGGCCGACAGCCTGTCCCTCACCCTGGACGTCTTCCCCACCACCACCAGCGTGCAGATCGCCCCGCACCTTCCGGGCGATCACGTGCTCGTGGACGGGGCCGTGGCCCAGGGCGAGATGCAACGGCGCATCATCAGTTTCCTCAGCCTCGTCCGCGACCGGGCAGGCCGCGAAGAGCACGCGGTCGTGGAAACGCGCAACACGGTGCCGGTCGGCGCGGGGCTTGCCTCATCCGCCAGCGGGTTCGCTGCTCTCGCTGTCGCCGCAGCCGGCGCCTACGGACTGCGGCTGGATGCCGCCGCACTGTCCCGGCTGGCCCGCCGGGGTTCCGGGTCCGCCGCCCGGTCCCTGTTCGGGGGCTTTACCCTGTGGCACGCGGGCGCGCCGGACGCCCCCGACCCGGACCTTGCCTCCTACGCGGAGCCCCTCGCGGACGCACACGTGGACCTTGCGCTGGTCGCCGTCCTGGTGGAGACCGGCCCCAAGCCCGTCTCCAGCCGGGAGGCCATGCGGCGCACCGTCGCCACCTCCCCGCTCTTCCCCCGCTGGCTTGCCGCCACGCGGCAGGACGTGACGGTGATGCGGGCGGCCCTGGCGGCAGGTGATCTTGCCGTCGTGGGGGAGATCGCCGAGCGCAATGCGCTGGGCATGCACGAGACCATGGAGCATGCGGTGCCGCCCGTGTGCTACCTCACGGCCGCATCCCACCGGGTCCTTGAACGGGTACGCCGTATGCGTGCACGCGGCCTGGACGCGTGGGCGACGATGGATGCCGGGCCCAACGTGAAGGTGCTGTGCCGCGGGGATGATGCGGAGCAAGTGGCCCGTGAACTGCGCCTGTTGTCGGGCTGCAGGACGGTGGTGGCCCGCAGCGGGCCCGGTGCCGCTCTGCGCGGGAGGGTGGGCTGATGTCCCGGGCGCTCACCCGGGGGGCGCCGGGGAAGCTGCTGGTCGCCGGTGAGTACGCCGTTCTCGCCCCCGGGCAGCCATCCCTCGTGGTCGCCGTGGACCGGTTTGTGACCGTGGAAGCCGCGCCGCTTCGCGGTGGCGACGTGGTGCTCGCCACCGACCTTCTCGGACACGAGGTGCGACTGCTGCGCGCCCGGGGCCGGCTGTGGCCGCGCGATGCGGCTGACACCCGGCATCTCTACGGGGTGCTCGCTCATCTCGTCGCTGCCGTCGAGGTCGTCGATGAGCTGCGTGCCCAGCTCGGATTGCCTGCGGTGCCGCTGCGTCTGACGGCGCGCAGCGCACTGCACGAGCAGGGTACCAAAATCGGCTTGGGCTCGAGCGGCGCCGTGCTGGTGGCCGCCATCGCCGCGCTCACCGACTTCTGCACGATGCCCATGTCTGCGGAACTGCGGTTCCGTCTCGCCCTGCTGGCGAGCATCCGGGTGGATCCCGGCCCGTCCGGCGCGGATCTCGCCGCCAGCACCTGGGGCGGCTGGAACCTCTACCAGGCCCCGGACCGAGCCCACCTGCAGTGGCGTTTACGGCGGGACGGAGTGGCCGAAACCCTGCAGGCCACCTGGCCCGGCCTGACGGTGCGCCGGCTTCCCCCGCCCACCGCCCTCCAGCTGCACACCGGGTGGAGCGGCAGCCCGGCCTCCACCTCCACCCAGGTCAGCCGGCTGTCCGGCACCCCGTGGTGGCGCGGGATGGGCCGCAGCCACTTCCTGACCCGCAGCGCGCACTGTGTGACCGCCGCGGTCCAGGCCCTGGAGCAGGAGAATCCTGACGCCTTCCTCGCCGCGATCCGTACCTCGCGCCGCCTCCTGGAGCACCTGGACGAGGAAACCGGGCTCGGCATCTTCACTCAGCAGCTCACCGCATTGTGTGCGGCAGCCGAAGCCTGCGGCGGAGCCGGCAAGCCGTCGGGAGCGGGCGGCGGTGACTGCGGCATCGCGTTCCTGCCCCACACCCTCGCCCCCCGCACGCTGCACAGACGGTGGGCGGAGGTCGGAGTCACCGCCCTGCCCTTACAGATCACCGAACCACTGCACCAAGACGACGACCGGTCCCACAAGGCGGGGCCGGATGTCACGCAGGGGCTGGTCCTGCGCTCCCCTGCCGGCCTGGCTGACTCCGACAAAGGACTCTCGCTATGAGCGGATCACGCAAGGACGACCATGTGCGGCTTGCCGTCGCCCAGCATGAAGCCGTCGGCAGCGTTCCTGGCAGCGCCGCCGTTCACCCGCCCCACCAGTTCGACGAGGTGCACTTCGTCCACCACGCGCTGGCCGGCACCGACCGCGAACGCGTCTCGCTGCGAACCGAGTTCGCCGGCCTGGACTGGCCCGTTCCCCTCTACATCAACGCGATGACCGGGGGCAGCCCGAAAACCGGGGCAATCAACCGCGATCTGGCGATCGCCGCCCACGAGACCGGCCTGCCGATCGCCACCGGATCCATGAGCCCCTACCTGAAGGACTCCTCCACCGCGGACACCTTCACCCCTGTACGGCACTGCAACCCGCACGGGTTCGTGATGGCGAACGTCAACACCGGCGCCACCGCCGAACAGGCCCGCCGCGCTGTCGGCCTGCTCGACGCAGGCGCCCTGCAGATCCATCTCAACTCCGTGCAGGAGACCGTGATGCCCGAGGGAGACCGTTCCTTCGGCTCCTGGGCGGCAGGCATCGAGAAGATCGCGGCCGGAGTCGACGTGCCCGTCATCGTCAAAGAGGTCGGCTTCGGACTCAGCGGCCGGACCGTCTCCCGTCTGGCCGGGCTCGGCGTCCAGGTCGCCGACGTGGCAGGCCGGGGCGGCACCGACTTCGCCCGGATCGAAAACGGGCGCCGCCCCCACGCCGACTACACCTATCTCGAGGGCTGGGGACTGAGCACCCCGGCGGCCCTGCTCGACGCGCGCGGCCACGGACTGCCGCTCCTCGCCTCGGGCGGCGTGCGCCACCCGCTCGATGCTGCCCGGGCGCTCGCCCTCGGAGCGCACGCGGTCGGCGTCTCCGGCGGGTTCCTCACCACCCTCCTGCACGGCGGCGTGGACGCACTCATCGGACAGATCACCACCTGGCTGGACCAGCTGACCGCCCTCATGACACTACTCGGCGCCCACCGTCCGACGGACCTGGCCAACTGCGACGTGCTGGTGACCGGCTCCCTGCGCGAGTTCTGCACCCTGCGCCACCTCGACACCCCTCACCACCCCAGCCTTCAGGGAGATCACCGATGACCCTCCAGCCCGCTCCCACCACACCTTCTGCCTCCGCCTCCGCCGAAACGGCAGCGGCTCACGTTCCGATGCGCTGGGTCGGCCCGGTGCGCATCTCCGGAAACGTGGCCACCACCGAGGCCGAGGTACCCCTGGCCACCTACGAGACCCCCTTGTGGGCGTCCGTCGGCCGCGGCGCACGAATCTCCCGCCTGGTCGAGGGCGGAATCAAAACCACTTTGGTGGACGAGCGCATGACCCGCTCGGTCCTCGTCGAGGCCGACGACGCACAAACCGCCTACCTCGCCGCCCGCACCGTTGCTCAGCGGATCGACGAACTGCGGCAGATCACGCGGACCACCAGCCGATTCGCCGAACTCCTCGCCGTCCGACACGAGGTCACCGGCCCGCTGCTGTTCCTGCGCTTCGAGTTCTCCACCGGCGATGCCTCCGGGCACAACATGGCGACCCTCGCCGCGGACGCCCTGCTCGGCCATCTTCTGACCTACGTGCCCGGCATCCGGTACGGGTCCATCTCCGCCAACTACTGCACCGACAAAAAAGCCACCGCCATCAACGGCATCCTGGGCCGCGGCAAGAACGTGATCGCGGAAATCCTCATCCCCGCGCAGATCGTCGCTGCCCGCCTGCACACGACCGCCGACCAGATCGTCCAGCTCAACATCAACAAGAACCTGGTCGGCACCCTGTTGGCCGGGGGCATCCGCTCCGCCAACGCCCACTACGCGAACATGCTGCTCGCCTTCTACCTCGCCACCGGCCAGGACGCCGCGAACATCGTGGAAGGCTCCCAGGGCATCACCCTCGCCCAAGACCGCGACGGCGACCTGTACTTCTCCTGCACCCTGCCCAACCTCATCATCGGGACCATCGGCAACGGCAAGGGCCTCGACTTCGTCGACGACGCTCTCACCTCGCTCGGCTGCCGCGCCCAGCGGCCCGTCGGGGACAACGCCCGCCGCCTCGCGGTCCTCGCAGCCGCGACCGTGCTCTGCGGCGAACTGTCCCTGCTCGCCGCACAGACCAATCCGGGCGAGCTGATGAAGGCCCACACCCAGCTCGAACGCCACAACGGAGCACGCCATGACCACTGACCTCGCCATCGGTATCCACGACCTCTCCTTCGCCACCGCCAGCCTGGTCCTCACCCATACCGAACTCAGCAAGCACACCGGCGCCAGTCTGGCGAAATACCACAAGGGCATCGGTCAGCGGGCGATGAGCGTGCCTGCGGCGGACGAGGACATCGTGACCATGGCCGCCGACGCCGCAGCACCGATCATCGAACGCCACGGCACCGACCGCATCCGCACGATCCTGTTCGCCACCGAGACCTCGATCGACCAGTCCAAAGCGGCCGGCGTCTACGTCCACTCGCTGCTGGGCTTCCCCCCGAATGTGCGCGTCGTCGAACTGAAACAGGCCTGCTACGGCGCCACCGCCGCCCTCCAGCTCGCTGCCGCCCTGGTCCGCCAGGACCCCGCCCAGCAGGTCCTCGTCCTCGCCAGCGACGTGGCCCGCTACGACCTCGACAGCCCCGGCGAGGCCACCCAGGGAGCGGCGGCAGCCGCCATGCTGGTGGCCGCCACGCCCACCCTCATCGCCCTCAACCGCCCGTCGGGCCTCTTCACCCAAGACATCATGGACTTCTGGCGCCCCAACTACCGCACCACCGCCCTCGTCGACGGCAAGAAGTCAATGGCCGCCTACCTGACAGCCGTCACCAACGCCTGGCACGACTACCAAAAGCGCGGCGGACTCCCCCTCAAGGAGATCCACACGGTCTGCTACCACCAGCCCTTCACCCGCATGGCATTCAAAGCCCACCGCCAACTCCTCGACGCAGCCGGCACCAGCGCCGACGCCGCCACCATCGAGGCTGCCATCGAGCCCACCACCCGCTACAACCAAGTCCTCGGCAACAGCTACACCGCCTCCCTCTACCTCGCCCTCGCCGCCCTACTCGACACAAAAACCCAACTCGACGCAGAAACACTGGGCTTCTTCAGCTACGGCTCCGGAAGCGTCGCCGAATTCTTCACCGGACACGTCACCCCCGGCTACCGAACCCACCTGCGCACCACCGCCCACCACAACGCGATCACACGGCGCCGCCCCATCGACTACGACACCTACCGCCAACTCCGAGCCAACCCCCTGCCCCACGACGGAACCCACCACGTAATGCCACAGCAAGCCCAGGGGCACCACCGGTTCGCCGGACTCCACGACCACCAACGCCTCTACGAAACCCTCCGCGCCACCGCATGACCAGCCCGTTCTCACCAACCAGACTCACACCCGCCCCCTCGGCACGGGACCCAATGCCGTGGCTGTGTAAGGAACAACACCGTTGCGTTTGGATCTTGAGGTGCTTGTCAAGGGGGTGCGGGAACGAGGCAACGGGACTCCTGGTAGATCAACTTGTTGCGAAGCGAGT
>NZ_JBVKCZ010000091.1:0-12150 GCF_055634335.1 Streptomyces sp. NPDC111802 | reverse complement strand
GGACGGGCGCGGGGATCCAGCGGAGCTGGCTGCGCTCGTTGCCCAGGCTTCCCGTCCACTGGTGTGGGAGGGAGGGTTCCTGGATGAGCCACTAGGCGCGTTTGACGCCGAGTTCTTCGGGATAAGCAGGCGGGAGGCCGTAACTATCGATCCGCAGCAGCGACTGCTCCTTGAACTTGCCTGGGAGGCCAGCGAACATGCCGGCCTGCCACCCGGGGCACTGGCAGGTGTGGATGCAGGGGTATTTACGGGTCTATGCAATTCCGATCACAGTGCGTACGTGCACTGGCTGCCGTCAGGAGGCGGGCCGTATGCCGTGACCGGCAACATGTACGCCTCCTCTGCCGGGCGGATCTCGCATGCCTTGGGACTGCGTGGTCCGAGCATGGCAGTGGACACGGCCTGCTCGTCCGGCCTGGCCACGGTACACCTGGCGTGCCGGAGTCTACGTGAAGGTGAGTGTTCGCTTGCGTTCGTCGGAGCGGTGAATCTCCTTCTGAGTCCCAGGACGACTGCCGCCTACAACGAGCTGGGCGTCTTGTCACCAACGGGACGGTGCCGCCCCTTCGACGACGGCGCCGACGGGTACGTACGGGCCGAAGGCGGCGTCGTCCTCGTCCTCAAGCGACTTGCCGACGCCATCCTCGACGGTGACCGGGCACTTGCGGTGGTGCGGGGTACTGCGACAAACCATGACGGCACCACATCCCGCTTTACCATGCCGTCCGGCATAGCACAGCAGGAGGTGTGTCGGACGGCACTGACGGTCGCCGGGGTGCGCGCCGAGGACGTGGCGATGGTGGAGGCACACGGCCCCGGCACACCGACCGGTGACCGTATCGAGTTCGCCTCGCTGTCGGCAGTCTATGGGCGTGGGGGTCCGTGTGCGCTGGGTTCGGTCAAAGCCAATGTAGGGCACACCGAGTCGGCCGCTGGCTTGGCGGGGCTGCTGAAGGCGGTTCTCGCAGTGCGTCACGGGGCGATTCCTCCCACCCCGCACTTCCGTTCGTGGCAGTCAGGCATCAACCCAGCCGACAGTGGTCTGTACGTGCCCGTAGAGGCGGTGTCCTGGCCACAGGGGCCACGCCTGGCCGGGGTCTGCTCGTATGGGGTGGCGGGTACGAACACGCACGCCATAGTAGGCCAGGCGCCTGACGCCGACCGCCCCCACGTAGCGGTGCCAGAGACCGAACGGCCTCGGGTATTCGTTCTGTCGGCCGCCAGCGCACCAGCCCTGGAGACGGCAGCCGGACGTCTTGATCAGTGGCTGGAGTCGGCGGGACGCGAGCAGTCCCTCAACGACGTTGCCCACACACTGGCGCTGCGCCGCTCGCATTCCGCGGAGCGCCTGGCAGTGGTGGCTCGCTCCCGGGAGGAACTCTCGACGCGGTTGGAGGGCTGGTTAAGCGGGCACGCCGATCCACTAGTGACGGGGGACTGGGCCCGCGAGGACAGCCTTGGGCCAGTGTGGGTATTCAGCGGCCACGGCTCGCAGTGGCCTGGCATGGCGCGCGAACTCCTCGACGACGTACCGGAGTTCGCGGCCATGGTGGCCCAAGCTGATCCGCTCGTGGTCGCCGAGTCAGGGTTCTCGCCGTATCAAGTGCTACGGAATGGCATCGAAGTCAGCCAGTTCGACCTCGTGCAGCCCATGATCTTCACCGTGCAGGTGGGACTGGCTGCAGCCTTGCAGGCGCGCGGAATGGGCCCGTCGGCGGTGGTCGGCCACTCGATGGGTGAAGTGGCCGCGGCGGTAGTGTCAGGAGCGCTGAGCCTCGAGGACGGCGTGAAGGTGATATGCCGACGCTCCCGGCTGTGCGTACCGCAGGCACGAGCCGGAACGGGGATAATGGTCGCCGTCCAGTTACCCCCCGACCAGGTGGCACGGGACATTGCCGAGGCACAAGCGGAAGCCGACGTCGCGGTGCTGGCCGCCCCGAGCTCTACGGTGATTGGTGGCGCCGTCCGCGATGTGGAGCGGCTGGTGGAGTACTGGACAAGCCGGGGAACCGCCACCCGGCGGGTAGCCGTCGACTTCCCTTCTCACTGCCGCCTGGCCCAGCCACTGCTGGCAGACATGGAGCAAGCCCTGGACGACCTTGCACCGCGCACCCCCCAGATCCCCTTCTACACGACTGTGCTGGATGACCCACATGACCAGCCCCGCTTCGACGGACGGTACTGGGCGGCCAACGTCGGGCGCCCAGTGCGAGCCTCAGCTGCCACGGAGGCGCTGACCAGGGACGGCTTCAGGGTCTTTGTGGAAATATCGCCCAACCCTGTCGCGGTACGCCCACTGCTGTGGACGCTGGAGGCGCTTGGAATCCACGATGCGGCGGTGCTGCCGACACTCCGCGCCGAGCATCACGCCACCGATCAACTCTGGGCCACGGCTGCCCGATTGCACTGCACAGGACAGCCCGTCCAGTGGCAGCAGTGGCTGGCTGACGGCCACCTGGTAGAGCCACCAACCACCAGCTGGGAGCGACACAACCTGCTGATCGACCTGGGCGCCGTGCGCGCAGGTGCCGGCGGTCGCAACGATGCCCAAGCCACGCAGACGTCCCAGGCGCACGGAGAGTCATCCGCCCTGCCCCAGGGTTTGCCAGTCAGGGACGGCAAGCGCCAGACAGCAGAGGAACTGGTCACCGCGCAGTTGCGCGAACTGCTGCAGTTGAGGAACCGTCGCATTCACCCTTCCGCCGCCTTCGCCGACCTAGGGTTGGACTCCCTTCACGCGGCGGCCTACCGCGACCGGCTACAGCAGTCGACCGGGGTGTCGATTCCGCTCACCGCGATCTGGCAACACCCGACCATCGCGAGGCTCAGCAGTTACTTGCACGCCAGACTGAGCTCCGCCGCACAGTCCGATGACGAATCCGGAAGGTCCGAGTGAGCGAACAGACACACACTATCGCGCTGCCCGCCGGGGTCTTCCGCTTCCGCACCTGGGGCGACGCAGGGCCTGCAGCAGTGCTGCTACACGGCAACGCCGCGACCTGCGCAAGCTGGAACCGGGTGGGCCCCCAACTCGCCAAAAATATGCGTGTATACGCCCTCGACCTGCGCGGCCACGGGGGCAGCATCCGACCGCCCGCTGGTGCATACGGGCTCTCCGCAGCAGCGGCCGACGTGGCTGACTTCATCGCCGCCCTCCAACTGCACCGTCCGCTGCTCATCGGTCACTCCTGGGGAGCAGCAGTTTCCCTGGTACTCGCTGCCCAGCAGGGCGCGAACGTCTCCGGGCTTCTCCTGGAAGACCCGCCACCACAGGTATCCGCCGATCCGTTGCGCGACCACATCCGTGACCTGGTCCGCGCCAGCGCACTGCCCCCTGAGGCCTTGCTGGAAACGGTGGCGGCAGTCCACCCCGGCTGGCACCCCACCGATGTGCGCACCCTCGCCACCGACCTGTCTCAAGCAGAGCCCACAGTCATCCATGCCCTGGCCACCGACGGTGCGTCCACCGGCCCGCTGCTGCCACTCTTCCGCCACGTAGCTGTGCCCACCCGGCTGCTGCGCGCGGACCCCCGCCACGGAGGCTTACTGGAGCCTGCAGACTTCCTCCGCGCGTGCAATCTTCTGCCGCCCGGCAGCACAGCCCGGGACCTCCCGGGCGTACCCCACGAGATCCACCGTTCCGCCTTCGAACGGTTCATCCAGGAGGTCAGCGACTTCACCGCCGCACTGCCACGCCAATCTGCCCGTACCCGCCCGTAGACGCTCCCTGCCCGCAGGTCTCATCCAGCAGAGCCATGCTCGACGTTGTGATGGACCTACGCAACGCGAAACCAGTCGCATCAAAGGAGTCAAGGCCGCCAGGCCGACCAGGTGTCGTCCAAACCACCGCCCCCAGTGTGTGCATTCGCGACAAAGCTGCAACACCGCCATATCAGTTGGCCAGGTACGGACAACAGAGCATCGCCATGATCCACCACATCCCGCGCCTCCCATCGGCCGTTAGACGAGTCATGTCAGCCGACGCGAAGAGATGAATGACGGCTACTAGAAGACCGTGGACCCGAAGGCAACCGTTCCTTCCGTGTCCTCCACACCAACTAAGTCCTCGACCTGTTCGGCCATGCGGACCGCCTCGGCAAGCGCCCGTTCCCACTTACGCGGACCTTGCTCGGTCAAACCATGGTGACCCCACGCGCTGGCCCCGCATGACTGATAGACCCCAACCATCCCCGCCTAGGAGGCCACGATGGCCCGCATCCCCTACCCCGCACAGTCGGACACTGGCCTAGGCCGGTTACCCGCGCCGCTCAACGCCTTCCGCATGCTCTCCCACAGCCCAGCCCTGACCGGGCCCACCATCGACCTAGCCCTGGCCATCCTCGGCGGCACTGCGCTTCCACCCAAGCTCCGAGAGATGCTCATCATGACTGTCGCAGCCCGCACCCAGTGCCGCTACGAGGCCATTCAGCACACGCCGATAGCGCTGAATGCTGGTGTGACCCCTGACCAACTCGCCACTATCGCAGCGGTGAGCCCCTGCGACCCTCGTCATTTCACGCCTGAGGAATCAGCAGTTCTCAACGCTGCGGCAGACCTAATCACTTCCCACACCCTTTCACCCGCCGCTCTCGCGGCCCTGCAGCAGGCCTACACTGACCAGCAAATCGTCGAAATCACCATTACCGTCGGCTACTACACCATGCTTGCTGGGCTGATGAACGGGCTCGCGGTGGACTTCGACCCAGCTGGCGAACGATTCATCGCAATCGCCAACAGACCTATCTAAAAGCCAGAATCGCCCACCGCCAGGTACTGGGCGTATCAATTGAAGGGCCGTGTCCCTCCTGCCTCGAGAACCAGTCGACAGGCAGAACATCGATCATTAATCACCAGACAGCCGCCCCTCTACAGGTGGGCATGTGCGCGCCGCAGCCAGCGGGAGCCCGCAGCTCGACGGCCGGCAGAGGGAGCGTCAACCAAGTCATTTCTTGGTGTGATCTCGCGGGATGCTGGCCCTGTGGCGAGTGAGCTTGCCGAGCGGTTGGTGCCGGACGGTCTGTGGGAGCTGTTCCAGCGGGTGCTCGGACGCCAGCCCGTCCGCAGGGTGGCGGCCGTCGTCGGTCTCATGGCGATCGGGAGGTCTTGGCCCCGATTGTGTTCGTTGCCACGTCAGGCTGTGCATGGCGCCAACTGCCGCCCTGCGGAGATCATGAACATCCGCGTCGCATCCTCGGCGCTGGCGCCGTGCCGTTGGTTCGCGCCGGCCGGGGCCGCTTCTTCGCTGTGGCGGGGGCCTGTTCGAGAATGAGGTGGGCGTTGGTGCCAGACACACTGTAAGAGCACACCGCCACCAGGCGTGGCCTGTCCGCCACCGGCCACGCAGTGACGTCGGCAGGAACGAACAGCCGCGACGGCAGCGGAATTGTAGGTGCTCCCTTCCCGGAAGTTCACGTTGGGCGGAGCTGCCCGCACCGGAGCGCCTGGACGGCCTTGGGCATGCTGCCCAGACCCGAGACCGGCGCGGAGTGACCGATGATGGTCTTGACCGATCGCAACGCGCGGGTCGGCGCCCCGTCCGTAGACGGCATTGACCGAGGTGAATACGTAACGCCAGGCTGTCGCCGTTCCGATGGCGAAGCCGGCCGCGAGCTGTTCGAAGGTGTCGCGCTTGCGCAGGTAGACCACTTTGCACCCGGGCCCGCTCGTGGGGCGCAGCTTGCACGTACGGTCACCGTCACACGCGACGATCACCATCGTCACCAGCTTGAGGACCCCACCGGCCCGATAGGTGTTCGCCGCTCGGGCGGCGGGCGTGTTCACGGACCTACTCGTACTCGTTGCCCGGGTGCCAACCGGCCTCTGGTTCACCGAGGTTGGGCAGGCCGTCGGGCTTTGCCTCGGCCGGCTTCGTCTGGTCTTGGTTGTCAGGTGCGGCCTGGGCCGGTTGTATCTCGTCCGCTATGGCGTAGCCAAGAGGCCCGTCTTTGCCCGGGTAGCCCTCGCAGTTGGGGTCGGCGGTGGTGATGTGGTCGCCGTTGCCGGGGTGGTAGCAGCGGTAGAGGGGGACGGAGCCGGCAACTTGCGTGGTGTAGATGTGGCCGAGGACGCCGTCCTTGTGGGGATACCCCTCACAGTTGGGGTCGCGCGTGTCGATGTGGTCGGCGTTGCCCGGGTTGTAGCAGCGGTAAAGGGGGACGGTGTCCGAAGCCTGCTGGGCCGGGATGCTGCCAAGGGGCCGGTCTTTGGTGGGGTAGCCCTCGCAGTTGGGGTCGGCGGTGGTGATGTGGTGGCCGTTGCCGGGGTGGTAGCAGCGGTAGAGAGCGGTGTGTGTGACCGCGGTCGCCGTGACCGTGACGGGTACTGACGGAGCGCTTGTGTTCCCGCTGCCGTCGCGGGCGGTGAGCCGGTAGGTGTAGGTGGAATTGGGGGCGACGTCGGTGTCGGTGAAGGTCAGCTGCGGGCGGTCCCAGAAGACCGAGGAGCCGGTGACCGTATGGATTGGTTTCTCGGAGTCGTTGCGGTAGACACGGTACGTCAGGTCGCTATCGTCGAGGTCGAGGCTGGACTGCCAGCGCACGTCGACCTGGCCCGGAGTGGTGCTGGAGGCTCCGGCCTGTGGCACTGACGGGGCGCCGGTGTCCGGACGGTTGGCGAAGCGGGTCAGCCCCTGCTGCCGCTTGTTGTTGACCGTGGTGAAGTCTCCGCCGACCCACACGTAGTCGGTGCCTTTCGAGGAGGCGGTCGTGATCACGCGCGGCCCGATCATCTCGCCCAGGCCTTCGTTGGTATCGGGGAACCAGCCCAGAAGCTTGGGGTCGGTGACCGACTGGGCCAACAGGTGCTGACGCTCATGCAGTTCCGTAAATGCCAGGCCGGTGCAGTCATGAGCGTGCGAGCCGGAATACAGCACGGCTTTGTAGACATGGACTGCCTGGGTGGCGCCCAGGCAGGGGTCGCGCCAGCGCTCGTTGAAGTCGGAGAGGTTGAAGGCCATCCGGCCCTCCACGGGATTGCCCTCTTGAGCCGTGTAGAAGCCGGTGGCGTCGGTGTCGATGTCCTTGACCACGGTAGGCGCGGGAAGGAAACCCACGGGATACGCCTTGGCGAGCGCACCGTCCCGGCTGTTGACGACGGCGAGGGCGTGCGAGTCGGCGCCGTTGAGGAGGAAGAAGTCCCCGCCGAGGATGACGTTGTTGCGGTCCGGAGTCACCTCGATGGCCCGGCCGGGCCGGTCGGCATTCGCCGTCCAGGGACGCACCTGGCCGGAGGCGCGCGTGACGGAGGCGAACGAGCGGCGGGCCTGGCCGCCGACGGTGGTGAAGTCTCCGCCGAGGTAGACGTCGTCGTCCGTGACGGCCAAGGCCCGCACTGTAGCGTTCACCAACGGTCGGAAAACAGTCCTGGTCGTGCAGGTGGCGATGTCGATGGCGGCCGCGTTGCTGACCTTGACACCGTTGACGGTCCCGAACCTGCCGCCCGCGTACAGCGTCTTGTGGTCCGGGGACACCGCCAGCGCCCGCACCGTGGCCAGACCGTCCCCGACCGTGAACGACAACTCGCAGGACGTGGGCCTACCCGTGGCCGCGTCCAGGGCCGCAAAGTTCACCACAGGGCGCTCCTCAGTACCGGCCGGTGCGCCCGGCGGCCTGATGGCGGAGAACGTACCGCCGGTGAACACGACCCCGCCGGTCTGCGCCATCGCCCACACGACGCCGTTGGTCTGCCACGTCGGCAGCTCATCCGCCGTCATCGCAACCGGATCGGTCAGCGCGGCAGCCGAAGGCGCCGATACTCCGACCAACGACACAGCCGCCAACGACAACGAGGCAGCAAAAGCCACTAACCTATGCAAACCCATGAAATCTCCCAAACCGCAGCCATGTCTCACAGCCGCACGCTATCTCCGCCGCGCCCACACTTCTTGAGCCGAGACTGACAAATAGGTGCTGCCCAGGTCCTCGTTCCCGGGGACTGGCGTGGGCGGCGCCGGTGGAGATGCCGAATCCGGCAGCGAACTGGGCGAGGGTGCCGTGCCTGCGCAGGTACATGCGGCCGACCAGCGCATTCTGGTGCGCTGGGAACCCACTCGACCAGGGGGTGGGGCAGGTCTAGCGCGGCAGGACGCAGAACCAACGCGGCAGCGATGATGCCGTGGTGCTTCTCCGACCGGGCTTGACCCCCAACGCGGCGGACACCCAACGGGGTTGTCGTTCAGGAGGACTTGTCAAGTTGCCGGTGGGGTAGGCGAGTTGAGGCATGCCGTGGCGCTGGCTGCGCCTGGTCAGACGGCCGCTGTGGCAGACGGTGACACCAGGTGATCGTGTCGCCAGACGGTGTGACGTTGCGTCATTTCGGGACGATAGTCGGAGGCGGGCGTGAAGTGGCGGTGGGGCGGAAGCGGGGTGAGATCCGGGCGAAGGAGGCGAGCAATCTCTGGGCTGTGCCGACGCTACGCAAGCCCTTCATGCCCCTCCCATGATCACATGTGGCGATATGAGAGTTCCATTCGGGCATTGAGGCATTTTGAGCTGCGATGCTCCACCGAGGGCATGACCTGGCGGTGTGTTGCCATTTATCACCCGGCTTGCGCCGGCATCGGTGCAGCCCGGCGGCGTACTCGCGCAGAGGATGCCTTTGGACATGAGGGTTGTTGCACCTGCGGCGCCCCTGTGACCGTCGGGGCTGACCTGCCGAAACGTTGGGCCCTTGCTGGCGGGGCGCGGAGGGGTGCCGGAGGGGTCCACGGAGGGGGGTCCGCTCAGGATCGCCGGCGGTGCTCGTCCCAGGGTGCTCCTCGAGGTGAGGCGGGCCCATGCACCTACTATTACTGATCTTTAAGGCCGCTCTCGACGATCTGTCAGGGCGGGCATAGGAGCGGTATGGGGACTTCGAATGGCACGCGTTGGAGGCCGGCTGAGCGGGAAGCGCGGCGGATGCAGGATGCCGATCTGCTCGAACGGGGGTGTGAGGCAGGTGCGGGTGGCCTGGTTGTTGGGGGTCCCGGCAGGCGGCCGGGCAGTGGCATGCGGCGTGGCGGGAGGCCGGTCGTGAGGCGCTGGTGGCGTGGCCGAACGGGTCCCGCTCGTATCTGACGCCGCAGCAGGAGCAGGAGTTGCTGCGCGAGCTGCGGCTGGGAGCGTCGACACACGGCCGGGAGGGCCAGGGCTGGACGCTGTCGCGCATCGCACGTGTGATCGAGGAGAAGTTTGGGGTGCGCTTCACTGTGCCGGGCGTGTACTTCCTCATGGACGCTCTGGGCTGGTCGCGGCAGATCCCGAAGACGCAGGCGGTTCAACGCGGCGAGGAGGCGATCGCCGCATGGCTCACGGAGACGTGGCCGGCGGTGTCCCATCCGGGCAAGCGTCCGCGAGCGGCGCTGGATCGTCTTCGACGACGAGGCTGGGGCAGCGCTTGCCGGGGTGATGCGTCGCACCTGGGGCGGCAGGGCGTCACCCCGGTGATCAAACTGAACGCGGCACCGCGGGAGCCGGGAGAACGTGGTGTCGTTCGTCGCCTACCGCCCCGCTTCGAGCCGCGACAGCTCGTGTGGCACAAGAGCGGCAAGGAGTACACCAAGGAGCACTTCTCGTTCCTGCTGACCATGCTGCACGCCCGACTCGGCGACCCCCTCACGCTCACGCGGGACAACTGCTCCTGTCACACCGTCGCCGAGGTGCGCGAGGGGAGCCAAGGGCAGGAGCGCTGGCTGCGGATCGTCCAGCTGCCGCCGTACGCCCCCAGAGCTGAACCCGATGGAGCTCCGGTGGAAGATCGTCAACGATCTCCTCGCGAACCGTGCATTCCGTTCGATTCGTGAGCTGGCGGAGGCCGCCGAAGCAGCGCTCAGCAAGATCAAGAAGGCGCCGCATCTCCTGCGTGGAGTTTTGTACATCGCGTTCCGCGGCGCGCGACCCTGGTGAGGCGGCCCGGGCTCTGGCGGCGAGAGGCTCGAGGATTCTGGGCGTCGGGGGAATGGTGCAGAGCAGGGCCAAGGTGATGGCTCTGTCTGTGAATGATCAGTCGCGGTCGGATTAGTGGGATGCCGACCGCCCGCTTCTGCGGGAGCTTGCACGGAGGATCCGCCTGCTCATGAGTGTGATCGCGGCCCAGGTAATCAGCGCTTCGGAGCGTTACATGAGCCGTTCGTAGAGTTGGGACACCTGGGGGCAGCAGGCCTGCGCGGGAACACCGCCCGGCATCCCCGCGCTGTCTCTGGATAACGGCGTCATGGCGAAAGCATCACCACGAACCGCTGCTTCCCACGTCATCACCAGCGAAAGTATCTACCGGAGGCGGTACTTCCGCAGTGACCGGTGCCTCCACCGGCGAAGGCTGATGCACTTGCTGTTCTGCCGGAGCCAGCTGCGCTTGAGGCAACTCCGCTTCCGGCTGCGTCGGCTGCTCCATAGGCGCAGTCTCAACCTGAGCAGGAGCCTCGGCCGGAGTCACCAGTGCCTCCACCGGCCGCTCCATAGGCACAGCAGAAGCTGAGACAGGAGCAGCCGGAGCAGGGGCAGAAACAGGAGCCCGGGTCGCAGCCGGCGGCGCTGCAGGAGCAGGAACCGAGGCTTGTGGAGAGCGGGCAACTGGTTCTGCTGCCCATTGCCGAGCCGTGCCAGGCCGAACGGGCCTTGGCTCGTGAGGGCTGACATGGACGAGGTAGCCGGTGCCGCATTACCACCGCCGGCTCTGCCGCCCTGGCTACCACCGTTGCCGGACCGCTGGTTGTCGGCGCCCACCGGCGGGCTGGCAGCCCGCGGGGCGTCCGTCTGCCCATGAACAGACGCCGGAGCGTGGGACTGCGGCTGACCTACTGACGGAGGCTCTTACCGGCAAAGCGACCATCCCCTGGCGCGACCCGACACCCCTGGAACAAGAGATCATCTGGGTGTGCGCCGCGGGAATGGTGCTTCACGCTGTGGCCAGCCAGCCTTCGAGGACGGCCTCTCGCTGAAGTGACCGTAAGATTTTGGAAGGCCGCTCCTGTTTCCACCAGTCGGTCATGACCGCGGGTGAGATGCTGCCCTGGACGAATTGCGCGAGCAGTGCGCGCGACAGCCCGACCTCTCGTGGAGAGTACGCTGTCCCGGCTCCTGAAACGACCGGTATCTCGACGGCACCCTCCACCGTGCCGACTTGTATGGTCATCTCTTTCGGTGTGCTGTTCCACCAGCCGCCCAATAGGCCCACGATGGCCGCCGCCGCCACGGCGGTCACGCGTACCGTCCACCGTTCGGTTGCCGAGCGGACCGGCACGTCGACCACCTTCAGATCCGACACATCGGACCAGGTCCATGCCCGCCGCTCGGGCTCCAGGGTCCGCAGCCCGGCAGGCGACAGCACTAAGCCCGACGCCGGGGTGAAGGACGGTATGCCCAAGTATGCCTCATCTGCTTCGACCCAGAACAGGCCGATCATGCAGCCTTGCCGCTGGGAAGCACTGGAAGTGGATAACGACTTCACGTTGGACTCCATTGCTGTGGGGCCTTCACCCCGGAGAGCGGAGACCGTTCGTATTGCTATGGGGTGAATATCACGATAGTCCTCTGCAGCTCGTACTGGCACTTGCGGGCGACAGAGCTAGGCCTCCCGTTCACTGAGTGGCGACGCCGGATTTTGTAACGGGTCGGCCGGCCGAAGAATCAGTGTCGATGGCGTCGCCCTAGTCCAACCGGTTGAGGGGGCACTGTCCGTTGTGGGGGTGGCTGGTGTTGAGGGTTGCCCGGGTGTGATTCTGCCGTTCGCCGGCCGCTGTCAGACGGTCGTGGGGCAGCCGGTGACCTGCCTCCGGGTACGGAAGCGTTCGGCCATCGCGGCTCGGTACTCGTTTGCGGCAAGTTGGTAACGGCCGGGGTCTGAAGGGGGGAGATGCTGGGCTATGAGGACCGCTGGGGCCTTGTCCACCTGCTGAAGGGCTCCGGCTCGGGAATCACGACGACGGGCTCCAAGTCGTACTCCGTGACGTCGTTGAAGCTGTCGTATGTGCGACTGGGCGGGCCGTTCGCGCGCTGAGCCCACTGGCCGCTGAGCCTGCGGCGACCGCTGAGGAGTCATCCACAAGGTCGTTCGACTGTCGGGTAGCAGGGGACCACCGCCTAGTGATCTGGTTGTGAGTTGGTTCGGCACCACGTGGGTTGCTTTCCGTACCACTTCACGGGTTCGCATACCTGGTGCCGATTGGCTGCGGTC
>NZ_JBVKCZ010000090.1:0-12496 GCF_055634335.1 Streptomyces sp. NPDC111802 | reverse complement strand
GCCCGGCCTGTGTCGTGCAGCTCGGCGCCGCCTGTGCCGGACTGGCGGCGAGCGTGAGCGTGAGCGGTGCGACCAGTCCGCCGGTGATGCCGAGTAAGAGGGCTCCCTGTCTGCGTATGCGCCCCATGATCGCCCCTTCCGTTTGTTCCGCATGCGATCGCTGTCAGCTAACCGGCTTCTTGCGAAATTAGCGGCAGAAGCGCACAGACTGGGACGAAACGGTGACATGACTGATGAAAGGTCGATCATTTCCATCCGCGTCACATTCGCTGACTCAGGCACAAACCATGCCCACTCCAGCACGGTCCGGGACCGCAGGTCCAAGCCGGCCCTGCCAATTGGCAACGCCGCATCATTCAAGCACAGCCTGCTTAGCTCGGACTTTCCCTTAACTGGAGGCGCACCAAGCCCACTTGACATCGGATTTCGAGTTCATGCCCCTTGAGCGACAACGTGTCAGCCAGAATTGCGATCCGAGAGCAGTAAGACCTTGGAACCTGCGCAAATAGACGGAAAGTCAGGGATCACAACAGGCGCACGACGGCTCACTATATGGCTCATCGAAACCGTGGCGGCGTGAATGATGTCACATCCTGTTGTTAGTGGTTGCCAAATCCTTGCGAAGGACCGGATTCTGCGCGTGCGTACACATTCGAGGGCTTGGGATATCAGTGATCGCAATGCTCTTGCGAACACGCTCGCGGCTCGACGCAGAGTCGATCTCCATGTGCCGGTGGCGGCAGACCCTCCACGGAAGAGGAAGATGATTGCAATGGCACGGGGCAGGCACCGTAAGTTAAAGAACACGCCAGGGAAGCGCGTTGTCGTCGCCGTCACAGCAGGGACGGGTGTGGTCTTCCCACTCATTGTGGCCGGCGGCTCCGCCAATGCAGCAACCCAGGACCAGTGGGAGGCCGTTGCGCAATGCGAGTCCGGCAATGACTGGTCGATCAACTGGAGCGGCGACGGTCAGAGCGTCGGCGGCCTTCAATTCCAGAACGCATCATGGAAGGACGCGCTCGCCTACCTCGAACGGCAAGGCATCGACACCTCGAACTGGACCCAGGATTTGTATCAGGGCATGCCCAGAGACAAGGTCCCTACCAAGCACCAGACAATCCTTGCCGCAGAGGCTCTGCTGGCTCTTCAAGGGCCCGGCGCATGGGTGTGCAAAGGAACAGGCCTGGGCGCATCCATGTTCGAAGGGGGACAGAAACCAGCCATCCTCGCAGAAGGAACGCCGGAACGTTCGGAGCCCACCCCTAGGCCACAGCAGACCGCACCCTCGCCTGAGCCGACGCATAAGTCTGAAGCGACAGGGAGCCACACAGTGCGTCCCGGGGACACGTTGTACAGCATTACCATGGCGCAAACGGGTGGTGCCTCGGGCAGTTGGGAAGAGCTCTATGCGGCGAACGAGGATGTCGTAGGTGCAAACCCCAATCTGATCTACCCGGGCCAGGTACTCGAACTCCCCTGGGGAGAGAGCGAGTCATCCCAGTAGACGATCACATCGGGGTTCGTCACCTCACGTTGTCGCAGGTCGCGCGCATCGGCTGAACCAGGCCGGTGCCAGCCGGGAGAGAATCCCGACTGGCACCAGCACACTGACGTCATGGGCTTCTAGGCCAGTTCTTCCGACTAGTCGCGTCCACCACAGTGGAAGAACGAGCCCCAATTGAGGGGCCCATCACTTTGCAGTAGACCGACGAAGTCCAGCGCCGAACAGATCAGGGACGGCTCAGCGGGGCCCGGAACCGGCGGCTCCGGCATCGGCGGCAGGTCCGGAGTCGGCGGTTCCGGGGCAGGCGGCAGATCGGGAAGCGGCGGCAGGTCCGGGATCGGCGGCACCGGGTCCGGAGTCGGCGGTTCCGGGGCAGGCGGCAGGTCCGGGATCGGCGGTACCGGGTCCGGAGTCGGCGGTTCCGGGGCAGGCGGCAGATCGGGAAGCGGCGGCAGGTCCGGGATCGGCGGTACCGGGTCAGGAAGCGGTACCTCCGGGGCGTCAGGAACGCCAGGGGGCACGGGGTCGGCCGGATCCGTCGGATCGAGGGCCGGCACCGCCTGGTCCTTAGCGAGCGCTGCTTGAGCGAGGACGGTCTGCGCTGCCTGGGCCGGAGCAGCCAGCGTCACGCCCCCTGCGGATAAGAGAAAGACCGCCGATAGGACTGCGGCTGTACGACGGGTCCGTTTCAACGTTTGACCTCCGATGAGTGCATCTCTGGGTGACTGCTTGAGTAGTGCCGCAGATCAGGTGACCCGAGGTGCAGCGACTGCTCATGCCTGGCCGACAGAATGCGTCAGTATCGGAGTAAATGCTGAAATTATCCCTCTTGAGGGTGAGGCGTGTACGACAGTCAGGCCCAGAGCCGACAGCATCCTTCTGCGTGCACCCCGTGTACTCAGGGACACGGAGACGCTCCGCGTCGCCCCAGCGGAACGGGTCCAGCGCTTTGGTGACAGCGACTAAAGCCCTCTTCATCCGGGCGAAGGCATGCCCGACGCGGGCGCAGACCCGGCGATGCTCCGCGCTGTCTTCCTCCTCACCCGCGAGGAGTGGCCGGCCGGGCCGTGGCCATGACCAGCCAGGTGTCGGCATCGATGATGACTTGCACATTTGCCGAGAAGCGGTAATTGCGGCTCGAGGCACCGATTTGCCGGTCGCGGACCACAATCACCCGATCCGCCAGCAGCAGGCACCACGGCCACCCACCGCCAGGACCGTTGCCACCCCGCTTACGCCCCCACCCGCAACAAGCCTTCGAACTGCCACATCCGCAGACCCGTGAACGTCTCGACCCACAACGGATCGGCCCTCAACACCCGACGCATACAAGGGAAATTCCCTAAGCGCCAAAACCTCTCGCGTTCACCGTCACAACTGCCGTTGCGCCGTGTCCAACCGTCAGTGACACCGCGAACGCCCTCAGACCGGGCGGAACGCAGCCCCACGCCCGGGTGGCGCAAGAGGTAGACGCAACCGCCTTAAAAGCGGTACAGGTGCGGGTTCGAACCCCGCCCCGGGCACTATCCCCATCCGTCAGTTGACGTCGCGGCGTTCAAGCTCCTGCCCTGACGCCTTACAAACGGGTGTCGTCCGCTGCGAACCGAGGAGCTGCACAGACTTGGGTGGCTCCTTCGCAGGTTCCACGCTCAAGCGGCGGCTACGACTGCGGCTTCGCACCCCGCTGCTTCAGCATGTCGGTCATCAGGTCGATCTCCGACCGCTGCCCGTTCACCATGGTCCGCGCGAGCCGCTTCTCCACCCCGACCCCGCACTTGTCGAGGCAGCCCGCGGCCATATGGATGCCGCCCTTGTGATGGGCCGTCATCAACTGGAGAAAGAACACCTCGGCCTGCTTGCCGCTGAGGGTCCCCAGCTTCTTCATCTCCGTGTCGGTCGCCATGCCCGGCATCAGCGCGCCGTCCTCGCCGGAGGCCATGCCGCTCATGCCCATCCAGGCCATCGGCGCGCTGGACGACACCTTGGGCAGCTTCCACAGATCCAGCCAGCCCAGCATCATGCCGCGCTGGTTGGCCTGCGTCTGCGCGATGTCGTACGCCAAGAATCGCACCTCCTCGTCGTCGGTGCGGTCGCGCACGATGTACGACATCTCCACGGCTTGCTGATGGTGCACCGCCATGTCCCGCGCGAACCCCGCGTCCGCCGAGTCGGCACTCGGCGTATCGCTCGAACCGCCGTCCTCGGCGACGGCATAGGTGAGCGCACCGACCGCGACGAGCACGGCCGCCGCTGTCCCCGCCATCCAGCCGGCGTGCTTCACCATGTTCGGTGTCCTCACTTCATTGTCCCGCCAGTGCAGGGGGCCCCCGGCTCGGGCGTCTGCTCGCCCTGGACGTACTTCTCGAAGAACTTGGCAACGTTCGGGTCGTCGGCACTCGTCACGGTGCGCTGGTGACCCCACGCAGTAAGCATGATCGGATGCTTCTGCTTCTTGTAGGGGCTCATCATCGTGTACGGCGTCTTCCTCACCTTCGCCGCCAGTGCCTTGACGTCGGACTTCGAGGCTTTGGCGGTATACGTGACCCACACCGCGCCGTGCTCCATCGAGTGCACGGCGTTCTCGTTCTTGACCGGCTTGGTGTAGACATCACCGTTGCAGTTGAGCGGAGTTGGGTTGTGCGGGCCGCCGACTGGAGGTGAAGTCGGGTACTTCACAGGCTTCAAGACATGTCCACCGACTAGCGGGCCTGCCCAGGTCTTCACACCGTCCGCGCCTGTGACGAATCCTCCCGATGGCTTGGCTTCAGGCGTGGTCTTGGCATGGTCATCGTCGTGACTTTGCTTCTGGGCGGTCACAGGCGATGGCTCATCGACGCCCCCAGCGTCGTCACAGCCAGTAACACCGAGGAGCCCCAGGAAGACGGCTGCCATGAGCCGGGCCGGGCGAAGGACCCCGGTCACGGGGCCGGGAAGGAAACTAAGGGAACGCAGGGCTGTTCCAGGGCCAGGCTGGGGGTGGGAACGATCCCGGCTGCCACACCGACCACGAGTGCGCTAGCCGTCGTGGTGGTGGTAGCGAGGAGTATTTGGTTGGGACCTGACATAGAAAGCGCACCTCTCTCTTCTATGCGGATACCGACGTGGGCGCGAATACCGACGTGGCGTCTATCAAACTCACATCCAGAAGAAGCAATTCATACTAGTCTGAGAAGTGCGTTGATGCTCGTCAAGGGAGGGTTGTGTGGCTCTCCGCACACGGCTCCGAAATTCTTGAATCCCCAAGGGCAGTTCCGTGCGTTCGCCGTTTATGTCGACTGGAGTCGCAATTGCTGGCAGGTGATTCTCCCTGCGGACAGCGTTCGTTGAGCCGGCCTCTACGACGTCATCAGCCCACAAGCGCGAGGCACGGCCCGTAAAGGGCCGCCCTGCTCATTCGTGATCATCTCCTGGAACCATAGAAGAGTGACAGCCCGCGTCACTTCTACCCCCAAGAGCACTCTTAACTCATGCATGGGTAAACCCCTCTCCCCTCCGGGTCCCGTACCCCCCTCGCGGCCCGGAGGGGAGCAAGGGACCACGCACGGGCTCCTACTCGTGCACTATTCGTACCGTTCGGCCTCTTGCGAAGAGACTCGCCGCGGGTTTCAGGATCTCGTCCGCCCGCCTGAGTCCAGCATTCTCCTTCGTCGTCCCCGCCCGAACACCGCTGTCAATCCGGTCCTGACGGACCACTTGCGCAGCGTCTCCGTCTTCCCGATACCAGCTTTGCCGCGACCGCCTTCATCGCACAGCCACTCGGTGTCGTACGGGACAACCTTGCTTGTACCAAGGCGAATTGACTCCATGTCCCCGGTGTAAATGAGCCAGGAGTCTCTGGGCATCAGCGTCTCCGGAGTCCCCGATCGGCCCGACCGCACCGCGGCGGTTGAGCCGCAATCGATGAGGCACCGCCCTCACGGGGCTGGGCGATCGGCGGATTGACCCCTGCTTTGTCAGATCAGGCCGGTGACGGTGACGGTGATGTGGGCCTGTACATCAGGTGCAGCATGGGTGCGGACCGTCTCCAGAACCGCTGCGCGCACGGCTCGTGTCAGGTCGATCGCCCGTGGCGAGCTCCGCAGCACGACACTGATCTCGATCATCAGCGTTCCCGGGGTGCGTCCGCGTTGGATGCGTACCGCGGATCTTGCCCCCCTCCCGCTCAGTACTCCGCTGCCTGCCGCGGAGGCCCGCAGCAGCCCTGCGAGCCCGGGTCGCAGGAAGGCCACCCCCGGGACAGCGACGACCGCTTCCGCGATCCGTTCCGTGAGCTTTCCCAGGTCCCGGTCTACCGCCACCGGCTTCGCCCCTCCCCGTGGCCCCCGCCATCGAGAACGTCCACGATCGCGACATCCACCGAGCCGACCTCCATGCCCAGCGCCCGTTGCGCTGTCACGAGTAGCCGCTGACGCACCTGCTCCGCAGCCTCTTGAAGATTGTCGTTCATATCGATCACGACTTCGATGCGCACCCTGACAGGGCCCCGCATACGCTGCCGAGGGCCGGCAGCGGGGTGGAGCGGCGCGATACGGCAACTGCCCGCACGCACGCCCGGCAAAGAGTCGGCAGCAGCGCGGAACGCTTTGGCGGCAGCCGCTTCCACGATCCAGGCGTCCTCGGTGTCCGTTCCCAGCGGCAGTGTCCGGCCGGGGCGCAGTTCGAGGTGTACGACGTCCATCACGCGCTCCACGAGCACGCTGGCGTCGTCCTGCACCGGTTCCTCGTCCCGCGCACGGCGCACCACGTCCTTGAGCACGTCGAGTTCCTCCAGCGCGGCGCTGCAATGCGGGCAGGCGCGGGTATGGGCGTCTACCTGTCCTTCCTCCCATTGCTGCCACACCTGTGCCAGCTCCCGACCGCAGGGCAGCCGTTCTTCGTCGTCGGCCCTGTCTTCGCCCGTCGTTCCATCGGGCGGGCTGGCACTCGGGTCCGCGTTCATCGCCATGCGACCATCGCCTCCGTCAATTGGCGCCGTGCGCGGAAGACGCGGCCGCGGGCCGCCTCCTGGCTGATGCCGACCATGTCCGCAATAGCCTCGTACGGCAACCCGTCCACCTCTCGCAGAACCCAGCACACGCGCTGTTCCGGCGAAAGAACCACCATCGCTTTGGACAGGGCCTCAACGGCCGCGCGTCCCTCTGCTGCTCGGGCCGGAGAGACTTGATGCTCGGCGGCAGCCGGCTCGGACACTGCATCCAGGGTGACGACTGGACGCCGTGCACGTAACACGTTGAGGCATCGATTTGTGACAATGCGGTACATCCATGTGCCGAATGCTGAATTCTCGCGGAATTCTGGCAGTCTGCGCCACGCGCTGACGAACGACTCCTGTACGGCGTCCTCGGCCTCGCTCCTGCTGCCCAGCAGGCGCGTGGCCAGCCGTAACAGCACAGGCCCGTGGCGGCGCACCAACTGCTCGAAGGCCTCATCGTCCCCCTCACTGGCCCGAGCCGTCAGCAGAGCGTCGCTTCGTTGCTCATCTTCGTCCGCATCGTCCGGCGGTTCATACCCGTGCGCCGGCACCGATTGACTCCTCTCGATCGGTCTCCTCCTGTGTGACACGGAAAGCACCCTGTGGGTCACGCGGCACTAGAACGCTACCTCCGCAACAAGGAAAAACCGGTGCATCGCGTAATGAATGCGCTATTGCCGTGTCGAATTAAGGGACTCTAGGTTTCCCCATCGATCCAGGAGGCGCACCGATGACAACGCAGGACCCGAGTACGGCCGAAACTGCCGCGGCGGGCTGGGAGCAGGGTCGGGGCATCGCGGACGCCATGGGAGCAACCGGCGCCGCGGAGTCCGATGACTCGCGCGGTAGGACAACGATCGCCGACGTAGTGGTTGTCAAGATCGCTGGTATGGCGGCCCGTGAAATTCCTGGAGTGCACGACATGGGTGGTGGTCTCGCCCGCACGATCGGGGCGGTCCGCGACCGTGTACCGGGCGGGCGGCCGAACGTAGGACGGGGCGTGAAAGTCGAAGTCGGCGAGCGGCAGGCCGCTGTCGACCTCGACCTGGTCGTCGAATACGGGGTGGCGATCCCTGATGTCGCCCGGGAAGTGCGGGAGAACGTGATCTCCGCCGTGGAACGGATCACGGGTTTGGAGGTCGTCGAGGTGAACGTGGCGATCAATGACGTACGCCTGCCCGAGGACGACGCGGCCGCAGCAGAGGCAACGCGCGTGGAGTAGGCGTACGGCGAACGGAACGTCCGGCTGGGCCGGGGAGACGGAGACGACGTGAGGTGAATGGTGAACAGAGGCGTAGTAGGACTGGCCGTGGGCATGGCCCTGGGATTCGCGGGCTGGTTCGGAGGCTTCCAGGCGTTCCTGCTCGTGGCGGCCTTGGGGGCAGTTGGCGGGATCACGGGCCGCCTCGTTGACCGCGGCATCGACTTACGGGACCTCCTGGGGCCTCGTGATGGCCGCCAGGGCGATCTCGACTCCGAGAGGCTGCCATGAGCACGACACGACCAGAAGTCGTCACGATCGCAGCCGGGGAGAGAGGCCGCACTGAAGTGGCTGACCGGGTGGTGCGCCGCGTTGCCCAGCGCGCCGCAACCGAGGCACTGCCCGCAGGCGACGTCAGATTCGTTGACGCGACGGTGATGACACAAAGCGGCCGCCTCGCGGTATCGGTCGATCTCGCACTTCCGTATCGAGCCGCTCTGGAGGAGTCCGGCAGCCGCGTGCAGCAGTGTGTGGGAGAGCGCACTGCCGATCTGACCGGACTCAAGGTGGCGCAACCGCGCATCCGCGTACGCTCCCTGACGCTGCCCGACCGGGCCAAGTTCCTCGAATCATCAACGTCAGCCGAGACTGCGGAAATACAAGGCGCGACCATCCGCCGGCCGGGGAGAACCTGGTCGGAACGGCGCTTGCCCTCGGCACTGTCGGCACTTTTGGGCACCGCGGCCTGCGTCTTTTCATTGCACGACTTCCTCTTCTTACACGTTGAAGGGCGTACACAGGCGCCCTGGAGGTCTGACTTGCTCAAATGGCTGTCCACCCACGGCCCCGGTGACTTCACACTGGCCTTGGGAACTGCCATGACCCTGCTCGGTATCGGAATGGTGCTGCTCGCAGTACTACCTGGGCGACGGCGCCTGCTCGCGATGAGGCCGGATGTCGGTGGCGTCCGCTCGACGCTTGACCAGGCTTCGGCCGAGCAGCTGATGCATCAGGCGGTACTGAACGTCCCCGGCGTCTCCCGGGTACGGGTCAGGGTGGGCCGCCGGCGCGCTCGGGTGCGGGCCGTTGTGGAGTTCGGTGACCCTGACGCTGCTCGCCGGGCCGCGGTGACGGCAGCCAACCGCACCCTGAACTCCTACGGGTTGGGGCGCTCACCTCGCCTGCGAGTTCGCATGAGCACCGGACCGGGCGTGCAGCCCTCTCGAAGGCCCAAGCGGCACCGTGCACAAAAGGAAGGTGCGAAGCGGAAAGAGGACCACCGTGAGCCGATTGCGTAGCAGCATCAACAGAACTGCCCTTGCCTGCGGGGGAATCGCTTTGACGGCTGCGGGGACTGTGCTCGGGTGTGCGGGCCTCCTGGGTCGTGACCGGCTTCCGCGCTGGTGGCCTGTGGCTGCGACCGACACGGTCTGGCTGGACAGAGACGCCCTCATGCGCTGGCGAGACGACAGTTGGTCTACTTCGGTAGTGGCGGCCGTACTCGGCGCCGCAGTTCTGCTGTGCCTGGGCTGGTGCTCTCTGCAAGTCCGCAGGGAGCGAGTGCGCCTCCTGCCGTTGGGGAACAAGGGGATCACCCTGTCTGGCGGCGCTCTGTCCAGTGCCATCGCGCAGCGGACGCGATCCGTGCCCGGCGTGGTCCAGGCACGTGTCCGCCTTGTGGGCCGCCCATATCGGCTTCGGGCTCGCGTCCACGTTGTGCTGGCAGCCGACGCTTCACCCGGTGAAGTGCTGGAGCACTTCACAACGCACACTCTTGCCGAGGCAAGAGAGGTGCTCTTCCCGCGGCACATTGATGTCGATGTGCGGTTTCAGGTCCGCCGTCACCGCCCCAGCCGCATCCGCTGACGCAAGTGCAGGACATGGAACAAGTTTGAGCACCATGTCGACAGACGCGTCCGACCCTGCACCTCAAAGCATGCGAAGCCCCTGTTCAGTCGGAAACTGGGAGAAATTCCGCCTGTCACAAGAGCTTCACACGCTGCCGTACTCTGCCACGGCCCTTGTCCCGACTGCCGCGAGCCACGCCCGGTCTGTCAAGAAAAAGCAGAATGAGCGAAGATCGGCCAGCCTGATTGCATGGAATGAGGCGCGGATCGGCCTCTCGACGGCTTGCGCTGCAAATACAGGACACGGCGCGAGTTGGCGTACTTTGCGGTTGGGCTGGCTGCGAAGCAGCGTAGTCAGCCTGTGAGAGAGGGCCTCCACAACTTCGGCCGAAGTCCGGCCTACCGTCCACGAGAATCCATTCCTGTTCAGGACAGCCCTGGCGGACGTGAGCCCAACGAGTGAGATTCTCCGCCATTTTGACGAAACCGAGTCATAGCGGCTCATCACAAAGCTCTAGGCAAAGCAGCGAGGAAAACGCGTGATGAGCGGCTCGCCGAGGAACGCTGTCCACACAGAAGGATTTTGTCATGAATGGCATCGGTTCGTCTTCTGACCAGCAAGAGGAAGTTCCTGCCGAAGGAGGGCGCGGTCTCCGCATCCGGCGAATCATCCTGGTCGCGACGGCTGTCGCCTGCACAGCAGGCGCGCTTGCTGCGTCAATCTCGCAACCCAAGTCGGCTACAGCACATCCCCCCGCGGAAAATGCCGCCGCACGAGCTTCCAGTCCACCAGACTTAGCCACCGCTCCCCTGGAGCCGCCGGCAGAGCAACACCCCACTGATGAGGCCAAGAAACCGAACGCGACGCCCCGCACAGAGGCCGTATCAGCCTCCCTTCCGCTGTCTCTCAATAATTCGGGAATCCCGGCCCAAGTACTCGATGCATACCATCGCGCCGCCAACGAGCAGGCAGGGCGGACGCCGGGCTGCCACCTTCCCTGGACGCTCCTTGCCGCTATCGGCTCAGTCGAGTCCAACCATGCAAGGGGCGGCCTCTTGGCAGCCGACGGAACGACAACTTCACCGATCCTGGGACCAGTTCTCAACGGCGGACCGTTCGCGGCACTGTCCGATACCGATGCCGGGGTACTCGACGGCGACCCCATCTGGGACCGAGCGGTCGGACCCATGCAATTCATCCCCTCCACATGGAGTCGCTGGGCCACGTCCACGCGACCCCTGGCTACGCCCGATCCGAACAACATTTTCGATGCTGCCACTACGGCGGCTTCTTACCTGTGCGCCAATAACCGAGATCTCAATGATCCGAACCAGTTGAATCAGGCTATTCTCAGCTACAACCGGTCAGAGGACTACCTGCGCACTGTATTGGCGTGGAATGCCAGGTACGCATCGGGAGTCCCAGATCTGCCCGCACCTACCGTGGACAGCGGAATCCAAGTTGGTGCCGTAGAGGGCGACTCACTCACGCAACCTGCAGCAGCGAGCAACACCATCCAGGTCTCTCTTCCTACCAAGCACGCTCCCGTTCGTGTCGCGCCGCCGACGAGGACCACCAACACCGCGCAGGAAGAGACCGCGTCCCATCAGTCACAGCCGCCCACAGCCGCGGAATCACATGAGTGTCCCGAGCAGGTCTCGGCGCAGGTCGAAGGGGCGGGGGCGAGCGGTCCCTCTCCTGCCAAGCATTCAACTGCCGCCTGCACGCCCGATGACACACGGCCTTCGGATCCGAATGCAGGCGTGGCGAACGGGGTGCCTTCTGCGGACACGTCTGTACCGGGCGAGATGCATGGTTCGGGCGCCACTGAGGCGAGTTGGGCGCCATCTGCTGACACCTCCGCAGCGGATGAGACGCAGGGCTCGGATTCACATACCGGTGCGGATGCGCACGATGGGACGGCTTCTGCGACTACGTCCGTGCGGGATGATCTGCAAAGTCCGAGTGCGGGGGCCGGTACGGACGTGAGTAACGCGCCTCCCGCAGAAACCGCAGCCGTCACATGTGCCGCGCGTGAAACGCTGAGCGCTGGTATCGGTGGGGCGCAGGCCTCTGACGCCTCCGGCGCAGACCATGTGCGGGGCTTGGATGCGACTTCTGGAGTAAGTGCGGCAAGCAAGTCACCGGCCGACGAGACTTCGACCGGCACCTGTGCATCAAGCCAGATGCACCGTTCGGACGAGGGTGTCGCCGGTCTCGCTCGGGAAACGACCGGTATCACCGCACTCGTGTCCCGACTTCTACGTCTCCCTTGATCCAACAGGCGCCGGCCGCTTGGAACGACCCACATGGATTTCTGAGCCGGCGCCTGGCACCTGGCACGTGGCAATCCGATCCCCACCGGCGCCGAACCGTTAGCCGGTTCGGCGCCGGTGGGGCGCGTCTGAGTTGACTGCTGAATCGCCTACAGGAGTGCGCTCGTCCTTGGCAAGACCTCCCGTTGGCTTGCCGCTCCCACGCGATCAGTACGTCTGCCTGGAAACACCGCCCCAGGTCCAAGCCCTCAACCGCGATCGGGCGGATAACCTCGCAACGGCAGGGCGAGGGAGCTCATTGCGGTCCACGAACGGCTCGCAGTACGGCCACACCTCATTGCGCCACTCGTGTTCGCGGAGGGAGTGTGCAACTGACGGCCCCCGCGGACTTGGCCGCCAAGCTGCGCAAGCCGGACAGCTCCGGCTGAGCTGTCGGTTGCCGCCGAGACCACCCCCGCGGCCTGCCGTGGACCAGCAGCCCGGCGCGGGAGCGCCCGGACGTCGCGGTGTACCCGAAGGCCTTCCACCCGATGCGGGTACGTTGGACGACGACTTGGCGAGACCCGCGCCGCCGAGCCCTCACTGCCAGCGGTACAACAATGAGCTTCTTCGAGCTGGCCACCGATCAGGTGACGGTCCACGAAGCGCAACGAGCGAGGCCCCCGAGCTGTTGATCGAGATGTCTGACGTCTCAA
>NZ_JBVKCZ010000089.1:0-12629 GCF_055634335.1 Streptomyces sp. NPDC111802 | reverse complement strand
CGCAAATAGGTATTGATCGAGTGTAACTACTCGAACCGATCAGGCCACACAAGCGACTTATGCACACAAGACGTTCCTAAACGCCCTCTTAGAGGTCGTTAAGTCCGTTTCTAGTAGTGGCCTTGCGCGGTTGGGTGAGGGAAGTCTTGGTGTCCGGGGCGGCTGCGGGCGACGCTTATGTCTGGGCCGTCGGTGGGCAGGCCGAGCAGTCGTGCCGTTCGCAGACCCTGAATGTCTGGTCGGGGGTGCTGGTCGAAGGCAGCACGATCTGCTGGTAGGCGGTGCCTTGGTCGTGAGGGCCGGACCGGGATCGGATATTCGGTTTTCTGCCCGCCCTGTGAGGACACAAGATGGTCCGCATGACTTTGGCCACCCCCACGCTGCACACCGCTCGCCTGCGACTGCGCGCCTTCACCGACGCCGACGCGGACCCCCTCTTCGCACTGCACAGCAGCACCTACGTGATGCGCTACTGGGACTCCCCGCCGTGGACGGAACGGGCCCGCGCCGAGCGCTTCATTGCGATGTGCCGGAAGATGGCGGACGAAGGCACCGGGGCGCGGGTGGCCATCGACCGTGCTTCTGATGGGGCCTTCGTCGGCTGGTGCGGTCTGACCGGATGGAACCCGGACTACCGCAGCGCGTCGTTGGGCTATGTCCTCGATGAGGCGGTGTGGGGCCACGGCTATGCGACGGAGGCTGCACACGCCTTGCTGCAGTGGGCGTTCGACACGCTGGACCTGAATCGAGTTCAGGCCGAGACCGATACGCGCAACGTGGCATCTGCCCGGGTTCTGGAGAAGAACGGATTCGTGCGTGAAGGGACGTTGCGGGAAGACTGCGTGGTGAACGGCGAGGTATCCGACTCGTGGGTGTTCGGGTTGATCAGGCGAGAGTGGCGGCCGTCCCAGTCTGCGAAGTGCGACGTTAAGTCCGTTTCTGGTAGACCGCGTGCGGGTTGAGTGAGGAAGCCTTGACGGGTGAGGCGTCCAAGGCAGCTGCGGGTGACGTTCATGGCCGGGTCGTCGGTGCGCATGCCGAGGAGTTGGTGTAGATCACGGACCCGGAACGCCTGATCGGGGTGAGTGTTGAAGGCGTTCACGATGACCTGGTAGGTGGTGGTCAACTCAGGCGGTTCGGATTCGGGCCTTGCCAGTGCGACTTCTGCGATGACCTTTCGGGCAGTGGCCGGATCGGCAAGCCGTCCTTCGGCTTTGGCCAGGGCGGGGTCAAGTCAAGTGCTCTATCGGGTCGTGAGTTCACCGGCCCGGGCGGTGGTCTCGTGGTGCTGGGCCTGGAGGTCTGCCAGGAGTTCGTTGACGTTCATGCGGTCCAGTCCGAGAGTGTCGCGCCAGGCTGGACTTGGGGTGGTGAGGCGGCGAGTCATGTTCGCGATGGAGGCCCAGTAGACGCGCGAGGCCGAGGTGTCTGGTTGGTAGTCGTACTCACGGGCGAGGCACCGGTGCAGGAGCAGGGTGCCGTTCGTCTGCTCCACCACCCACCGCTTCGGCTGCGGGACGAAGCCTTTGCCCTGCTCGGCGGGGTTGCGGCGGACGACGTCGACGGTGATGTCGACATCACGCCGTGGATGGCGACTTCGTCCTTGAAGCCCTGGTCCACCAGGGCCTTCTCCAGGCGGTGTCCCCATCGCTCGGCGGCCTGGTCGAGCAGAGCGGTGCCGGCGGCGTTGTCGTGGGCGGACGTGGCCAACACGACGACGCCGATAATCAGCCCCATCACATACACGGCCAGCCCCCGCTTGCGGACCGACACCTTCTTGTTGGCGTCCGGTCCCGTCGTGGTCTTCGGGACGCTGGCTGCCGCGCAGACGACTGGGTGTCGATGACCAGAGGGACGGGTCCTCTAATCGCCGGGCTCTCTCCCGCACCTGGCAGCGCAGGAGTTCCTGGATCCGCTGGTCAAGACCGTCCTCGCGCCACAGGCCGAAGTAGTGGAACACTGCCGACCAGGCCGGGAAGTTATGGGGAAGATAGCGCCACTGACAGCCCCGGTTCTGATAGAAGATCGCGTTTACGACCTCTCGCAGGCTCCAGGTTCCGCGGTCGCTGACCGAGCCACCCGGTCCTGCTTCCAGGCGGTGATCATCGGTTCGATCAACGCCCACTCGGCTCCGATAAGTCGCTGAGGTACGGCTCCCTCTCCGTGCCGGACATCTCGACATAGACATTTTCAAAGGGTGGTCCGCATGGCGACCAGTACCATGATCGAGCGATCACCAACCAACGACGATCGGACTTAACGCCCACTTACAACTCTGCCGGAGTGGCAGAACTTGAGGTGGACTGAGCGTTGACCGCGGGCGGGGCGCATGAGGCGAAGGCCAAGCCGGGCAGGAACGGTGACGTGGGCTCGGCACGGACCCCAACGCCAGGTTGGTGGTGCATGCTCGACGGCACGTCAGCGCCGGGCTGGCTGATGCCAGCGGGTATGTGGATGCAGGCCTGTGCCTTTGCCGGGCCCAGCACCGGATGCGGTGCCCACGCGACGCAAGTGCGGCCGACGGCACGCAGATGCTGTGGAGCAGCAAGGGATGTGAGGGACTCGTCGTGTCAGAGTTCCTCATCAGGGAAGAGCATCGACTGGGCCAGCAGGGCAGCGGCTTGTGGGTGGCGCTGGTGGGGCCGCAACTGTTCGCGGAGCGTGCGGAGCTCGCGTGCAGCGCGGCTGGAGTGAAGAGTGGAGTAGGTGGCCAGGAATGCCTGCCAGTGACGTAGGGCCTCGTCGAGGTGACCCAGACGCAGAAGCGTTTTGGCGAGGTGTGCTCGGGTCAGGACGGTAGCGCGGTACTCGGCTGGTGTACGCAGGCGCATAGATGCGGTCAGCGCGCGGACGGCGGCCGGATGATCACCGAGGGCGGTCAGGGTCCGGGCGCGCTGGTAGTGCAGGGCACCTGGTGGGTAGGAGGTGAAGGGGCCGGAGACGGAATCCGCCTCTGAGTATGCGGATTCCGCGCGGGCCAAGGCGGCCAGGGCAGCGTGTTGGGAATGATGGGCCTGTACCACTGCAACGTGGCTCTGAGTATAGGCCTGAACGGCGGGCGAGGCGTGACGGGCGTGAAAGGCTGCCTGCTCGGCAAGGTTGAGGACAGCCGAGCTGTGGTAGCCGAGGTCGTATGCGTGGGTGGCCATGCGGCGCAGGACGATGGCGAGTGTGGCGGAATCGCCGGCATCAGCTGAGAGCCGGGCCGCGACCTGGTGATAGTGCTGGGCGGTGCGATCTTGCCCGCTGTCGGCACACATGGTGGCCAGTAGCAGGGTCAGTTGTGCGGTTGCCGAGAGCAACTCGCGCCGTGTGGAGTCGTGCATCCGCACTGATAAAGGAGGCAGGGCCCGGCGGGCGAGAAAGGCGGCCAGGGCGGTGCGTACGTGCTGTCCGCCGTGTTCTTCCGCCGCGCTATGGAACAGCTTGGTCATGTCGCGTATGCCCTCAGCTGCGATTGTCCCTGAAGGCAGGGCCTGGACTCCAGGCTCTGGCCACAGCCCGGAGCGGGAGGACGAGGTGATCTGATCGGGCAAGATCAGGGCCGCCGGGCTGAAGCCGTGTTGATCGAACTGCGGCGGATGGGCCGGATTGAGTTCAACCCGCGTGAGCTTGTTGAGTTTGTGCAACGGCTCGGCCTCCCACGAAGGATCCACGACCGTCACGGGCACGTCGCTGAAGCCAGCCTCATACGCCGTGAGGCGCCTGTCCAATCGGCGTGACAGACTCTCCAGCACGAGAGCGGGCGCAGGCGGCCTGGGCCGCGTGCCTAGCAGCCAGCGCCGCACCGTGTAGGACCCGTACGCCACATTGAGACCTTGCTCGGCCGCCACCGCACGCAGTGAGCGGGCGAACTGCGCGGGACTCCAGCCCGCCGCCTGTACGAGCGACTGCAGACGAACATTAGGGGTGCGTTCCATTCACGCTTCACTCCGTCACGGAAAGGCCCAAGGCCCGCAGCTCCTCACAGGTCGAGCACCCCGTACGCGCAACAGTGATCACGACGCTGAGCGCGCTGGGCGCACACTCAGTCGCACAGGCAGCTCGGGGCAGGCGTGCCGGTCGGGCCGCACAACCAGTCCTAGGGGTGGTTTTCCGTCTCGCTGTCCGCTAAACGCAGTGCGTGCCATAATTTTTCGGCCAGGCGCGCGTTCGTTCACCCTGCAACCTCGCCGAAGTACCTGTGGGCCCGGCGGTCTTGGAACGCAGTCCACGCTGCAGACGCGTCGGTGGGCTCGAGCTCGAGCCAGAAATGGTGGCCGGTGATCTCACCGATCAGTTCGGCGCTACGCGCTCTGAGCCGAGCGACCCGCGCAGCATACTGGCGAGCCTGACCGCGCGACGGCTGCTGAGGCGTACGACGCCCAGCACCACCCATCTCTCCCCAGGGACCCTCAGAGTCGGCGGGTGGGCGGCGGCTTTCGAAGAGTTCCCTCAGCTCATCGTTGATCTGATCCAGTTCCACCTGGGCGTGAAGCAGATCCTCCGGGTAGTTGAACCCGAGATTCACGGCACCTCGACTCGAACCGCGGCCTGGGGAGCGATGCGGATCACTTTGGCGTGTCATCCTGATCTCCTACCATCGGCCGGTCCGTCACGGCGGCAGGGCGGGTCGTCACCGTGCCTACCAACTTCGCTTGCCCCGGGACGGAGTACCCATACGTTGTTTGTCTCGCTTTTCTTCGTCCATCCGCTTTACGCATAGGAAACGCAAGCGAGGCTGCCGGGGCCCGCCAGGCAGCAACTCGCATGGTCCAGTGCGTTGATCTCGGCGAGTCTCAGCTTGCGGCGTCCGCCTCTGACGGGACCGACGCATATCCAGAAACCGGCGGTCTGTAAGGGAGATCTTTGAATCTGGCTCTGTTTAGAGGTCCGTGAATCCCAGCGGTCCGGCCTGCTGCGGGTAGGGGGACTGGGGTGACCTCGCCCGTGGAATCGGAACGATCCATGCGAGCCTTGCGCGGGATGTTTGTCCAGTTGTGCGACGCGGTCCCAGTCCATGTCCCCGCGGGAGTAGAAGCTACTGGCGTCGGCTGGTTCGTCGCAACGATAGGGGAGTTGGCCAGCAAGGCTGGTTACCCCGTCTCCACCGCCTTGGGCCGGACGGGACGCGGTAGGTGAACCGTACCTTGAGGTTGCCAGCACCGCGGGCGCATAGGACGGCGGCCTCCACGCCGCGCCGCCAGTGCTCGGGGGTTGAGGCCCACCGGTTGATGAGCGCGGCCAGTGTGCGCCCACGCGGCATGGAGAACGTAAGCAGCACCAGCCGATAGTGAATGATGGCAGTCTTCACTAGGATTTCCGCCACAGTATCGAGTCGATCAGCGGCGCGAACTCATCAATCACTCTGGCCCGGGACGGCCCGTCCGATGACCGGCGGGAGATGGCCCGACGGGGAGCTGAGACGTACCTGCGGTCCAGTCCCGTCTGCCTGGCGATCTCCGGCAGGCTGATCATCATGGACTCCAACAGGCCAGGGGCGCCGCAGTTGCCGCCAGCGATGCGCTTGGTGCTCCGGGTTCGACGCGGTCATCCCTCCGGCTTCTGGAGGGCTGCTGTTTGTCGTTCTTTGAGTTGTTGGTGGTAGAGGCTCTCGGGCTGCACGTGTGTGCCGGGAGACTGGAATTGGCCCGGATTGCGGTCGGGGGGCGGTGGCGCTTGTCGTCCGGTGCAGCCGATCGCCCAGTTGTATGCGGTCGGTGGCTTCTCCACGTCGTAGGTGCCCACCGAGCAGTTCCAGAGTACATTGCTAGCCCCGGCCCAGCCGTGCCCGGTGCCCATCCACCGGCGGTCCTCGACGGCGAGGGTGCCAGTGGCATGCCTGTCGCCCAGCGATGGTGCGGCCCCGCGAGCAGCACTCCTGAACCGATGTTGATGGCCGTGCAGTTGGTGACTACGTTGGGTCCCGGAACGCGGGACATAGTGGCCCAGGCCTGCACATTGGTGCCTTTGACTCTGCAGTTCTGAATCAGTGTCTGCTGGCCGGAGATGGAGTAGGCGACCGGTGTCGCCTGGACCTTGTGCGGAACGGACACATCCAGAGACTGGGTGTCCAGGATGGTGCTGTGCAGTGCCCCGGTGCCGAAGGAGAACGCCTGGCCGAAGCGCGTTGCCGTGACCGAGCGCACCCACGAGTTCTCGGCGTTGTCTACGCTGACCAGCTTCGAGTCGAAGTACCCGTCGGTCCGCCATGACGGGTTGGACTCGAATGCCTGGCCGCTTCCGGTGAGATCTTCCAGGCCCGCTTCCCGGATGAGGCCCGGGAACTGGTACTTCCATACCGTGGCATGGTGTATTTGCTCTCGAGCGCCTGAGGGAGAGGAACATCGAGGGTGAGAGTGTTGCCGCTGACACGCCGGACGGTGCGCTGGAACTCGTGGCCATCCTCCGCCAGGGCGTGCACCTCCAGCTCCGCCCGGCTTCGTCGACGGCTGTGTCACTGGGACCGGACTCACCGCGGTCGTCGACTACGGTCACCGCACGGTTGAGGCGGGCGACCCGGCTGCAGGTAAGGCTGGTGAGCTCGTTGTGCCACTCGACGATCTGTACCCACTCGGTCTGATCGGCGGTGGTGCGTCGGCGTGGAGGGCCGCGATGGCGACATGGGCTTGGAACCTGCCCAGTCGGTCGCGGACGAAGGCCTCTTGCAGGATCTATACGCCCTCGGTGATCGACGAGATGTCCCAAAGGCCGCGGCCGGGCGGCGCTACGGGCGGTGTGGAGCCATACGAGGGCGGAACAGTCCCTCCACCTCGGAGTGGTCGATCGAGGCCACCACCGCGTCAGCTCAGCAGGCGTTCCTCCCGCTGCGACGGGAGGAACCAAGGAGCAACTCAGCCGCCGCTCTTTCGCCGGAACGACCGCTGACTGGCAGCGGGGCCGTGCGAGCCTCGAACTTTCGATGCGCCGGTGTTCGCAGACAGGGCAGCCGCGACCTCCTGATTGGCGCGCTTGCGCGCCAGGGCCTCCCGAAACTTGTCCTTCAGCTCATACTGGCCGTCCTCGTCGGGCGCCAGGACAGGGCTCTCGGACTCGGCAGGCTCCGAACCTTCTTGCCGTGGAGACTCTGTAGTCATGGTGACCTTCCTAGGTTCGGGCAACGTGAGCACAGCTTCGCACACCGACAGACAACACCTCGCAAAGATCAGTAGGAGCCAGCCCTTCGGGCGGTCAGTACCGGTCCGTGGCCCTCGGTTTGCAACATCACGACCGACGGGCTGACCCGCTCGATATACCTGCGCCGGCCGTGGCGCAACGTCCCGGAGGCTTGGCCCAGGGGCGTGATCCGTGACAGCGTGATCCCCGGCGCCATCAACGACACCCAGCTCTGGACCACATGGTCCCCGGATACCCCTGTTCGTGAGCCGGTTCAAGGAGTACAACAACACCGGCCTCGGAGTCGGCGCCGGGGCGAACGCACCGAAGCTGACCGCCGCCGAGGACGCCAACTGCACCGCCCAGAAGTACCTGGCCGGCACCGACGGATGGAGCCCTGTCTTGGGACCGCGGTCGACAGGCCGCCGCATCGCAGGCCTAAAGCGTGTTGCGCAAGGCTGTGATCAGGGCATTTCCCTTGCATCCTGATCAAAACGATCGAGGACCATCCCGAACAGAGCCTTCAGGGCGTCGAGGTGACAGCGCCACCCCAGGGGGGCCTGACGGCGACGCCACCATCGTTGCCCTGCACTCCGACGTAGACCTTGAACGAGCCCACCACAGCGAAACACGCCTGCGCTACGGACTACGGGACGCTCACTTCCTCATGACGTCCCTGCTCAGCATTACTCCAACCTGTGGGACCTCATCTCCAACCACCACGTGTTCGAAGCCCGCGCTGACCACGGCGACGCCGGCCACGCGAGCGCCGATTACCGATGGGGCTCTTGCCTTCGGCAGGATGGGACCATGACCGAGATCCGCACGCCCCGCCTCCTGCTCCGTCGCTGGCATGACGACGACCTCTCGCCTCTGGCGGACATCAATGCGGACCCGCAGGTCATGCACTGGATCGACGACGGCGCGGTGCGCGACCTGGAGCACACGGCCGAGGACATCGAGCGGTGGGAGGAGGACTGGAATGAGGAGGGCTTCGGCCTCTTCGCCGTCGAGCTGCTGGCCTCGGGCGAACTGGCCGGCTTCACAGGGCTGTCCGTGCCCGAGTTCCTGCCGGAGGTACTGCCCGCCGTGGCGATCAGCTGGCGGCTCGGCTCACAGTTCTGGGGCCAGGGATACGCGTCCGAGGCCGCCCAGGCCACGCTGGAGTTCGCGCTCCAGGACCGTGGCCTTGATCGCGTCATCAGCATCAACCGGGCCGGTGACAACGCCTCCGAGAACATCATCCGCAAGCTCGGCTTGGTGCCGGAGCGCGCGACGGTACATCCGGTGTACGGCTATCCGCTGCACGTTCACACTATCGATCTCACCGAGTTCGAGGCGTGAACCGGCTGAGTCGTCGGATCATCACGAGGCAACCGACTGCTGCCCATGGACCGCATTGGATCCCATGGGATGAGACACCCGGGCGAAAGTCGATTCGGCCCAGCCGGATCGATGCCGTATAGTTCACCCTACGACGCGGGGTGGAGCAGCTCGGTAGCTCGCTGGGCTCATAACCCAGAGGTCGCAGGTTCAAATCCTGTCCCCGCTACTCACAGGTGAAGGCCCGGTATTCGCCGGGCCTTCACTGCGTGTCCTGGTTCACTGATGTCGGCGACGAAGGCGGCGGCGGTGTTCTGCTCGCGGCACTGGCAGGTGATACGGCGAGCGCGGGCAAGGACCGAAGCCGGCCTGACGGCCAGCTGTCCGGAGTCCGGAACGTCCTGGACCGGGTGTTCTGCTCGGGGGACGCGACCGCTGGACGGCGCAGGAAGTCGGTGGTCACCACCGAGGCGACCGCGTCGTCGGCGGCCAGATCATGGATGGCCTCGACCCTCTCCGGGGAATCGACCTTCCAGCCCACCACCCGCTTCGCGCTGTCGTGCGTCCACCTCGCAGGGCCACCGCGCGGGCTGGGCGGGAGGTTGTTGACCGCCTCAAACCGCTCCTGCTCATCGGGGATGCTGGCCAGGACCTTGTGGATGGTGTGCGAGACGTCCGCCCTCCGGCGCTCCTTCGGCCAGCGCGAGGACACCCACCTATAGCTGCGCACGGTCGTGTAGGCCAGGCCCACGTCCTCGGCGAACATCCGAATGGCCTCGCATAACTCCTTAACTACGCCCGAGACCTGGCTGGTCAGACGCGTGGTGCGGCGCTGAAGTCGCTCGGTCAGCCCAGGGACTTGCTCGCGGAAGGTCTGCCGCCGACAGCCCAGGGCCGGGCAGACCAGACGTCGTACCTGGACGTTGACCACGACCCGGCGGCCATCGACCGGCACATCCGCAACGGTCCGGACGTGGTATCCGTGCACCTTCCCCGTCGGGACCCCGCACATCGGGCAGGGAAAGGGAACATCCCGGGTCCGGGCCAAGACCCGGATCATCTCGCCGTCGTCCGCCACATCCTCGATGACCAGCGCCGAGAGCCCTGAAAACACCGTTGCTACAAGGGAGTTGATGTCTCGCATACAACGTGAACGACACCCGTCACCAGCCGTCACCACCGACTATGGAACAGAGCCGCTCGCTTTGCAGACCCGATTCCTGTGCCGCCTGTGCCAGGCCCGTTTGCGGCAGCGGGGAGAGCAATACCTTTCCGAGGCAGGATGGTCCACCCCGACCGTCCAACCGGCGCCGCGCTCAGGGCAGTTCGCCGCCCGGGCCACATGGACCGCCTCAGTCCTCGCCCTCGCGCGCTGCAGTCGGCGCCAGTGCCGCGAACGACAAGCCGAAGAACAGAACACCGCCGTCGCCCTCGCCTGCGGCATCAGCGGACCACCGCACCCACGGCACAACCGCGGGCCGACATCACGGTCATCCGCGACCACGACCAGCCTCAGCCGGGGAGCACCGCCCCTGCCCATAACAGGCACCGTACGCACCGTACGACTGACACCGGCTACCGCGCCCTGGCCCACGCGGCCAATCGATAGCGGTGAAGGCCGACGGCCTCCTGGCCTACTGGTTCCAGGTGCCGGACGGCTGCCAGCCGGTTTGAGCAGCCTGCTGGGTCCCGGTCCCGCCCGGATCAGTAGTGCGTCGAGTTGGAAGTAGATTCCGCTGCGTTTGACCGCCGTGATGGTGTAGTCACCGAAGGGCAGGCAGGTGATGCATCGCCCGGCCGAAGCTCACGGGTCCAACTCAATGTGACGGTCCCTGCAGAGCCAGGCTTCACAACACGCGTCGCCCGCCCTTCTGACAGATGATCATCAGAACGCTCGGGAGGCCGACGAGCCGACGTCGATGACGAATACGGCGGCACCGGGCGGACTCAATCACAGGAAGAGGATTTGGGGAGGATCATGGACAGGTCGCAGTGGCGGCTCGCCGCGGTGTTATTACTCGCGCTCAGCCTCATTCTGCCCACGCCTACCTCGACTGCCGTCCCGACCGAAGCGTCTCCGCTGCCCTACCCCACCAGGACGGACTACCGGATCAAAGGCATCACGGGGTCCGCCGACTGGTGGCCCAACAAGGCCGATATCGTGGGCAACAACGCTGGCGGCGCGGGCATGGGCCTGGTCTGGGCACGGTGGGAGCCGCGTGTCAAGGCTGCTCCGTGCGCTGCCAACGAGCAGGAGTATGACGGCCACTGCTTCGTCATCCAGGCCAAGGTTGACTCGGCTATCAAAGACTGGACCGACCGCGGCCTGGTGGTCACGGCAGGTGCCCATGGCACCCCGAACTGGGCCCGTGCGGGACGCCCCTGCTTACCCGTCCGACCCTGGATGGATGTCTTCTGCGTGCCGAACAACCCGGCCGACTTCGGACGGTTCGCCGGCATGCTGGCCCAGCGCTACGACGGGCGCCACGGGCACGGCAGGATCGCCGACTTCGTGATCGACAACGAGGTCAACACCAACGCCTGGTTCGATATCGGCTGCGGCCAGGGCAAACCCTGCGACACCCACGTAAGGCTCAACCGCATCGCGGCGAACTACAACGCTGCCTACGACCGCATCATCGCCGAGCAGCCCACCGCCAAGGTGCTGACCTCGCTAGCCCCCGGCTTCGGTAGGAGGTTCGACCGGCCGGGCGCCCACAACGCGGCATTGTCCGGCATGACGGTACTGGAGGGCCTGAACACCCGGGCGGGTTCACGCAAATGGCGGGTCGCCTACCACCCCTACCCACCCAACCTGTTCTCCCCCAGCTTCAGCGCAGACGACTACCCCGTGGTCGACTACGGCAACATCGGCATCCTGCTGGGCTGGCTACGCCAGCGCTTCCCCAACAAGCCCCCGGCCTGGACCGTCCAGCTCACCGAGAGCGGGATCAACTCCGGTGGCCCGTGGAGTAACGAGAGGGCCCAGGCCGACGCGGTGTGCCGCAGCTTCCGCAACGTGCTTGGCACCCCGGGCATCGAAAGCTACCTCTACCACCGGATGCGGAACGACCCTAACCTCGAGAGCGGTCTCAACTTCGGTCTTCGCAGACGTGGCGCTCGGCCAAGCCCGCCTGGCGGGTCTGGGCCCTGGCCAACCGCAACGACATCTTCCCCGCCTAACTGTCCTGCGGTTTCGAGAACCTGCCTTACACGGTGCTGCGTCGCGGCTACAACCCTAACCGGGGCCACGTCGCCTCCTCCCGGCTGCTGCCGCCCGGATTCACCACCGAGCAGACCTGGAAGCTGTTCCGCGACCAGCGGCCCGGTACAGTCATGCTCTACGAGTGCAAAGTGGGCAGTCACACCATGCTCACCCGGGACCCCAGGTGCAAAGGCCAATTCCCCATGGGACCTGTCGGCCACATCTACACCAGCCGGAAGCCAGGGTCGGTGCCGCTCTACCGCTGCTACACCACCCGGGTCCGCCCTGACCACTTCGTATCCAGCCGGTCCGACTGCGAAGGCCGCACCAGGGAAGCCCTGCTCGGTTTCGCGATCCGGTGACTGCCAACGCTTTCGCCCCCGCGTGGGCGCCGTTGGACTGCGAAGCACCCGCTCGCCGGCCAGCCCCGGCCCACCCGGCCCGGGCTGCAGGACGTCCACGCGGCCGACGCGTTGATCACAGATCGGCTGGCTACGCGGCCAGCGTGGGCACGGAGCGATGTACGACGTGCTGAACCGCGGACGGATCGACGCTGCCGGGCTGCGGAACGTGCTGGCTGGGGTTCCGCAGCCTGAGGCCGCAGACGGACGGCTAGTAGTACTCGTCCCGCGCGATCCGTTCTCACCTGCGCCGGCGCGGGATTCGGGCGGTGATCCCGCAGCCCGCCGACCAGGCCGCCAACCGCAAACGTCTCGGCAGCCGCGGTGGCAGGCCACCGGCGTTCGACCGCGAGGCATACAAGCAACGGAACACCGTCGAGCGGTGCATCAACAAGCTCAAACAGTGGCGCGGCCTGGCCACTCGCTACGACAAGACCGCCACCATCTACCTCGCCGGACTGCACCTCGCCGCCATCTTCATTTGGTCAGCGAGGTGATCCAGAGGAAACGGCCTAGTACTGCAACGGTGCTTGCCGTGACTGCTGGCCAGTTCGCTCGTTGGTGTGGTCATGGGTGGGGACCATGCTGGTGTCAGGTTGTGGGCG
>NZ_JBVKCZ010000088.1:0-13612 GCF_055634335.1 Streptomyces sp. NPDC111802 | reverse complement strand
AAACGGTGGTACAGCCACACAGCGTGACTGATCACCTCAGCCGGGAATCGGTACCCCTTGTACGACACCGACGCCTCAGCCTCCACCGCGAGCCCCTCCCAAGACGACCTACATCAAGATCATCTCACGCCCCCGCAGACAACTTGATAGCGCCACAATTTGAACACGCACGTCAGCCGCACCATGCGGCGGCTGATCGCCGCGCGATTATGGCTGACCGTCTACCAATTGCCGCCGTACGCTCCCGAGCTCAACCCGGTCGAGGGCGTGTGGTCGCACCTGAAGAGATCCCTGGCCAACCTCACCAAACACAGCCTCGACCAGCTCACGCGCTGGTGAAGACCCGGCTCAAACGGATGCAGTACCGACCTGGTCTCATCGAGGGCCTCATGGCCAAGACCGGGCTCGACTTCGAACTGCCGTAACCCCAGCCGTTAAAAATCTCTGGAGGTGGCACCTTTGCGCCGCCCCAGGGATTCACTAATTCACAAGGTTACCCAGAGTGCGCCCTCTTCGCCACCGCTTCCGTCTGCAATTGGTTGGCTGGTTAAGCCATCATGACGTCTCTGGTGCTTTCCGCCGGCGTGGCCATCACGTTCTTGGTTGGACAGGGTATACCTGGTCTGCCTTGGTATATCCGTGTTGTCGGCTGCAGGGGTAGCACGCTCAGGGCGCAGGTATGGGAATGCGAAGAATTGCTGGTCTAAATGGGAGGGGCTGGGATGAGCAACATAGGCCAGCCGCTGCACGGAGCGTCGGTGGGCGTCGGTGCAATGGCGTGTTATCTGCCGCGGTTTCGTGTGGATCTGCGGCGCTGGTGCGAGTGGACCGGTCAGGACTGGGGAAAGATCGGATCGGTGACTGGGCGTGCATTTCGCATGTGCGGGCCACACGAGGACGTATACACGATGGCTGCTAATGCGGTGCTTCGGCTGATCATCGACAATCGGCTGGACGCGCGCCGTATCGGGTTTTTGGCGTTGGGTACCGAGTCAAGCAGCGACAATGCGGTGGGGGCGGTCACGGTCCGGGGCATGGTGGACCAGGAGTTGCGGCGTCGTGGCTTGCCGGGCTTCGCGCGCGATGTGGAGGTGCCGGAGCTCAAGCACGCCTGTCTGGGCGGGATGTATGCACTCACCGGTGCTGCCCGATACGTGCTGTGCGATCCCGATCAGCGTCAGGCGGTGGTTGTCGCTTCTGACATCGCCGAGTATGAACGCGGGAGTTCTGGGGAGCAGACGCAGGGTGCTGGTGCCATCGCCATGCTGGTGGAGTGCTCGCCGTCGCTTTTGGTGCTTGACCTAGCCAACGCCGTGGGGGCTTCTGCCTACCGTGGCCCGGATTTCCGTAAGCCGACCGCCCGCCACTACCTCGATGACTATGCGCCGCTCACTCAGCGTCCGAGTGATTTCCCCGTGTTCAGTGGCCGGTACTCGGCCGCAGCGTATCTCGACCAGGTTACTCACGCGGTCGAGGCGCTTTGGAGCCGGCTGGGCGTCGAGCCCCGTGCTCATCTGCATGGCCTGCGGGCGCTGTTTCTTCATCGTCCATTTCGGCACATGCCGATTCGGGCCAGTTCCTTTATCTATATACGGGCGCTAGCCGCTTCCCCATCGGGACAGCCTGAGTTCGAGCGGCTCTGCCGGGCTTGCGGCGTCAAGCCCGACGATGTGCTCGAAGAACTCGATTCGGAGCCGGATCTTCACGCCTTGATCGTGGCTGGTGAGCCGTGTCCTGATCCGTATCCTGCTACCACCGCGGCGAGCACATATCTGCGTGGCCAGTCGGCCTTTCGGTCGTTCATCGAGGAAAAGCTGCGTCCGGGCGGTAGCCTTCTAGACGAAGTGGGCAACCTATATTCGGCGTCCCTTCCCGCAGCATTGGCGGTTGGGCTGGAAACCGCTGCTGGGGCCGGTGAAGAGCTCCTGGACGCACCCATGCTGGCCATCGGCTATGGCAGTGGAGATGCGGCGCTTGCGCTTCCCTTCACTGCTGTGGCGGGGTGGCGGGACGCGGCGCGCAGGATTGGATTCGCTAAAGCTCTGCAGTACCCCGTGGACCTGGACCGTGAGCAGTACGAAGCCCTGCACGATCATGGGGAGCTCCCCGGGCTGCATCTGCATCCCCTGGACGAGTTCGTGATCGACCGGACTGGCACTGAATTTCGGCGTGACTTCCAGGACCTTGCCGTCGCCTACTATGCCTACGAGTACTGAAATGGGCACTGAGGCAGTGAAAGAGCAGGATGGGCCGGGAGCGCCGCCGTCACACAACGGCGAGGACGTTGCCGCGTGGATCGATGAGGTGTCGCGGGGTGAGCGCAAACTGCACCAAGTGCCCCCTGGGGTTGCTGCGGGTGAGGCTGCCCGGCTGCGGCGTGGCGCGTTGGAACAAAGACGGCAGGTTAGCCTGCTTCACATCGGCCGCCACTCCATGCATTTGGACGGAGCGCGCTGCGAGAACCTCATCGGCGCGATCCAAGTACCGGTTGGCGTGGCAGGGCCACTGTTCCTTCGCGGCCAGTATGTGCACGACGAGGTGTTTGTCCCCCTCGCGACCACAGAGGGCGCTCTTGTAGCGAGCGTCGCGCGTGGTTGCCGGGCCCTGAAGGAGGCCGGGGGGGCAACGGTTCGGGTGGAGGACATCGGGATCACCCGGGCTCCGCTGTTTTGTACGTCCGGCATTGATGAGAGCCTGCGCCTGATCGCCTGGGTGTCCGACCATGAAGATGATCTGAGGGAGGTGGCCGAGCAGACCAGCGCCCGGCTGCGACTTGTCGAGGTGCGGCCGCAGGCCGTGGGCAGTTCAGTCTATTTCCGCTTTCGTTTCACCACGGGTGACGCGATGGGGATGAATTTGGCCACTGTGGCGTGCGAGCGCATCGTTCGTGACGTGATCGAACCAGCGACCGGTGCTCGTTGTGTGGCGCTTTCCGGTAACTACTGCACCGACAAAAAGCCCGCTGCGGTGAACGTGCTTGAGGGACGCGGCAAGCGAATCTTTGCTGAGGCTGTCCTAGACGCTGCCGTGCTGGCTCAGGTCCTGAAGACCGATCCGCAGCGGCTGTGTGACGTGCAGTACCGCAAGAACCTTCTGGGCTCGGCCATGGCGGGCGCTCTTGGTGGCTTCAACGCCCACTACGCCAACATGGTGGCCGCTCTCTTCCTCGCCACCGGTCAGGATGTGGCCCAGGTCGCCGAGGCGTGCCAGGGAATTACCTGCGTCGAGCCGCGTGACGGTGGGGTCTATGCCTCGGTCTACCTGCCCGATGTTCCTCTGGCGGCCGTCGGCGGCGGCACCCTACTTGATACGCAGCGCGAGGCCCTAGGACTACTCGGCATCGGCAGTGACGCGGCGCAACCGGTAGGGCATGGGGCGATGCGGCTGGCTGAGATCCTCGGCGGGGTTGTCCTGGCCGGAGAGCTCTCCCTGCTTGCCGCTTTGGCCACAGGAACACTCGCCATCGCTCACCAGCGCTTGGGCCGACCGGTTAGGGCAGAACCTTAGAGCCCGGCGGCTGACGGCCGCCGAACTGAGCTCATCGGCCGGGTGGTCTCGCACAAAACGCCTCAGGGAGGAAACGTTGACGGTAGAGCTGACAATCCGGGACTCCATCGCAGAAATCATCCTGGACCGGCCCGGCAAGCGGAACGCGATGACCCAGGCCATGTACCGGCAACTGGCACATGCCTTCGCGCGCGTGCGCGATGACCCGAACATTCGCGTGGCCGTGCTGCGAGGGTCCACATGTGAGGCATTCTGTGCCGGCGCTGACCTCACCGAGGCCGCTCCTGGACTGACTGGAGGCCAGTTCGACATCTCAGCGTGGGACGGCGCCCATCTGAAGAACACAAACCTGTTCAAGCCCGTTATCGCCGCGGTCGACGGCTACTGTCTGGGCGGCGGCCTTGAACTTCTGCTCGGAACGGACATCCGCATCGCCGCGAGCACCGCCGTCTTCGGACTGCCCGAAGCAGGTGTCGGCCTGGTCCCGGCAGGTGGCACGCTCACCCGACTCGTGCGTCAGATTCCCTACGCACACGCCATGGATCTCCTTTTGACCGGCCGCCGCATCGATGCGACCGAAGCCCACTCGATCGGGTTGATCAGCACGGTCGTCAATCCTGCTGATTTACTCACTGCCGCGCACGACAAGGCAGCAGCTCTCGCGCGGCTCAGCCAGCAGTCACTGCACGTCATCAAAGAATCGGTGATGCGCCTGAGCGATATGCCACTATCCGCCGCTCTGCACGCCGAAGCCGTCTACGGGCAAAAGGCGTTTCTGGGGAAAGAGGCAGCTGAGGGCCTCGCAGCCTTCTCCGAGAACCGCCTGCCAGACTTCAGCACGTCCTCGACGCCCTCATAGCCCGCCGCGCCACGTAAAGCGCTGTTACCGAGATGAGGACTCCATGACACCTTCGGACTCCTGCGAACTCGACCACCCCAGCCATGCAGTGGGCCCTCTACACCCTCCGCTGCTGCTACACACTATCGGCGATGACTTCGACCACACCGCATCCCAATACCCCGATCGCGATGCACTTGTCGAGTACTGGACCGGACGACGCTGGAACTACCACGAACTACAGGCCGATATCCACGCAGTGGCTCTCGGTATGCTCGCCCTTGGAGTATCCCACGGCGACCGAGTCGGACTATGGGCTCCCAATTGTGCAGAATGGGTTCTCATCCAGTACGCAACCGCCAAGATCGGCGCGATCCTCACCCCAATCAACCCCGCATGCCGACTCCCCGAACTGCGCTTTGCTCTCAGGCAATCCGGTGTCAGCACCATCATCGCCGCCGCCGAATTCAAGGGCACCAGTTACCCCGAACTCCTCGACAAGGTCCGGCCCGACTGCCCCGACCTGAAGCGCACTCTGATCATCGACAGCTCGGACTGGCACGCCATGCTACGGAGCGGCCGCCACAGCGACCCACGAGCACTAACCCAGGCCCAGCAAGCGTGCTCAGTCTCCGACCCAGTCACCATTCAATACACCTCAGGCACCACCGCCACACCCAAAGGCGCGACGCTGTCGCATCACAACATCCTCAACAACGCCTACTTCGTGGGAACAGCACTCGACTACACCGACCGAGACCGACTCTGCCTGCCCGTGCCCCTCTTCCACTGCTTCGGCATGGTGCTCGGCACGCTGGCCTGCACCATCCGGGGTGCCTGTATCGTGCTCCCCGCCCCAGCCTTCGACGCTACAGCCACACTCCAGGCAATCGAGCAAGAACGCTGCACAGTCCTATACGGCGTCCCCACCATGTTCCTCGCCGAACTCTCCGCACTAAACCTCAGCACCTACCGCATGTCGAGCCTCCGCACCGGCATCATGGCCGGCGCCCCCTGCCCGAGACCCCTCTTCGAAGAGGTGGTACAGCGTATGGGTATCTCTGCACTGACCACCTCATTCGGCATGACCGAAACATCCCCCACCGCAGCCCAGTCCCACGCCACCGACCCGCTCGACCAACGACTCACCACCACCGGGCCCCCACTACCCCATACCGAAATCAAGGTTGTCGATCCCGACACAGGCCACATCCAACCCCGCGGCGTACCAGGCGAAATCTGTATCCGCGGATATCTCGTCATGCTGGGCTACTGGAACGACTCCGCCCACACAGCAAACGCCGTGGACAGCGAAGGCTGGATGCACTCCGGCGATCTCGGCACCATGGACAGACCCGGACGCATCACCATCACCGGACGCATCACCGACATGATCATCCGAGGCGGGGAAAACATCTCCCCACGAGAGATCGAAGACGTCCTACGCGCCCACCCCGATATCCACGACGCAGCCGTCATCGGCATCCCCCACCCCCGCTTAGGGGAAGATCTCATGGCATGGATCCAACCTCGCCCAGGAACCAGCCCTCCACACCCCGATGAACTACGCACATACTGCGCAGACAAACTAGCCCACTACAAAATCCCTCGAGGAATACGCTTCGTCGACGCGCTACCCACCACGGCAACAGGAAAGATACGCAAAACAGAACTACGCGAGGCAGCCCACAAGGGCATGCGAGGAGAGGGCGAGGGGGTGTTATCAAGTTGAGGAGCGGGGTGGGATGATCTTGGTGTAGATCGTCGTGGGAGGGACCGGATCGTGGATGTCGCTGCGCCGTCGTACCGGGGGTTCCGGTATAAACCGACTTCCGTGACACCCGTAACCGCCTGGCCACCACCGGCGGCGGAACCTGCTGAGCAAACAACTCGGCAGCCTCAAAACGAACTTGCTCTCTCACGGCCCGTTGCTTCGGAGTCAGGCCACCCCCATCGGAATACCACACAACTACCGGCATACACCCAAAGACTGATCCACCGTCACCCCGAAGAGAAGACCTCAGTTGTTCTTCTCGGTCATCTCCCGACGCAGCCGTTCCAGCTCCGCGCGTTCACCATCACGCAGCCGGCCGCCCGAGGCAGCGGGCGCCGGCCGGTCGGAGGAAGCCGAGCCGTTCCTCCTCCAGCGTGAGACCCAGCTGTGCAGCGTCCCGGGAGGACCCCGAGGTCCTCGGCCACCTCCGGGATGGGTTTGCCGGTCTCGATCACGATGCGTACAGCACCCTCACGGAACTCCGCCTCGTACTTCTGTTGCATGGACCCCATGAACCTCAACTCCCCCTGGTATCACGGACTCCACGCTACGAGGGGACCCTCAGGGTGCCTACGAACGGACGCCGGGTGAGAGCAGGGCAGGGGGAGGGATGCGGCAACGGTGGGCGGTGACGTGGCTGCTGTGTGCCGCCACGACTGCGGGTCTGATCTTGTGTGGTTAGTGAGTCCCAAGGACATCGGGAACGCCGCCTCTGTGGCGGCAGCCGTGGTCGGCCTGTCCGGTGTGCTGGCGGTGTGGGGATAGCGACGGTATTACTCCAGACTTGAACGGCAGCGAGGGGTTCCGCTTCTGGGGTTCGGCAAGTGTGAGAGCCGTGCCGTCCGACATCTCGAGATCGAGAGCCCCACGACGTTAAATAGCCGTCTTTAACCCGTGTCTGGCTCCGGGTGAATCACTTCTTCCGGGTGGAGGAGGAGGGTAACTCCCCCGGTGGCAAAGTTGTTGACATCGGCTGATGCTGCCTGTCCCTGCGGGGAGGCCAGGAGATTTTCCATGTCCTCGCGTGTTTCTGTGCAGAGCTCGGCGATCATGTAATAGGGAGGCGGGGGCTCTCCGTTCCGTGTCTCGAAGAACCCGATGGTCCATCGTTTGACTCTGGGTAGTTGTTTTCCCAGAGGGATGTGGATGTTCCGGTAGTGTTCTTGAAACGCGGCGGGATCGTCGGGGTAGCCGAAGAGGCAAATGAGCCGGTGCATAATGCGTCCCCTTGGTTGTTACTCGCGTGGCGGGGCGATGTTGTGGCTGGGCTTGAAGATGTTGTCCGGGTCCCAGCGGGCTTTGACGCGTTCGAGCAGTGCACGTGTAGTGGGGTCGTATGCCGCACTTGCTGCTGCGGGCCCCTCATCAGCGAGGTAGTTGACATAGGCGCCGGTACAGAAGGGGGCGAGGCGTTGGCTAAGCCCTCGTGCCCAGGCGATGCCACGGTCATCGTCTTCGGGGCTGTCCCACATGCCAACGGCATTGATCAGATAGGGGGCATGGCGGTGAGCTACGGCCGTGTGTCCTTGCGGGACGCGGGTGACGGCACCGCCGAGCTGGTGGATGAGGATCTGGGCCGAAGGCGAGGGGGGCCGCGCGGCGTATTCGACCATGTCTGCGATCAACTGGGCTGGAAGGTCGGTGACGTAGCCCGGCTTCCAGTAGTTGCGCAGTCCTGGGGGCGAGCCTGCATCGAGCAGGGACTGCAGCTGGGGGTAGGGCATGGGCTGCACGAGGTCCACTGCGGGTGGGCCGAAGGAGCGCAAGGGCTCGGCGAGGTGTTCTCGCTCCTCGGCGTGGCCGAGGGCGCATAGGGCGACCATGAGTGCGGGCCTGCCGCGTACTCCCGCTGGAAGGGCGGCATCGGGTGGGGCGGTGAAGAACGCGGCGGCCGTGGTGATCGAATCGGGTGCCGTGCGGCACCAATCGGCGTAGAAGCCCAGGACGTCCTGGGCGTGTTCGAGGGGATGGATGACGTAGCCGCCCAGGACTTCGGTCACCGGGTGCAGGCGGTAGGTGAATTCGTGCACGACGCCGAAATTGCCCCCGCCGCCGCACAGGGCGGCGAACAGCTCGCTATTCTGCGACCGGTCAGCGGTGATCACTCCGTCGCGGGCCGTCACCAGGGCCGTCTGGGTCAGGTTGTCGCATGCCAGGCCATAGGCCCGCATCAGCCAGCCGACCCCGCCACCGAGGGTGAGGCCGGCGACGCCTGTGGTGGATATCATCCCGCCCGTGGTTGCCAGCCCGTAGGCGGCCGTGGCCCGGTCTAAATCGCCCCAGGTAGCCCCGCCTTGTGCCCGGGCGACGTACTCGCCCGGGCAGACGTCCACGGCGCGTAGCAGGCCAAGGTCGAGGACCAGGCCCTCGCTACACGTGCCGCTGCCGGTGACGTTGTGTCCGCCTCCTCTCACGGCGAGTGGGAGGTGGTGGTCCACGGCAAAACGGATACTCAGCTCGATGTCGGCGACCGTGCGGGGACGGGCGATGAGAAGAGGACGGCGGTCGATCATCCCGTTCCAGACCCGGCGCGCGCTGTCATATGCCGAGTCGGAGGGGCGGATGACGTCGCCGGCGAAGCTGCGTTCGAAGGCTGCGTCGGCACGTCGGGGGATGAGTGCCTTCACTGATGGGGCATTGCTGGGCCCTTTGCCGGAAGGACGGGAAGGGTGTGTCATACGGCTGTCCACGCTCCGTCCACGACCAGGCCGTGCCCCAGGACGTGGGAGGCAGCCGGCGAGCAGAGCCACATCACTGCGGCTGCGACTTCCTCGGGCGTGGTGAACCGCCCGGTGGGGGCGGACGCCCGCAGCTCCTCAACCGCTGCGGCATCCCCGCGTACGACGTGGTGCATCATGTCGGTGGGCACCGGGCCAGGGCATACGGCATTGACGCGGATACCGCGTGCGGCGTAGTCGACAGCGGCTGCTCGGGTCAGCCCTAGAACGGCGTGCTTACTGGCGACATATGCGGTTGCCTCGCGCGAGGCAACCAGGCTCAGGGTCGAGGCCAAGTTCACGATCACACCGCTGCCCTGATCCAGCATCTGTCGGATCTCGGCCTGCATGCACAGCCAGACGCCCTTCACGTTCACAGCAAAGATCCGGTCCCACACCTGTGGGGAAAGGTCGGCCGCGGTCTGTCCCGGCTCATTGACGCCAGCGTTGTTGACAGCGCAGTCCAGGCGGCCGTATGCGCACACCACTTCAGTGATCAGCTCAGCCGTATGTTCCGGCCGTGTCACGTCACACTCCTGATCCAGCGCAGTGCCACCGCTGTCTCGGAGCATCTGTGCGGTCTTCGCCGCCGCGGCACCGTCGATGTCTGCGATCACTACTACGGCCCCGGCCCGAGACAAAGCCACCGCACAGGCCTGTCCGATTCCCCTGGCACCCCCGGTGACCAAGGCCACCTGGCCAGTCATGCTCCCGCCGTCCGGCCCAGCACGCTCTCCCATGACACTCCCCTCTGTTGTCGATGGCCTCCGTATTCCCGCCTTCGTTCTCAAGCCTGGGGCCCCGCGACGCAGCTGAGGATCAGTGTGTGGGGACAGTCCAGGTACTTCTTCCAATACGGCGCTCCGTACGAGGCGAGCCCCTCGTCGGTGACCTTCGGCCAGATCCACTCCAGGCTCTCGAAGCCCGCAGCGCGCGCAGCCTCCTCCTGGGTGGTGCGGGACCACCGGTAGGCGGTAAGGGAGAAGGTGGGGTGTTCGGGAAGCGTGATGGCCAGTGTCAGTGGTGCACCATCGGGCACCTCCTGGTCTCCGTCAACAGTCACCAGCTCGAAGTCGTAGTCGGCGTAGTATCCAGGCGCCACCGCTGCTTCCGGGTTCAGCGCATAGGTGATGCAGCGTCCACCAGATACTGGCAATGCCCGCCGCGCGGTACGGAACAGGCCCCGCAGCGCTTCGACGGTCGGGGCATACGGGGTCACATACACACCGGCCACCAGGTCGAAGGCACCGTCCAGTTCGGGATCGGGTGCATCGGCTGGGCGCGTGATATCGCGATGGAGGTACTCGATGCCCAGCCGCTCCCGCTCCTCCCGCTGCCGGGCATAGCCGAGCATGCCCTCCGAAACATCCACGCCCACGACACGCCTGGCACCATGGGAGCGCAACCGCCGACTGTAAACCCCACTGCCACACCCGAGATCAAGAACTGACAATCCCTTGATTTCCCCAAGCGCCTCAAAGTAACTCGGATACTCAAGATCACGGCGTACCGCCATATCCGCCGCCGTACTCTCGTAAGCGAGGGCCAAACCATCAAACTGACTACCCACGCGAACCTCCAAATAGTTCTGCCCGACAAACCACAGAAGCGAAGTCCCACCGCCAGCGAGGAAAGACCTACTGCCACGGGAAGCGTCATCTAAGTGATCCGGGTTGCCTAGGGCGGATCCAAGCCATTTCCGGACTCACTACGGGTAAACCAGATCGGGATGAGCTAGCCGCCCCAGCCACAGCCTCCGCTGGATAACACCAGCAGCACATACCAGCACATCGCGACACACCAACCCCGCGTAGAACAATGATCGATAACGGGGGTCGCATAGATGATCAGCCTGGGGGCGCGAGCTCGACTCGGGTAGGTCTGGTAGGTCTTGGAGTGCAGCATGAAGGATGGGACGGACTCCACCGGGCCGCCGGGTATGGATTTCCATACTTCGCCAACAGCCTATTGTCGAGTTTTCCGGCGCCAGGGCCGATATCGGATCGACCACTCCGGCAGAGCCCGCCGTCTGGAATGTTATTAGGACGAGTCATTCGTTCGAGAGCCAGGCATGCAAGGTTCGGGGGGTAAGTCCGTACCTCTGTTTGAATATCGGATTGCGTCGGCCTGTCTCGAACCAAGGTTTTCCGGTTGCCATGGCTTCACGTAACATCTCGGTAAAGGCGATATAGAAGGGGCTGAAGCCGGCGCAGGCGTCATAGTCGACACCGCATGCCCAAAAATGCAGCCGGGTGTCATCGGCGAGGGCGAGGGCTGAACCGACCAGGCGTTCGCCGAGGCGTAGTTCCAGTACCCGGGCGTCGTCTCCCAGGGCGAGAACGAATTTCTGGAAGAGCCCGGGCTGGTAGTAGCTGGAATTGTTGTACTTCGCGGCTGTGGCCCGGGCCAGGCGTACGAACCCGTCCAGATCTGCGCGACCAGGGTGTGTGAATGCGGTGGTTAGCCCAGCTTGTTCGGCGCGGCGCAGGTCGTGACGCAGGTTGCGACGTGGCCTCGTGGCGAGTGTGGTCAGGTAGTCGTCGAAGTCGCACACCTTGGTCAGGTCGAGTCCCCATCCGATGTCGATCTCCACCGAGCGCATGCCGGCTTCGGTGAGATGCCGGGTATGTGGTCCCGCTTCGTCGACATTGACCATGCCGTATAGCTGTGCACCCGTTTCTCTTGCCTGGCGGCGCAGTGCGGCGAGCGTGGTCCGTACTGCCTCACCGTCGTCGTCTTCATGTACGGGCAGGACGGTGTCGAAGCAGTGCCAGACATGGGAGAGCAGTACGGGCAGGCCCAACGCGTGTGGGAAGTGGTCAGTGAGGACCCCCATGGGATCGACGTCCTGCTGGAGGTAGGTGGGCAGCGCCGCTCGCACCTGCCCGTGCTGGTCGGTGACGATGAGGTATGAAGTGCGCTGGACAGGGTGCAGGGGGTGTTGTTCGAAAGCGCTCAAGAACGGGCGGCGGTAGAAAACCGGGGCTCGTGCTGAGGTCATGAACTGGTCCCACTCGACGCCGATGTCAGTAATCGAAGCATGGACGCGTACGTCGAGACCGCTCACGGGTTGGCTCCTGTGGGCTGAGACCAGTTGATGATCACTTTGCCTGCGGTTGCCTCAGCTGCTGTGGCGAATGCCTTGGCATGTTCCTCGATCGGGAAGTGATGGGTGACGGTGTATGACGGGTCGATGCCTTGCTCGACGAGGCGTGCCATGCTCTGCCAGGTATCGAATACACGGCGACCGCTGACGCCTTGGACGGTGAGCATCCGCAGGGAAATAGCGGCCCAGTCGGTAGGGATCAGGTCGCCGGGAAGTCCCAGAACGGCGATCTTTCCGCCGCGGCTGACGGCGGAAAGGACATCGCGGAGCGCGTTTCCGTTTCCTGACATTTCGAAGCCGATGTCGAAGCCGTCACCGAGCCCGAGCTCCTTGACCACTCGTGCAACGGCCCCCGCACGAGCCTCGATGGTGTGCTGGACGCCGGCCGCTCGGGCGAGGGCGAGGCGGAACGGGCTAACGTCAGTGACCACCACCAGACGTGCCCCACGGTGCCTGGCAACTGCGGCCGCCATGACGCCGATCGGGCCTGCACCAGTGACCAAAACAGTACGGCCTTCCACAGAAAACGTATCGGCGACGTGGACGGCGTTGCCAAACGCATCGAAGACGGCTGCCGCATCCAGGGACACACCGCTGCGGTGCACCCAGACGTTCTCGGCGGGAAGGACTAGGTAGTCGGCGAATGCCCCATCGCGCTGCACGCCCAGGCCCTCCGAGAACGGACACAGATGTCGCTTCCCAGACCGACAGTTCACGCAGAGGCCGCAGGTCAAATGCCCTTCGCCGCTGACGATGTCACCGACCCTCAGTTCTCCGGACTCGGGGCCGGTCTCCACGATCTCGCCGACGAACTCATGACCGATCACGCGGGGCGGGACAATCGTCCGCGCCGCCCACGGGTTCCACTCGTGGATGTGTACGTCAGTACCGCAGATACCAGACCTCAGGACTCGAATGAGCACATCGCGACGGCCCGGAGCCGGAACGGGCACGTCAAGAAGGGCCAGCCCCGGCCCTGGTCCCGGCTTGACTAAGGCCCTCACCGTTCAGGACTCCTGCTGTGCATGGCCTCAACGGGTACCGCGGCGCGCCCGGTCATTTCGGTCCGCAAGCCAGGGTCGAACAGCCGCCGCTTATGCACGGTCAGCTGAAAGAGGTGCGGCCGCCCGTCACCTGTGAACTCTCCCGGCGGAAGGCACCACTGGTGCCGCACCCTAAAAATCTGCCGAAACGACATGGCCAGAAAATCCTCGCGCATTCCAGCAAATTCGCCAGAATGGCTAAATATCGGAGCCCTCAATTTCGACTTCTCCTGAAGAATGACCATTCTCAGATCCACTGCTAGATCGATTCCATAGCTAGCGCCCGGCCCCGGGGAATACTTGGCACTTCACTTGACACGCGAACCATCAATCATCTACTTGAGTTTGATTCCATCAACAACTAGACGACTTCGGGAAGCGATGACCGGGTGACGCCCCCAGTAACCGGATTCAGCTCTTTGCGCCCGCGAGACGCACGCCAGATCTAAGCAGTGCACCGCACGCGCCCAGTGCCGTACAGGACTCGCAAGCAGCGAATATCGTGCACACGACGCCACTTTGCGCCTTTGTGACAACACCGTTGCGTTTGGATCTTGAGGTGCTTGTCAAGGGGGTGCGGGAACGAGGCAACGGGACTCCTGGTAGATCAACTTGTTGCGAAGCGAG
>NZ_JBVKCZ010000087.1:0-13693 GCF_055634335.1 Streptomyces sp. NPDC111802 | reverse complement strand
CCGGTGGAGGTGAACTGGGTCTTGGCACCGGTCTTCTCGGTGAACGCGTCCAGCACCTTCTGGAAGTTCTTCTGCTCACTGCCGGACCAGACACCCGCCACCGTGACCGTCTGGCCCTTTAATAACTGCTCACCACTGTCTTCGGAGTCGGAACCATCTCCGCAGGCGGTCGCGCCGAGCGCCAGGACGAGGGCGGTGCAGCCGGTGAGCAGGGTCGTACGTCGTCGCATCATCATCGATGTCCTACCTTCCAAAGCGTTGGTCAGATCTGGTCATTCGTAGGATCGGAGGGACCATGGGGTCTGGGTATGGCTGTTATCGGTGAACCGTGGATTGTCTTAACAGACTGACCGCCTGGACCCCCCGCGACGACTCGACCGCCAATGTGAGATCGAATTGACGAGCTGGCGAAGGAAGCGTGCCCAAGATCTGGACCGGGGTTGCGAAGACGGCGCTGGCCAAGGTGATCTGCAGTTTGCCTGGTTTGGGCCCCAAGCTCGGCGCCGAATTCACGCCTTCGGCACCCCCCGACCGCCTCTCCGGCTTCGCCGGCCCGGCCCCCACGACCTGCCCGGCCTCCAAGGCCTACTACCAACGAAAGAGAAGCGAAGGGAAGCCCCACAAGCAGGCCCTGCTTGCCCTCGCCCTCCACAGCATCAACCTCCTGTGGGCGACGATCCGTGACGGACAGCGCCACCAAGCTTCACCCCCTGTCACATCTACGGCTTGACATCACGACTGGGAGATCCCTTCAGTTCAGGGGGAAGGCAGAGGGAATGACGCGCATCAGCTGGAGCTGTACATCAGTGGATCGCGCAGTCCGTGATCCACCAGGCCGCGGTCGAACCGGGCAGCACCCCGGCCGGGCAGGGGCCGCTCGACAGCAGCGGGGTGCCCGAGACCGGAGCCGGGGTGGGGGTCGTACCGAAGTTGACGGCGCAGACAAGGCCGTCGCCGCGGACGAAGGCCAGGACACCGGGGGCGCTGTCCAGCCAACGCAGCGCGCCCTCGCCCAACTGGGGTAACGCAGCGCGCAGTTGGAGGCCGTCGCGGTACAGGTGCCAGAAGGAGCGGGTGTCGGCGAGGGCGCGGTCCGTGGCGTACTCGGCGAAGTACTCCGGCTGCGGCAGCCACGGCTTGGCGCTCTCCGCGCCGGAGGTGAAGCCGAACGGCGACGCCTGCCCGGACCAGGGCAGCGGCACCCGGCAGCCGTCGCGGATACGGGCCCGGCTTCCGGTGCGGCGGAAGATCGGATCGGTGAGCACCTCGTCGGGCAGATCGACGACCTCGGGCAGACCTAACTCCTCGCCCTGGTAGATGTACGCAGCCCCGGGCAGCGCCAGCATCAGCAGCGCAGCGGCACGCGCCCGCGCGGCACCCAGTCCGCTGCCCTCGGTCGCGGGTTCCCCATAGCGGGTGACCGTGCGGACCTGATCATGGTTGTTGAGGACCCAGGTGACCGTCGAGCCCGTGTCGGCTATGTCCTGCATGGCCTCGGAGATGACCTTGCGGAAGGCGTCCGCATCCCAGGGGGCGCTGAGCAGGTCGAAGAAGAAAGCCTGATGCAGCTCATCGTCGCGAACGTACAGGGCGTGTTCGCGCGCGGTCGGGACGGACACCTCACCAACCAAGAGGCGCTCGCGGCCGTCGCGCGCGGTGTACTCCTCACACACTGAACGCCACTGGCGCCACACCCAGTGCACCTCGGGCTGGTTCCACGCCAGCGGGTTCACCGAGTCACGGGTACGGCTGTCCGCTTCAGGGTCGTCCGAGTCGGGCAGCTCCGAGTGCTTGAAAAGACCGGCAGCGACATCGATACGGAAACCGTCAACACCCCGGTCCAGCCAGAAGCGCAGGATGCGGTCGAACTCGGCGCCGACCTCCGGATTGCGCCAGTTCCAGTCGGGCTGCTCTGGTGTGAACATGTGCAGGTACCACTGGCCAGGTCGGCCGTCGGCCTCGGTCACCCGGCTCCAGGCCGGGCCGCCGAACATCGCGTGCCAATTGTTGGGCGGCTCGGACCCGTCCGGGCCACGGCCGTCAGCGAAATGGAAGCGTGCCCTTGCCTGACTGCCCGGTGCAGATGCGAGCGCTTCCTGAAACCATGGGTGCTCGCTGGAGCAGTGGTTCGGGACGATGTCCAGCAGCACCTTGATGCCCAGCCGCCGAGCCGCCGCCACCAGCAGATCGAACTCGGCGAGATCGCCGAAGACCGGGTCGACGCCGCAGTAGTCGGCCACGTCGTAGCCGTGGTCGTGCTGCGGCGAGGGATAGAAGGGACTCAGCCAGATCCCGTCCACTCCGAGCTTCCTCAGATACGGCAGCCCCGCCCGGACCCCGGCGAGATCGCCGACGCCATCGCCGGTGCTGTCCAGAAAGCTGCGGACATACACCTGGTAGATCACCGCGTCGCGCCACCAGCGATGCGTGTTGAGCGTCACCAGTTGACCTGTCTGTTCGTGCGTAGGGTCGGTTATACACCAATGTTAGATATGAGTTTCAGGCTAACGTCAATGAGATGCCATATTCCTCACTAGAAGACGTCGCCCTTCTGCTCTGATTTTCCCGCGCAGAGGAAGCCGAGACACTAAGGGCAGCTTCGCCTAACAGCTACCCAAACAGGACATGCCCGATCAGAGCCAAGCCCAACACTGTTGGCTTCCTCCCGCTCACAAAAGCGAGCTGCTGAACTGCGGGCGCAGCCGCAAGCGCAGAGCCCTTTACAACGCCGGCCGCGCCAGATTGGACGTCAGGCCAGTCGCGCGACCTTCAGAAAGCAGACCTCGCGAGCCCAGGTGACTGAGCCCCAACACAAGGTCCCGCGACCGGTACCCATCCGACCACCCCATGGCACGATGGCTGGTAGCCGATACCAGGTCCTAGCCGACACCAGTGCGAGGAACCGCCGAGCGTGAAGTGCGCAGAACGCCGCCGCGCGCGTTGTCGACTTGAACACATAAGTGGGCCCCAACCGACGATATAGCCGTCTGGGCTCCAGCCGGATCGGCTGAGCGGAACGGGAACCCCTCCCCCGTCAGGTCGCAGCGGATGCTATGGGCTTGTGTCCACTCTGCGATCGAGGCGTCTTGATCCCCGGCTTCTTCGGCTCGATGGTCCGCGGGTCCACAGCTTCTCCTGGGGCTCCCTGCTGGTACAGACCATCAGGGAAGCTGTCTCGATCATGCGGAAGCAGGAAGAAGACGCGGCGTTTGTACAAGCCGCTGTCGGGGTCGGGTTCGGCTCCGTCGTCGAGGAGGGCGTAGCCGACCATCCGTCCATCGCGCGCGTAGCGCGGCTTGCTGGTACGACGTGGGGTCTTGTCAAGAGCTTGACGGACGTAATCCAGGTCGTCGGTGTCCTCCAGCCAAACCACGTCCACTTCGTGGATGAGATCGCCCTCGTTCAACAGCGAGCTCATGGCTGAAGCCTCTCCTTCGTCGGCCGACGGCCGTGTTGTGCCGGGCATGGGGGCGGGTGCGGGATCCCGCAGTCCGCGAGCCGGCTCATGTTCGACGACGGTGTCGGGGCCGCCACCAATGGGGGCCTACTGTTCATCCTAAGGGTGCCTCGGGTGGAGGTGTAGGGCGCGCGACGCAGTGTCCCGGCCTACTGGGCAGTATGGGGTCATTCGTTCGTGACGAGCGCGATGTTTGGGTAGTACTTGCGCCCGTTGGACTTGATCATGTCAGTGGGGGAGGCAAGGCCGACTTCCTGCCGGACTCTCGTGGCAAAGGCACGGGGGCTGGCAGGCCGGATACCCTCACCTGCGCTGCACCAGGAGCTGTAAGCCGAGTACAGAAGACCCTGCTCAACACGGAGATCGGGGTGGGCCTCGGAGTCCCGTGTGCAGCATTCAGCAAGGAAACGGCCAATGTGGTCTTCGGTATTGGCATAGGCCGTGGTGGCGATACGGACACGGTCTGGTCCCTCGAGAGGGTCACGAGTAGTGAGGTAGCGACGGGCACCCTCCAAGAGCCACTGCAGAATGCCCGGCCCTTCGTCCCGGACCAGTTCAAAGGCAAGGTTGTCGATTTTTCGCCCGTCCGGAACAACACGTTCGAAGGGCAACAGACGGATCCGGCGCCAGAAAGCGAAGCCGCCGGTGGAAACCTCCGGCCTGTGGTTGCCTAGCAGCCACAGGTGATGTGTGGGAGTGAAGGAGAAGTAGTCCTGTCTCATTCGCCGGGCCTTGATCTTGTCACCGCCGGTCAGGAGACGGACACGTGCTTCATCAAATTTGTCGTTGGGCTTGAGCTCACTGCACACGATCAGCCGCCGCCCGTGCAGTTCAGTGAGCTCGGTGGAGTGTTCGGAGAAGGCACCGCGATCCATGAGGAAGCCGGGTGGAGCGGCGTCTGCATAGTCACCAAGAATCTGGATCATGGTGTCGAGCAAGACAGATTTACCGTTCTTGCCCTGGCCATGGAGGAAAGGCAGAACCTGAGCTCCGACATCGCCAGTGATGGAGTAACCGAGCAGAAGATGCAGAAAGTCGATCATCTCCTGTCCCTCCGCGTCGTCGCCGAACGTATCGGCCAGGAAGCGGTGCCAACGAGGCGTCTCCATCTTCTGGGGGGCAACACTCGTCGCACGGGAGTGAAAGTCCCGGATGGGGTCAGGTTTGCGCAGCTGACCGGTGTGGAGGTCGACGACGCCCGCTGGAGTGCATAGGGCATACGGATCGCCGTCGAGAACGTCGGGGTCTACGGAAAGGTCGGGTGAAGCCTTGGCCTGAGTGAGGAGCGCCTTCATTCCAGTCGTGGACAAGGTGCGCTTCTTGTGCTGCAGCAATTCCCGGTCGCTGTACAACCCTCGAGGGTCGCTGTCGCCCATGTCCTCGGCCATCTCCCCCGCTGCCCATAGCGCAGCCTTCTCACCCCCGGAACGCTTCCAACGGTAGCCGTCCCAGGCAAACCACCCGAGGCCTTCGACATGGCGGAATCGGTCGCGGTACAGCTGGACGAACAACTTGGCATTGCCGCGGTCGGTGAGAGAAGGAGGCAGTGGCCCGGCTGGGGGCTGCCGACCAGAGAAGGTCGCCGGCATGAGCGGCGAGGACTGAGCAGGCAGCGGCAAGGGAGACGGCGGCTCAACAGTCTCGAGGTCGAACATCTGTTGAGCGGCGGCATGGGCGTCGAAACGCGGTGTGCTCTCGGCGCTGCTCATGAATGTCCTTTTAGGTGGAACGGGTGGGCGGCCCCTGCGGCAAGACCGTCGGCGACAATCTTTTCATTACGGCCTGTCTGCCAGGGACGGGCCTGGTGGGCGGACTCCAGCAAGAGGGCGCGCACAGCGGCCTCTTCAAGATGACCGGCTGCTACCAAACCTCCTGCGGTGTAGGCGGCCCGGTTGAGTTTCTCGGTGAAACCAGCTCCTTCAGGCGCGGACGCACACTGCGCGACCAAAGCGATCAACGGGTCCAGGACACGATGGGCAGCCGAGGTTTTCCCACGGCGCCTGGAGACAGGCTCCGTGGGCACACTCGGCTTTGTCAGCGAAGGCGTAATGACGTGCCCGGTACGGATGAGTTCGTCCCGCAACCAGTCCGGCAGAGGAGCCGGCACACGCCTTGGACCCTCCGCGGTGTATGTGCCGCGGCTTGTGGAGGTGGTGGGCGCCACGATGTAGCCCCCATCCGCACGAACGTCGACCTGCCAGGCCAAAGCGACCTTGCGGCTGGAACCGGTTGAGCAACGGAAACGGATGCCTGTATCAGGGTTGCGGTACCAGATGTGCAGGCCCCCTGAGGGCGTGCGCACACGCAGAGTGGTGTCGTCCTCTACCGGATTCGGCTGTCGCCGGAATGCCGCCAGGAGTGCAAGAGTGTCAAAACCTGAGGCGAGGCCGTCGAGATTCACCTCGTCATGGATAGGGATCCCTGGCAGCAGCCGGCTGCGGGCAGGGACCTGAGCCGCGTGCGCGTCGACATCAATGACGACCAAGTTGGCCGGACCGCAGGCAAGGCCCACACCTGACGTTGGACTATCGGACCACCAGGCATCGATGTGTTGCTGGTTGGTGGTGGCGGCGTGGAAGCCGTGGCAGGGGCGTCCCGCTGGGATACACGGGCACGTTCTGGGGTTATGACGCCGGTCCCTGCACTCTGAGCAGTTGGCCACCGGCGTCTTCCGGCCTGGGGCCAAGGGATGAACAGGCCAGCCCTGTGCTGCGCACCAGCGAGCCACGGCGTGCGACGTCGTCAGCCTTGCTGAGGCAGCAGGCATACGAATCTCACCGGGGCGAGGCACGCGGTCGTCCTTGTCTGGTCTCGGTGTTGGGGCCCTGGCAGCTGCTCCTGGTGGAGAGACACGAGGCTGCAGGGCCCGCATGATGTCCCCTCAGGGACTGAAGGGACTGTGTTTCGGGAAGAGTCTAGAACCACCCTGCACAGAAGTGTGTTCCCGGCGCCGCCGCGTGTCCGTTCTATCAGTTCCCTCGGTCCCTTGGGTCCCTTCGGACCCTGCACAGGGGGGGAGATTCGCCCAATAAGAGCTCTATGCACCGATATCTGAGCGACTGAAGTGACTCAGCCTCGGAAACGTACGGCAGGAGCGGCCCTCCTTCTCGCGCTCGGCATAGAGGTCAGTCCCCTGGAGGCTGTGGGAGACCGAGGGACTCAAGAAGAAGGAAAGACTCCTGCACTGGGCGGGCGCGGACACCGCCTGCTCCCGCGCCGGGCAGGGGTCAGGGTCCAAGAGCAGGTACTCATGAACGTGGTCAGAGAGCTTCGGTCCCTGTCCATCTTTGCAGGTCAGAGCCATTATCGCCGTACTGCCAGGGACTGTAGGGACTCAAAGCTCTAATTATGTGCTACTCACTGTGATCCGAGACATGCGTGCCCGCGCGTACATCAACCTCACGTAGCTACGTCATAATTAGGAACTTGAGTCCCTACAGTCCCTACACAAGGGTCCGTTCCCTTCGAAAAATCAGCTCCGTGCCTGGTCAGGCGGTTTTTAAGCAGGGCGGCACTACAGGGACTCAGGTTTGCTAAGCGACACCAGACTGAGTCCCTCAGTCACTCACGGCCCTTGGCAGGGTCTTGGCATAGGAGACCTGCTCTTGCAGGGGACGGCCGTCGGGGCTGCCCTGCAACACCCCCGACGATGGGGTCTCTCCGAATGGATCAAGCGGGGTAACCTGCTGCTACACGATTTCAGCGGAACTTAGACCGTGTCCTATGCGGTGAGGTGTTGTTGACCTCGGTATGAGGCGGGGTATGTGGAGTTGGATTGTTCCGGACGGCTGTGGGAGAACGTGCAGCCGTTGATCCGCCCGCCGAAGACAGTGTGCCGGTCAGCGGCTGTGTCTGGCGCCAACTACCGCCGCGTTTCGGCATATCGAAGTCGAGCGTGCATCGCCGTTCCCTGATCGGGCCGAGAGCTGGCGTCTGAGCCGCCTGCACGAAGCGTTCCTGCACCGGCTCGAAGTCGCCGGCCTCATCGGCGTCACCCGCGTCGTCCTCGACACCACACTCGACACCACCCCGGCCGCTACTACAAGCCTCAGCGCCTGCACGCCGACATCGCCTACGACCGTGTCGCCCTGCGCAGGTTTTTGCGATGCCTGGAAGATGCCAGCGCCCCGGTTCGTTTGGCCAGTTGAATCAATAGCTCCCCCTTATACGGGGGCCGGTCCGGGCGGGACTGTCGGGCGCTGACCGCCCCAATACGGGGGGCGCCGTGACATTGGAGCCCCTCAGCCCTGTCAAACGGTCATAGGCACTGGACGGGCCTGGTCATGTAGGAGGCAACGGCCGAGGCCGACTTCGCGGTCGCCACTCCCCCGCATGAATGCGTGACGTATGCCCGAACCCGCGCCCTGCCGTTGTCTTCACTGGAAAACGCCTGCTGAGCAGTGAAAAGACGTCCGGCCTCACTGACGAGTGAGAGTTCGTGGCGTCTGGATCCGATCAGGCTCTGTCAGCCAAGTAGCCATGTGTGGCGCTCTGCTGTTGCTGATGGCCAACTAGCCAGGTCAGCCTTTTCTAGGAGTACCTGGGGCGCGGAGGCCGCAGGTACCGTTGTCGGTAAGACCCTGCCGCAGCAGATGCAGTCCGGAGCGCAGGCGCGTGCAGGAAGCCGTGGTGAGCCCCGCCATGCCCGCTCCACCATCTCCGGTGGCGGCCACACAGTTCCGGCCCAGTGCTGCCAGCACTACCGGTAGCTGTGTGAAACATCGGCTGCGGATTTCTCCGGCCCGCGGATCGGGGTCATCTCGTCGAGCAGCTGGCGTCCCACGAAGACCCTGGGTCAGGAGGGGGAGTTCAACGCGTTCATCGGCTGAGGCCCTCTCCAGAGGTGAGGGGGTTCAACTCACAGAAGAGAGCGCGCTGGACTTTCACTTACGAAAGCGTCGGGAGCCGCCTCTGGGGACGGCCGTGGTTACGCACGTGCGATCAGGACCTGTCTGGGACGCGTACTTCGTACTGTCGATTCAGCCTGTTGCATGGATGGTTGCCTCGGCTGCGACATGGCCTGGCTTGATCTTTAACCCGTGCAGCGTAGTCGTTTGGGTCCGGTAGTCGTCTGCTCCGAGGTTGGTGTTTCCGGTGCCCGGCTTATTAGTTGGCCTGCGGCGGATGTGTCGGAAGTCCCGGCGGACGAGGACAGGGATGAGTCTCCTTGGGGAGCTTGTCCTCTCCCAGGGGCGACGCCGGTTCGGTGGGCGGCGAGCGGTCGAGCGGACGGGCCGAGGCTGGGTGTAGCCGGCGAGGATCAGCCAGATCCGGCGGTCCGCCGCCTCTGGGGCGCGGATCTTCCGGCAGGTTCTAAAACCGAGGGTCTGCTTGAACAGCCGGAAGGTGTGCTCGATGTCGAAGCGTCGCAGGTATGACAGCCCCACGCGTTCGGCAGCGGCGGGGCAGCCTTGCGCAGGACGCCATCTGAGAGCATCCTGGCCGACGCCTGCGCGGGCCCCCCGGCAGGAAGGCCAGGCGGGGGTGAGCCGTAGCCGGGGCCACGATGACGAGATCTCTGGGTCACCACCTGCCGCTGCGGTGAGGTGTGGGCGTCGGGTCGCCACCAGCAGGTGATGTCTACGGCCAGAACCAGTCGGGGCCGATTGCCTGCGGGAGCGGCACTGCGGCCAAGCCCGGCGCAGCCGATCGGTATCGACCCGTCCACGGGGAACAGCGGCATAGAGACCGCCATGACCGCGACGGTGTTCGCCAACCAGCGACTCCTCGGCCAGCGACCTCACCGGTGCCCGTCACTGCATCAGCCAGTTTGCCCGGCGCGTCCGAACGAGCATCGATACAGGAGTGAACTCGCCCCAGAAGCGGGACAGTTCCGACAACGCCTCCCGTCGGGCACCGTGCCCCACTGATACTGCGTCAACTCCGGGCGGCACTCTCCGTCATCGCGTTGACAAATAAGGCAAATACCGTTTCCAAGTCGTTTCGGACGGTACGCTGCGGTCTCGGCGTACGGCTAAGAGTGCTGGGTCATTACGGCGTAATAGTCCCGCACAGTTGAGGCGCCGTCAGAAGACTTATTACGCCGTAATAGCAGCTACTTGGCTGCCACCCCTCAGTAAGTAGCGTTACTAACGGGGCGGGCGGTGCAGAGGATCTTCAACGTTAGTAAGGTGTCCGCATGAGTTCTCTTGTCACCTCCAGCGACCGCGAGAAGGTCGTCTCCAAGCTGCCGGGACGACTCCGGCAGCTCCTCAAGATCAGAGCTGCCCAACGCGGCGTCGAGATCCAGACCGCCGTCGAACAGGGCATCCGCGACTGGTGCCAGCTTGCATCAACGCCTGCGCCGGTCGACACAGCTGGCGCTGATTCGTTTTCTACCTTCCTTCCCCCGGGCCAATGGGACGAGTTCCGGGGCATCGCTACGGACCGGCGTGTGTCCCTCATTCAGGGGTTGGCCCAGTCCGTCCAGCTATGGCTCGATGCCAACCCCGCCCCGGAGATCGAACGGCCAGCCTTCACCCGGCGCATCATCGTCTGTAACCAGAAGGGCGGGGTGGGAAAGACCGCCATCACCGCCGGCACCGGCGAGGCCATGGCTGAAGACTCCGGCAGCCTCTATCCGGTCCGTATCGCCAAGCAACTCCTTGCTGCAGGCGGCGAGGCCGAGAACTCACTCGAAATCGAGAAGCTGCCGGGACTCGGGCTGCGGGTACTGCTCGTCGACTTTGACCCGCAGTGCCACCTCACCAACCAACTAGGCGCCACTCCCCTGCCCATCACTGGCGATAGCCTCACCAATCACATGGCGGGCGACCCCAAGGGCGATCTCCGCGATCTCATCGTCTCCATTGACGACGAAGCCTTCGGAGGTCGACTCCATCTCCTGCCTGCCTGCAACGATGCGTTTCTGCTTGATGTGCGCCTGTCGGCCGTCCGTGCCAGGGAAGCTGCCCTCGAACGAGCTCTTGCCCCGCTCGAAGCGGAGTACGACGTCATCCTTGTCGACTGTCCACCCAGTCTTGGACTCAGCATGGATGCCGCCGCCTACTACGGGCGGCGACGTGAGGGTGAGAGGCCTGGCCAGTCCGGCGCTCTAATCGTCGTTCAAGCCGAAGACAGCTCCGCCGACGCGTATGAGTTGCTCACCACGCAGATCGACGACCTTCGAGCAGACCTCGCAGTCGACATCGACTACTTGGGCATTGTGGTCAATCTCTATGACTCCCGTCGTGGCTACATCGCCACGTCCTCTCTCCAGGGATGGGTCGACATAAAGGATCCGCGCGTTGTCGGGCTCATCGGGGACCTGAAGGAACAAAAGGAAGCCGTCCGCGTGAAGCAGCCCCTGCTGTCCTACGCGCCAAAGTCCCAGCAGGCAATCGGCATGCGCGCACTGGCCCGGGAGATTCGATGAGTAAAGCCGATCAGCTCGGCGTCGGACGCTTTGGCGGCCAGCCCCGGAGCATCAGCGCCCGCCGTCAGGCTGTGGCCCTCGCCACGGGAGTTCCCACTGAAGGCGTCGCGCCCCCGACCGAGCTTCCCCCTCACCGCATCAGCCTCAACCCTGACAATCCACGCTCCAGCCTCGGCGACCTGGCTGACCTGGCAGGCAGCCTCAAGACGCACGGACAGAAGCAGGCGATCACGGTCATGAACCGCGACGCCTACGTGAAAGCCAACCCGGAACGTGCGAACGACCTTGAGCCGGACACCTCATACGTCGTCATCGACGGCAGTAGTCGCCTCGCCGCAGCGCGCGAAGCCAGCCTCGCAACCGTAAAGGTGATGGTCAGCGACGACCAGGGCACGACCTCAGAGGAACTCCTCGAGTCAGCTCTGGTTGCCAATATCCATCGCCAGGACCTGGAGGAGCTCGACGAGGCACGCGCTCTGCAGCGTCTCCTCGTCATTCATGGCAGCCAGACAGCGCTGGCCAAGCGGCTTCATCGCTCTCAGGGCTGGGTCTCTCAACGTCTTGCCCTGCTCAACCTCACGCCCGCGCTGCAGGAACGCATCGGTCAGGAACCCATCGACCTGCTGCGTGCTGTCGGTAACAAGCCTGCTGATCAGCAGGAGACTGCCCTGGAGGAGCTGAAGACGCAACGTGCGCGGAAGGAGGTGGAGAAGCAGGAGCGCAAGCTCAACAAGCAACAGCACTCAGAACTTGCGCGAGAGGAACCTCCGGTACAGGCCGATGGCCATTACGACGTAATAGAGCGTCCGGCACAGGAACAGGCTGAAGCTGAACCCTCGGTAGAGAAGGCACCTGCCCCGCCGACAGATGTGGTGCCGGAGCCGCGTACCACTAAGGAGAGCAGCGACACGAGTCCTGCCGCCCCTGCCTCTCGTACGGCACCGACCCTCCCATATGACAACGGCACCTTCGTGGCTCATCACCTGATCCGCAAGATGAGTGTCACCGAGTTCGACAGGATGCTGGCGATCCTGAACGAGCATCAGAAGAGGCGCCTCGATGACGCAGAGCAACAGCAGCGTTGACCGCCTACAGGCTTGAACAACGACTTCCCCCGTCATGGTGGGGATTCTAGGGGCCGTCGCAGCACGTGAGCATTGACGTGTGGTGGTGGGGATCCGATGCAGACGCTCGGCTTGGGCTTCCCAGCCGAGCGTCTTGCGTGGGCAGTTGTTGAGGTCGGCTATTACGTCGTAATAAGAGCTGCCACCGGGGGAGTAGCCGTATGTGGTGGGCGTGTGAGACTGGTTCGGCCGACGCGGCGAACGCGGAGAGAGAAGAAGGCCGACCAGCCGAACTGGTTCCAGCGTCCTGAGGACGGCCGGGTGCTGGCGGCATGCCCCGGAGCACACACGAGATGCGAGTCGATCCGCGTGAGCAGTGCCGTGCAGCGCAGGGGAGTACAGGTGTGCGGCATTGACCGGGTGACATCGACGATGACAGAGCCGTCACATGAGTCGGTTTCGGCCTCGCCGAGCTAGGGGGAGCGATCCGCTGCCCGGCAACTGGCGCCGCAGGTGCGGGCGCTGGCGACGTGCCGATCACGCCGCCCCGTTCGCCATCGCCTCAACACTGGTGGTAACAGCGCTTTGAACAGCGTCCTGAGCATCATCGACATCTGCCCAACCAAAACTTCCTTCAGCGCTGGACCGGAGATCCCCCTCAGTGGTCTGTCGATGCCTCTGAAGCGGGTGACACCACTCCCCAGATCAGGGACTCAGGAGAGCGAGCTGAAGCCTCTGAACTGGCGAAAGGCAACGATGCCTTGCAATCGAGCCCCTGCCGAATCTCTGATTCACATTCTGTGAATCAGAGATTCGGCAGGGCACACTTGGTTCATGGCACCTCGCTCCCGGAAGGCATCAGCCTCTACGAAACCCCTGCTCAAAGCCCCAGCCCGGGTCGGCCCGCTCGATGCCGCAGCGTTGGTCGGAGAGCTGCGACAGCTGCATGAGGACGCTGAAGACCCAGACATCGAGCGGATGCCCGCAGACATCGAGCTGTACGGAGCATTGCTCTACGCCGAAAAGCACGCGAAAGCCCTCAAGGACAAGCGAGGCGCGGAAGCGTCACAGCGCGCTGCAGCGATCAAGCGCGTCTTGTTGTGGGAGTATCTCCGCGAACAGACAGATCTTCATCAGGCGAAGGCGATCGATGACGCCCGGGCAGCGAAGGCCGAGTGGGCAGACCTAGCGACGGCGCTTGCGGTCAACACGCCAAGCGCGGCTTACAACAAGGCCAAGCGTCTGCAAGCAGTGAGACTGACTGATGGACCATTGGGCGACCGGCCCGTCCGCCGTACACCGGAAGCGGTCATCGAAGCAGAACGGCGTATCGCAGCTCAAGCTCTGGCTGAGCGCCGTGTTGCAGAGAGCGCACGCGCGCGACATCAACTCGTACTTGCGGTGGCTCAGCGTCTCCTGGAGAACCGGGAGGAATTGGCTGGCGATGCCGATGCACAGGACTGGCTCGATGAGATGGCCGCAGTGGTGGACGACTGTCACACGCCCACGCAGCAAGTGAGCCTTGCACGATATCTCGACGCCGCAGTCCGGGCCTTCGCCAAAATGGAACAACGGACTGGCAAGCCACCTGCGACTACTGAAGCTGCACGTCTCGCCTTCAGTGCTGCGGTCGAGCTGCTCTCCCGTTGACGCAGACTTAGTCGGGTTACGGGTTCGCGGGGTCAGGCGGTCAGATCGTCCCCGGCCGCCGCCCGTGCTTCCTGGCCGACGTTGCGCGTCTCGGCCTTGATGGCGAGGTTGGCCACCGCGGTGTTGAACTGGTCGATGGATGTCGGC
>NZ_JBVKCZ010000086.1:0-13741 GCF_055634335.1 Streptomyces sp. NPDC111802 | reverse complement strand
ACCACTCCGCCCACAACTCCACATCACGCAGCGTCTTCTCCACACCAGGCTCAACGAATCACCCCGCTAGCCGACACGAACCTCCCCTGTAGTACCGGGCCGGCTTTTCGCTGGTGGGCAAAGGTAGTTGGGGCCTTCCCCTTGGATTCCATGCCTCCCGGGCCGGGAACCCAGACTGCCGCGTGAAAGCCGTCCGAGTCGCGCCCGACCTTCACAAGCGGAGCCGCCGCTACAGTTCAATCCCGGAGCCATACTGGCGCTGCCCCGGGAGTGTGACGGCCCCCGCCCGGCGCCCGGCTCATTCCACCGTGCCGTCGTCATCGTCGAGGTCGACCGTGTCCGGGTCACGCAGGGGCCGTAGCCCGTCGACCGGCTGGGAGGCGCATCACCGCGCGGGCCTTCGGGCTGGCCGAACTCGGGTATGTCAGGCCCCTTGACAGCAGCGGCGCCGGACGGGATCAGGGGTATGGGAAGCCAGGGTCGGCAAGCAAGACGGAGGTAGTTGCGGTCAGCTCCAGAATCCGCCTCACGGCAGGTGATACCCCCACCACACGCAGGCTTCCCCCCGCCGCCCCTGCACGGCGCCGGTGACCCAGCAACAGTGCGATACCGGCGGAGTCCATGAACGACACCCCGGCCAGGTCAACTTCGCAGTGCCGCCCCTCCAGCTCACCAAGAACGGCAGCCAGGCGAGGCACCGTGCCTACATCCAGCTCACCGCACACCCGCACCAACACCACACACGCCACATCAACCGCCTCAACCGTGAGCGGCGGCGGAGCGGCAGGGACGTGCCAGAGGAACACGCGCCGATACCGACCGCCCCGCCCCGGCCGTCCACGAGACCGTCCCGCCGGACCCTTCCCACCCAACCAGCCCACCCCCACAAGAACTCGCACCGCTACCAGTGCCGCACGAAACCGGGCGCACAAACCACGGCAAGGGGCACCATGCACGCCCCGGCAGCACGACAACGAAAACCAGAACCATTACCCGCTCCGCGTACGCCCCCAAGGAAAAATGCGCAGGCATGCACGCTGCCGCCCTCGCGGGGTATGCCCGGGGGCCGCGCCGGCCACCGCGGCATCGGCAAATCCGACCCGATGACGCCCGGCGGATAGCCGCTGCCGTGCTTCCGCTTCCCGTGATCGCGTCGTACCGGCCGCACTTGACCGAGCGCCAGCGCCGTTTATGGCTCGGCAACGAGGCGCGTGAGCTGGGCAGTGGTGGGTTGACCGAGCATTCGTCCGTCCGGGTACCGAGATCAGGGCCGGACGCGGGGTCTCGGGGTGGGCGCGCGAGCGGCGACTCATCTACGACGTCGATGTCGGGGTTCTTCTCCTCGTACGCGTCGTCGAGTCCTCCTCGGTTTCGCCGCGGTCGGCTTGGCCATCGCGTACGGACTGCTGGAGCGCGGCCATGAGGTCGACCGCCGGCGGGCGCGGGGCCAGCGTGGCGAGGTCGCGGGCGCCCCGCAACCCGTGCACGCCCCCCCCTCGGGCGGGTGTTCCACCTCGTGGTCCGGGTCTGCGACCTGGGCCAGCGTGACACCCGGCTGCCCTTTCGGGCGCCCAGGCCCGCGACCAGAGCTGCCGCGCAGTGACTTCGGCGTCGGCTTGGCCAACCCGAGCAGCCCGCGGAAACCGCCATGGCTGAGCCGGCTGCCCGCGCCTTCGGTGGCCTGTGACAGCGCAGCGGTGATCGTCGGCAGCCGGATGCGGATCCGTTCGGCGATCTGGCCGGCCTGTTCGACCATCCGGGACGGGGTCTCCGGACCGAGCTGATCCACCTGTCGACCGGTTGTCGACGGATTGTCGACGGCGACTGCCAACATCGACCACATCGTGCAGCGGGGTTCGGCAGTGACGGCGATGCGTTCGCCTCCGCATCAGAACGGGGACCGAAATGGATGAGCAGAGCTACTGGGCCTACTGCCTGGCGGACGACACCTTCTTCGAGACACCGGACCGGATAGACGACGCCGGCAACCGGTTTGTTCTGGCGGACCGTCCTGTTCCCGGCGGCTGGCAGCGTGATGAATGGGACATGTGGGTCGGTCTCCACGCGCCCCACGCCGCCGCCCCCTCCCAGGGGTGGAAGATCCATGTTTCGGTGACCTTGGCCGAAACACCGCAGTGTCTCGACGCCGTCTGGGACTACTGCGTGGCGAACGCAATGAGTTTCAAGTTCCTGCGCAGCCGGGACGCGGTTCTGCTGGCCAACGCGAAATACGCGACGCGGGGCACCAGCGGCAAACTCGCGACGCTGTACCCGCGCGACGAGGTGCAACTCGCCCACGCGCTGGAGACGCTCGGCGACCGGCTCGGCAGTATGACCGGTCCGTACGTCCTGGGTGATCTGCGCATCGGCGCTGGTCCACTCTATGTGCGTTACGGGGCGTTCACTGAAATGTGGTGCCAGGGCGACGACGACCGACCGGTACTGGCCATCAAGGATCCGCGCGGAAATCTCGTCCCTGATCGCCGGGCACCGGTTTTCACCATGCCGGAATGGGTCCGGGTGCCGGAGGTATTGGAGCCCCATCTGGAAGCTCTGCGCTCGGGTGGCGACGCGGCACTTCCTTACGAGGTGGAAAAGGCGCTTCACTTCTCCAACGCTGGGGGCATCTACCTCGCCAAGGATCGATCAGGTACACAGGTGGTGCTCCGGGAGGCGCGGCCGCACGCCGGCGTCGACCGGCACGAGCGGGACGCGGTGGCCCGGCTGGGCCTGGCGCGGACCGCGCTGCTCAGGCTCGCCGGGCTCGACTGCGTGCCTCGGTTCCTCGATTACCTCGTGGTGCAGGACCACCACTTCATGGTCGAAGAGTACGTGGACGGTATGACATTGCTGGAGGCCATCCAGAGTCACCGGCCCATGGTGCATCCGGCACCGACTGCCGCGCAGATCGCCGAATACCGGACCTGGGCCGTCGAAGTTCTCGATCGGGTGACGCGGGCGCTGATGGCTGTGCACGCCCGCGGAGTCGGCTTCGGGGACCTGCATCCGCGGAACGTCCTGATCCGGCCGGACGGCCGGATAGCGTTCGTGGATTTCGAGTTCGCCACTGATCTGACCGATGAGGCGCCGCAGGACGTGGCGGTGCCGGGGTTCACCGCCCCGGCCGACGCGACCGGCGCAGCGGTGGATCTCCACTCCCTGAGCTGTCTTCGGCTCTACCTGTTCACAATGTCCAACCAGCTGATCGATCTGGACCGGCGCAAGGTCACGACGCTGGTCAGGCAGGCCTGCGAGACCGAGGGAATGCCCGCCGAGCTGGGCACCGAGCTGATGCGAACGCTGAACCCCGAAGGCACAGAGCTCGGGCGGGACGAGGCCGCCGAGTTCTTCATGACGGAACACCCGTCCTGGCCCCGGATCCGGGATTCCCTGGTCGCGGGCATCCACGCCAGCGCCACGCCGGACCGCCCGGATCGGCTGTTCCCCGGCGGACCCGCCCAGTTCCGCACCGGCGGTGCCGGGATCGCGCACGGCGCCGCGGGAGTGCTCTTCGCGCTCCACCAGGTCGGCGCCGCTGTACCGGAGGACTACATCACCTGGCTGGTCCGTGCTGCCCGGGAATCACCCGGACGGCCACCGCATGGGCTCTACACCGGCGCCCACGGCGTCGCCGCGGTGCTCGACACGCTCGGCAGACACGATGAGGCACTGGAGATGCTGAAGTCGGCCCGGCAGTTCGACCACCTGCGGTCTTCGACGAACCTCTACGCCGGGACGGCCGGCCGGGCGCTCAACCTACTGCACTTCGCGCACGCCACCGGTGACGACGAACTACGTGAGGCCGCCTTGCGCGCCGGCGAAGACGCAGCCGACGTGCTGATGGGGCGGACGAAATGGACAGGTGACCAAGGCCTGTTGCGCGGGCCCGCCGGAATGGCGGTGCTCTTCCTCCGGCTGCACGAGGAGACCGGTGCATCCCGCTATCTGGATCTCGCCCACCGGGCGCTGCGCGCCGACCTCGATCGGGGCGAACTGCTTCCGGACGGCACCTTCCAGCTCCGGGACGGCCACCGTTATCTGTTCTACCTCGACGGCGGCAGCGGGGGTGTCGGGCTCGTCGTCCGGGAGTACCTGCGGCGACGCGACGATCCCGAGCTGGACCGGATCCTGGCCGGTATCCGGCGGGGTTTTTCGGTGCCATTCATCTACCAGCCCGGGATGTTCAGCGGACGCGCGGGCATCATCGCGCTGATCGCGCAACTCGGCATCGAAGAGGACGGTCCCGCGCTGCGGGAACACGTGCGACGGCTCGGCTGGCACGCCCTGGACCGCAGCGGAAACCTGGCGTTCCCCGGCGAGCAGCTGCAGCGCGTCTCCATGGACCTGGCGATGGGCTCGGCAGGCATCCTGCTGGCCCTGCACGCGGTGTACGAGGGTACGGCGGCGGTTCTGCCGCTCCTCGACCTGCGGTCGCCGACAGCCCAGCTAGTCAAGCGGGGGAGGTGAAAACAATGGCGTCCATTCTGGAATTGCAGAACCTTGCTGTGGCCGACGCGGTCGACAGCCGGAGCTGCTTCAGCTTCGAGTCCCCTAGCAAGACCAACTTCCGGTTCTGAGTTGTGCGGGAACGGCGCGGTTTGTCACTGCCGAGGTGTAGTCGGCAAACCGCGTCGCCCTGCCGCGGTCGAGGAGGCAACGGCGTGGACGGCACGACGACCGGCCTTCCGCTGCGGAGGAACCGTGATTTCCGGCTGCTGTGGTTCGGCGGGCTGCTGGCGAACCTCGGTTCCCGGATGTGGACACTCGCCTTGCCGCTGCTGGTCCTTCGGGAAACGGGCTCCCCGGCCGAGGCCGGGCTGGTCGGTTCGGTCGCCGGCATCACCCTGGTCGCCGCGATCATCCCGGCCGGCGCGGTCGCGGATGCCGTCGAGCGCCGACGGCTGATGCTCGGTTGTGAGCTCGCCGGGGTGGCGGTGTCCGTCACGCTGGCCATGTCGGTTCTGGCCGGGAATCCGATGCTGTGGCTGATGCTGTCGGCCGTCGCGGTGGTTTCAGTCCAGGGCCTGGTGTATCTCCCGGCGACCAACGCGCTGCTGCGTGCGGTCGTCCCCGCCGGCCAGGTCGGCCCCGCACTGTCCCGGTTGCAGGCACGGGAGGCTGGAGCCGCGGTCGCCGGCCCGCTGCTGGGCGGTCTGCTGTTCGGGGTTTCACCGGCGGTGCCGTTCGCCGCCATGGCAGGCAGTCTGCTCGTGTCGTTCTTGTGCCTGCTGGCGATTCGGGCACGGTCGGCACCCGGCCGGACAGAACGCCCGCTCACTCCGCGGCACATGGTGGCCGGACTGCAGTTCGTGTGGCGTCAGCGCTACGTGCGAACAGTCCTGGTCGTGTTCGGCGGTGGGCTCAACGCGGCGTTCGGCGGAGTCATGCTGGTGGCGCTCACCACGGGTGCCCGGACGGACCCCAGTGGACGTTCCAGCGGAGCGATTATCGCACTGGCCGCCGTCGGCTCGCTCGTCGGTGCTCTGCTCGCGCCACGGCTTCGCGCGTTCGAGCACACCCGGTCCGCGGTGACCCTCTGCTGCTGGACGGCGGGCGTCATCGTGCCACTGCTCGCGGCGGTCACCGCGCCGCTGCTGATCGGCGCTTTGCTGGCCGTGGTCCTGTGCGTCACAGCAGTGGGCAATGTCGCGTTCAGCACCGAGCTGCTCCAGCTCACCCCCGAGAAGCTCACAGGCCGGGTGAGCTCCGCCACGAACTTGATTTCCATGGCGTCCCAGCCGATCGGTCCGCTGGCCGGCGGCCTCGTGGCCGACCGGTTCGGGCACGCGATCGCTTTCCTCGTATTCGGCGCCGTGATCGTCATCGGTGCCGTCGTTCTGACAGCTTCCTTAAAGGCACCCCGGCTTGATCACCATCCCGGGCGCGACGGGTAACCTGGCCCGGCTGGTGGACGTCGTGGGACGGCAGTTCGTGGTCGGCGGGCGGGGCGGCAGCCTGGTCCTGGGCTACCAGAACAACACCTACGACGACAACGGGTACTACGCGCACGACAACGGAACCGGCGACCAGTGCCTCAACTCCGTGAACGCCTTCGTTCACATCGTCATCTCCTGACACACGCAGCGCAGTTGTCCGGCCGGTGGGAGCACCCGATCAGCTGCTCCCACCGGCCGGACCCGTTGCCGCCTCCCGCACCTGCAGCGGGGTACACCCGTACTCGCGCCGGAACGCCCGGTGGAAGCTGGTGACGTCAGCGAACCCCGCCGACACCGCCACGTCGATGACCCGCAGGTGTAACCGTGCCGGGTCCTGCAGCTCACGCCAGGCGTGCTCCAGGCGGCGATGCCGCACCTCGGTGGCGTAGCTGCGCTGCTGCCCGGCGAAGACCGCGTAGAGCAGCCGCGCCGAAACCCCCAGGCGATGGGCGGTGGCCGGCGCGCAGAGGTCGTCGTCGGTGAGGTGCTCGTCGATGTCGTCCAACGCGGCCCGGTGCAGCCGGTCGCCTCGCACCGCCGGGATGTTGGCGGCGAGTGGCTGCTCCAGGGCCACGGCGATCAGTCCACAGGTGTGGGCGGCCAGTCGCGCCGCAGTCTGCGGGGCGAGGTCGCCGCGGCTCAACGCGCCCAGCGCGTGCCGGACCGCGGCACCCACCCTGGCACGGGTGTCCACCCGGGTCGCGGTCGGCACGCCCTGCCCAAGCTGGCTCTCCAGCAGCGGGCCGGGCAGGTACAGCGAGAGCTGTACGAACGCCTCGGGGAAGTCGAAGGCGAACGGTTCCGAGGTGTCGACCACCGCCAGGTCACCGGGCCGTAGCACGGTCGAACGGCCCTGCTGCGTCATCCCGCTGGCCCCCTGCAGCTGGAGGTTGGCATAGTAGCCACGGCGCGGGGCGCGGTCGATGTCCCGGTCGGTGCGGCTGACCTGCTGGCGTCGGGAGTCGATCCTGGCCAGGCTCAGGTTGGCGAACTGCCACTGGGTAACTGCGCCGGTGAATCCCTCGCGCCGGTCCGACTCCGGCGTCAGCGACAGGAACGCCTCGCAGATGAGCTCGCGCCAGTCGGTGAAGCTGTCCACCCGCGCTATCTGTCGCGCTGATCCGTGCGGGACCATCAGTGCCCCCAACCCCGACGTGGTGGGTCCACAGGCCGACTCCTGCACAACAGGCAAGTGAACCGCGCAGCCCTTGCAACGCCCGCACGCGCGGAATCGTACACCCTGGAGGGTACAGATCGAACGCCTGTCACCGTACAGGCAGCGGGAGTTGAGGGTGAAACGTCGACGGGGAAGGGGATCGCCGGTGGCGACCCAGCAGGGCAGATTCGAGTTCAGGTTACTGGGTCCCTTGGAAGCGGTCGGGGACGGCAGGGCGATGCCGCTGGGCGGACCGCAGGTGCGGGGCGTGCTGGCCCGGCTCCTGGTGGATGTGGGGAGGACGGTGAGCGTGGCGGCGTTGGTCGACGAGCTGTGGGGGGAGCGGGCGCCGGGTGACGCGCACCGGACCGTACGCACCTACATCTCGCGGCTGCGCCGGGCGATGGCAGATCCGCGCGGTGGCTGTGGGGAGGTGCTGGTCACGCGCCCGCCGGGGTACCAGCTGGCGATGGACCCGGAGGCGGTCGACGCGGTCCGGTTCGAGCGGCTCGCCGCCCAGGGACGCCAGGCCCTGGCCGAGAGACACCCCGGGCCGGCTCACGACTTGCTCACCGCGGCCCTGGCACTGTGGCGCGGCTCTGCCCTGGCGGAGTTCGAGGGCCTGTCTGTGGTCGGTTGCGAGGCGGTGCGGCTGGAAGGGCTCAGGCTCACCGTGGTGGAGGACCGCATCGAGGCGGCGCTGGCCGCCGGGCAGCACGGGTCACTCGTCGGCGAGTTAGAGGGACTGGTTCGCGCCCACCCGGTGCGGGAACAGCTCCGCGGCCAACTGATGATCGCTCTGTACCGGTCCGGGCGGCAGGCCGAGGCGCTGGGCGCGTTCGAGGACGCGCGGTCCGTCCTGGTCGACGCGTACGGGGTGGAACCCTCACCCCCGCTGGTCAGCATCCATCAGCGGATCCTCCGTCAGGAACCGGACCTCGGCACACTACCGGTCCCAGAACCTACGATCGTCACGGATCGTCATGGCGCTACGGACAGGCCTCACCCTAGGAGTGACACAGCGTGACCAATTGGCCCGTTTCGCGCGTATCTCCTCCCCCTTAGTGGGCAGGCTGACGTGGCGTCTGATGTACGGGCGGCGGGCCTACCCGACCTCAGCCCGACAGATGAACACAGGATTACAGGATTAGAACAGAGGGAGCGTCTCAACGGCCGCCGTCGCACCCGGCAGATCCTCGGACAACTGGTCCTGCCAGGCCAGAGCGTCAGCCTTCGGGACGTGGGTCATCGAGCCGGGGCACAGCACCAAAGCGCGCGGCTCGCGCTTGTGGTCATGGACGCTGACCATGCCGGTGCGCCAGGTGGGCACGCCGGCCACCTCGTCGTCACACACGGGGCACCGGACGCGCGGGTATCTCGCCATGCGCCCAGTGTCGTACGGGGCACTGACAAGGGGTTGAGGAACCTCGGAGTCAAAACCGGCGCGTAAGGATCCGTCGGCCCCGTGGAGGCGTGTGCCTCGCGCTGGCCGCTCGTTGATCTCGGTGAACGGCGGGTCAACCACGACGGCCGCCCCAGAAAGGAGCACGGCATGGCCGATGTACGGATCAAGACGGCCGCGCAGGCGCGGGGTCTCTTCGGCGGCACGGCCTCGGACAGGCTACGCACTGAGGCGGGGCACTGGTACGACTTCCTGCAAGTGCGGTTCGAGGAGGCAGAACGGCGGCCGAAATATCACCGGATGCACGGCCAGATGACCGTGCATCTCGATCACGGCGACGTAGAGGCGGCTGCCGAGTGCCTCGACTGGATGCGTGCGGAGGCTCAGTTCTTCGCCAACCACGCGGACGTTCCCACCCCGAGATGCCCATGGCGGAGGCCTGGTTCACGACCACCCCTCACCGCGGCGGCGGTCTCGCTTCTCGGCCCGTGCCCTCTCGATCGCGGCCGCGCGGCTGCGATCGCCCGGGTCGACCTTGGCTCGGCCCCGGCGCCGTTGGGCGCGGAGGCGCTCGACCTCGTCGCGGCGGGCGGCCGGGTCGCGGACGGCTGGGCGTACCGGTCCAGTCCCCACCGGTCGGTGAGCTCGGCCCGCTCGGTCTCCTGACGCCTGCGGCGGGCGTCGGCGCGGGCCTCGGCCTCCAAGACCAAGGCCTCGATGCGGGCCCGCTGGGCGTCCTGGGCCCGCCGGGCACGGGCAAGGCGGGCCCGCTCCTCGGCCGGGGTGGGGTTGTCCCACGCGGTGACGTGGGCGGCCTGCGGCCGCAACGTCCGCCGGGCGTAGTGCGGGGCGTCGGGGTGGGCGTTGATCCAGCGCCACAGCCGGTGAGCGGCGAGCACGGCCACATTGTCGGCCTTCCACGTCTCCTCGCCCCACTGGTTGCGCCGGATGATGTCGGAGGTCATCAGCTCGACGAGCAGCGTTGGGGTAGCGCCACGGCGGAGCGCGATTCCGGCAACACGCTGGAGGTCTCCCCACTTCGACCCTGTGAGAGACCGGCTCGCGGCCTCGTCGGACGGCTTGGGCAAAATCCCTCGGAGTACCCGAGTTGGGCACGCCAGGAGGCCCACGCGCGGCGCACGACCCAATCCACGGCCGAGCTGAGGTCGGCGGCAACAGGCCTGGAGGGCTTCTTTCCAGGTGCCGCCGAAGGCGTCGTTTTTGTCTTTGCCATCTCGTCGTACGACAGCAACCCCCTACGGTCCGCAGATGACAGACCACATCGCTGAAGTCCCCGTCGCGTATACGCCGCCGTCGACCGGCTGGGCGAGGCGGGGAGGCGCTGCAGTGCGCAGGGTGTCCCGCGGCCTGCGGCCGGGCCGCAGGCCGCGGGACACCCTGTCTATGTGGGGACAGTCGGTTGCCGCTCCCTTGGCTGCCGGGGTCAGGAGTTGGCGGCGGCGTCCCACAGGTCGCAGTTGTGTTCTTCCGGCAGGGTTGTTGTGGTGGTGTTGCCGCCTGCGGAGGCGGTGCGCAGTTGAAGTACCGGGCCTCCACTGGTGCTTTGTTCCGGCATGGCTGGCTGTCCCTCGGCGTGCGGCGCCGAGCCGTGCATGAAGGAGCCCCAGTAGGCGGTCATGTGCGTGGCCAGGGTGCGTTGTTCAGCGTTGAGATCTGCGGCGCGGCCGTACGGCTTGAACAGGTAGTCCAGCTCGGCTGCGTGGGTGGCGCCGAAGTCGAAGTCGGTGCCCGCAGGGACACCGACGGGCAGGGGCGAGGTGCGGTCGGCGAACTCGTAGGCGTAGACGCTGCCGCGCCCGGCCAGGCGAGGGTTGGTCCGCAGTGCCGGGCAGGCGAAGAGCTGGTCACCGAAGGCAGCGGCATAGGCGTAGCCGGGCCGCTCGTACGCGCTGAGCGGGTAGCGGTCCAGGGCCTGGGCGCCGGTGTGCTGGCCGAAGGTGGAGGTGAGGGCCTTCGGGTAGGCTTCGGCGGTCAGGCGGGTGCCCCAGCGGTCGAAAGTGTCGTAGGCGAAGCTCAGGCCTTCGTGGCTGTTGGCGCCGTTCATGACGGGGACGCGCAAGGCGCGGCCGGTGGTGAATGCCTCGGCTGGCTGCAGCGGCAGCTCGTCGCCGCCGACGGTGTAGTTCCAGGTCTCGGGGCCACCGCTCTGGGCGTCGAGGATGTCCTTGGCGGGCTTGGCCCGCAGACAGGCGGCAGCGTCTGCGGGCTCGGTGCAGCCCAGCTTCGCGGCGAAGGCGAGACCGTCAGTCACGGCCGTCTGGCGCGTCTTGCCCGCGCAGTCGGAGTAGGCGCCGCTCTGGACGATGGCGGCCCGGTACAGGCCGTGGCTGGCGGGGGAGGCGAGCTGGGCGCAGACCGCGCCGCCGCCCGCTGACTGGCTGGCGATGGTGACCTGGGTGCGGTCGCCGCCGAAGTGGCCGATATTGGCCTGTACCCAGCGTAGTGGCTGCTGCTAGTCGAGCAGGGCGAGGTTTCCGGTGGTGCCGGGAAGGGTGAGGAAGCCCATAGCGCCGCGGCCGTCTGATGTCCTGCACGGCGGCAGACCGGCGCTGAAAACCGCCTCGCCGGTGCTTCTCACCGGGAAGGCCCGGGGTCCGCCTGCGCGGCCATGCGCAAGCAGATCCCGGGGAGTTCCGGGGCGTTGCGGATCCAGTCCTCGGTGTCAATGCCGGCCACCATTCCAGCCGTCCACAAGGTCGCCAGCAAGCGGGTGGCCAGGTCACGCTCCGCTCCCGCGGCCGCGGGAGCCTCGCGGCGAATGGCAACTGTCGCCTGCTCGATCAAAGACGGTTCCAGCAGCCAGCGGATTCCCGCCCCGGCCTGTCAATGGCCATGTAGTTGTGGCTCTGTCGCGAGTTTGGTGAAAGACCCCGTGTGGATCTTGGTCAGGTGAGGGCGGGGTTGCCGCAGCACTTCTTGTACTTGCGCGTGGAGCCGCACCAGCAGGGGGTGTTGCGGGGTGGTGGCCATGGGCTGGCTTGGCCCCGGGCTGCGAGGTCGGCGGCGTAGTGGGCGCGGGTGTTCCCGTCCTGCGGGGAAAGGTTCTCTTCGCGAGTGAAGGACTCGAAGTCGTTCATGGTGCCGTGCGCGATGCCGAGGTGGGGTTCGCCTTCGTTGGACAGGCGTTGGAGCATTTGCTCGATGTGGCGGATGTGTTCGTGGTGCTCGGCGCCGTAGTGGTCGGCCAGCTCGGGCCATGCCTCCAGCAGCTGGGCGAACTCCTCGGGGCTCCAGAAGAGTGCGCAGGTCAGGCGGGGGCGGGAGAGGGTAGCCCGGCGGGCTTCGACCTCGCGGGACAGTTTCTCGATCGAGGCGATCAGGGCCTGGGGATCGTTGCCTGCCGCTTCTCGCAGGTCAGGGTTGTGGAGGTCGTCGAGAGTGCTGGTCGCGCGAAGTTGTGCCGGACGGTCGGCGTAGAGGTTGTGGGCGAGCTGGTCGAGGTCGTCGCAAGGCTGGCCGAGGCGGCGCCGGACGCGGTGGCGGCTGATGATGAGCATCTCGATGCCGTTGCCGTCCGCCGCGTCGCGGACAGCGCCGACGGAGAGAGGGGCGGCGGGGCCCAGGAGATGGGTCACCCCGGCGGTGAGCCAGTCCGCGGCATCGTGGAGGTGGTCCGCGACCTCGAACATCTCCGCGATGATCTCCCAGGGACCGGCCTGGGCGGGGTGCTGGCGGCGCAGAGCTTCGGCCGCTTCGCGGGCCTCCTTGGTGCGTCCTGCGTTCCAGAGCGTGTCGATGCGGAAAGCCTGGATGAGGTGGGGTTCTTGGCAGGCGGCATCCAAGACGTGCTGGTAGAGAGCGAGCGCCTTCTCGTGCTGGCCTGCGCGGCCGTAAAACTCGGCGGCCTCGGTGAGGAGTTCCTCTTGGTCCTGGGGAAACTTCCGGGCCAGGGCTTCCAGCTCTTCGGCCTGCTGGGTGTCAGTCCGCTCGACGGGGACGGGCTGACGGCGTGCGGGGCGGCGGTTGCGGGACATACGAGAACACTATCGGCGAAGCGGCGCCGGCGGGTGTGCCGGCCGCGGCTCAGAACGGGTGGGGATCGCGGCCTTGGTCCGCTGCGGCCGGAGCCGGTGCCGGCATCGCCGCTGCCGGGGGCTGGGCGGCGCGGTAGGTCTTGGTGACCTGGGCAGTGGCGTAGGTGAGGGAGACCGCGACGTCCTCGGCGTCGATTTCGACGGTGGTGCGGCGCTGGCCGTCCTTGTCATCGAAGGTGCGCTGCTTGAGGCGGCCCGTGACGATCACACGGGTGCCCCGGGTGAGGCTTGACGCCGCGTTTTCGCCGGCCTGGCGCCAGAGTGAGCAGCGCAGGAACAGCGGTCCCCCGTCGACGAATTCGTTGCGCTCACGGTCGAAGGAGCGGGGAGTCGATGCGACCGTGAAGTTCACGACGGGCAGTCCGGAATTGGTGTGCCGCAGTTCAGGGTCGGCGGTCAGGTTGCCGACCACGGTCACCAGCGTCTCGCCCGCCACGCGCTCCACCCCTCGTTGTTCCTGTCCGCCCCACGATATCGGGCCCGGTCCGGCGGGTGGCACGATAACCCCATGAACCAGGATCAGGACGATGCTCCGGGGACGCCGAAGGAGGCGGCTGAGAGCCTGCGTGCGGCGGAACGCTCGGTGCGTGAGGCCCGCCGGCGGCTGAGTGCGGCCATCGTTGCCGCGTACCGCTCGGGCGAATCCGTCCCCGTGATCGCCTCCCGTGCAGATGAAGAGCCGTACCATGTCCGGAACTTGCTGGCCGCTGCCGGCATGTCGGGCCGTTCCTGAGCCCCACGCCGGTGGACTGCGGCATCGGTCAGGTCGTGAGCGGGATGCGCTTGCGCAGCAAGTCCGGCTTCGCGCGGCCGAACATCTGCCGCTTCAGCATCTTGATCCGGTTCGCATGGCCTTCAACCGGGCCGGAACTCCACAGCAGCGAGAGCCCGGCACGGACTGCGGCGAAGTCCTTGCGCAGGCCGGCGGCGAAGCCCCGTAAGTCGGGCAGCGGGCCGTTCTCCGTGTCGCAGATCCACTGCTCGAGCTTGTCCTGGCCGCTGCGGGGGCGTCGTCAGGTTGAGGAGCGGGGTGGGATGATCTTGGTGTGGATCGTTGGGGGAGGGGCTGGTCGTGGAGACGCCGTCGTACAAGGGCTATCGGTTCCCGGCTGAGGTGATCAGTCACGCTGTGTGGCTGTATCACCGTGTCCCTCTCTCGTTCCGCGAGGTTGAGGAGCTCCTCTTTGAACGC
>NZ_JBVKCZ010000085.1:0-13855 GCF_055634335.1 Streptomyces sp. NPDC111802 | reverse complement strand
CATCCAGCGCCATCCCGAACTCCTCATCGGATTCCTCGCCGGAACCGGCCTCGAACTCGCTCCACCGGCATCAAGCCCATAGTCAAAAATCAGTAGTCGGTGTCGGCCTGAGCTCGGAGCCGGGCGGCCCGCGCCCGGGCGTCTGCGGCCTGTTCGGCAGCCTCGGGCGAGCCGTCCTCGATAGCGATGCGTTCCAGCAGACTGGCCTTGCGTTCGTAGACCGCGGCCCGGTCGGCGGCACGGTCAACTTCGACGGCTGGAGAGGGGGGAAGCAGTCCTGCAGGTGGGTTGCCCAACACCTCATCGTGGAAGAAGGGAGGCTTCGCCCATGAGGTGACAGATCGCAGGTCAGCGGTGCCGCCGGAGAACCTAGCGTCGTCGAAGTTGACCGTGCCGCCGGAGAACTCCGCGCCGGAGAAGTTGACCGTGGCGCCAGAGAACGTCGCGCCGTAGAACACCGCGCTCGTGAAGTCGAAGGTACCGCCAGAGAACACCGCGTCGGACATGTCTCCCCCGTCGAACGTGACGGCGGTGAAGTCGAAGTGGAGCCCTTGCCAGGAGTGCGGCTGCCCGGGCGGCAGCCGGAGGTGCTCGCGGATCAGACGGATGACGGTGTGCCGGACTTCGCGATCACCCTCCTTGTACCCGGCGGCATCCGGGTCGGTTTGGTAGGGCATGCGCAGGTAGGCACACAGGACGTCGATGCACACTTGGCGCTGTTCTTCCCAGTCGTCCGCTAGGCGGGCGAGGGCGTAGACGCCTGCGAGGCGCACGGCGGCTTTGTCGTGGTCGAGCTGTCCGGCCGCTGTGGTGTAGCGGTCGGCGAACTGGTTGGCGTCGGCGCGGTGGGCGTCGCTCTCGGCGAGGCACTGCTTGCGGTACGCGTACACGCCGGGGTGAGGATGGCGAGGGTGGTTTTGATGGCGTCCGAGCTGTGGCGACGAGCCGGTCGACAACCAAGTCGTAGATCAGCCAGCCCGCGCCGATGGCGGCGGGTGAGCCCGCGACGCCGACGGATCTTCCGTCCGGCCAGGCCCAGCTCGGCCATGGTCTTCGCGACGGTGTTCACCGAGACGCGCCATCCCTCCCTGACGAGCGTGATCCACACCTTCGGGGAGCCGTAGGTGCCGCCCGAGGCGTCGAAGATGTGCCGGACGGCCTCGGCCAGCTGTCCGCGCCGCACCTCTCGGGCGGTGACAGGTCTGTCCTTCCACTTGTAGAACCACGACTCGCTCACGCCCAGCACGCGGCAGGACATGGTGTGCGGAATGTTCTTCCCGGCCTTGCAGTCGCTGATCACCCCGGCCAGCCGGGCCGGGGCCGCGGCAGCTACGTCACCCACAAGGCCATGCACTGTTTGAAGACGTCACGTTCCATCTCCAGCTCGCGGATGCGCTTGTTCTTCTCGCTCATCTCCCGGCGCAGTCGCTCCAGCTCAGCGCGTTCGGCTTCCCGTAGCCGGCCGCCCGGGGCGGCGGGCGCGGGCCGGTCGGAGGAGGCCGAGCCATTCCTCCTCCAGCGTGAGACCCAGCTGTGCAGCGTCCCCGGATGCACACCGAGGTCCTCGGCGACCTCCGGGATCGGCTTGCCCGTCTCGATCACGATGCGTACAGCACCTTCACGGAACTCGGCGTCGTACTTCTGTTGCTTGGACCCCATGAACCTCTACTTCCCCTGGTATCACGGACTCCACGGTACGAGGGGACCCTCACAAGGAAGCCAACAGCCTCGGCCTGACCATCCGCTTCGACCCCATCCCAGCCTGCCGGCTCAACCACGAGTCATTTTCGTGTCAGGACCCTAAGGCCCCAGGGTTGCGCACGCGTCAACGGCTGTCGTTTCGGCGTGTGTGGAATGTGCAGATCGCCAGGGGCCGCTTGTCCCGGGCATCTTCGATGCGCATGTCGGCGATCTCGGTCAGCGGGTCGTGGGTCTTGTGCAGGGTGCGCATGCTCAGTCGCAGTACGGCATCGATCTCGGCGTTGCCGAGATAGCAGATCTTCGATTCGAGTGCTGTCCGGTCGAGGAAGGCTCGGCTGGAGCGGCCGAGATGGTGCCACAGCCGTAGCAGTGCGCCTTCGGCGATCGAGAAGTAGGAAGCGAAGTACAGCAGCCCGGCTCCGTTGATGTCCCGTGTCGCATCCACCTGGTGGGTGACGGTGAACTCGTTACCGAAAGGGATGTAGTCGGCCGCCGGACCGGGCAGGGGGAAGTGCCCCATGGCACGGGCCGTCGTACAGGCACGGCGCGGGGAGTGCCGGTCGGGGAGGCGGGGCAGATGGCTGTAGTCGAAGCCTTCGGGAGAGGAACGCACCAGGCCGATATTCGAGTCGAGGTGACCGCGTGAGATCCAGCGGTTGAGGTTCTCTGCGTACAGGCAGTCGGGCCGTGGCCGCTCGTAGAATTCTTCCGGGGTGAGTTGGGCACCGTCTTGCCGGGGGTTATCGGCGCGGCAGATCCGGTGCAGGGTCAGTACGGACTCGCTGCCGCCGGAGAAGACCCGGGAGACGACCTCGAGCCGGTCGCCGAACGCGATCTGGGCGGGACCGAGCTCGGCGCCTGCGTGCAGCCTGTAGTAGTAGAACGACAGGTAGGTGGGTCGTCCGTGGCGGTCGCGGGCCCTGCCTACGTCCGTATCGCACACGGCACCGACGGTTTCCCAGGTCCAGTCACCGATCTGGCCGATCAGCAGGGACGTCGGCCCGCACATGCCGGGCTGCACGCTCACCTGGCGGCGTACCGTGTCGGTGCCGATCCGCTCGCCGGCGACAGACGCGCCCCAGAAGCTCCCCGTGGCCGGTTGGGGCATCTGCGACAGTCCGAGCCGGTCCAGCATCGCATCCGCAGAGAAACGATCAGACATCCCGCGCTCCTTTCCTCTCCCTACCGGAGGTAGTCAGTGCCAGGACGGCGTTGTGGCCGCCGAATCCGAAGGAGTTCGTCAGGGCCGCCCCGAACACCTGAATTCGAGGGCGGCCGGTGACGAAGTCCAGGTCCGTCGAGGGCTCCACCTCGGCCAGGTTGGCCGTCGAGGGAACGACACCATGCCGCAAGGCCAGCACCGTACAGACCGCCTCGATCGCGCCGGCGCCGCCGAGCGTGTGCCCGATCACGCCCTTCGTCGAGGTGATGGTTGGTGTCGTACCCAGCACGCGCCGGATTGCATGGGCTTCCGCCACATCGCCCTGCGGTGTTGAGGTGCCGTGCGCGTTGACGTGGCCGACATCGGCCGCAGTCAAGCCCGCGTCCGCCAGCGCGACACGCATGGCCTGTTCGGCACCCGCCCCATCCGGAGCTGGGGCGGTGACATGGTGTGCGTCACATGAGGCCCCGTACCCGGCCAGATACGCCTGGGCGACGGTTCCTCGCGTCCGAGCGTGCTCGGGGGTTTCCAGGACCATGACGCCGGCTCCTTCGCCAAGGACGAAGCCGTCCCGGCCGGTGTCGAACGGCCGCGAAGCGCTCGCCGGGTCGTCGCACCGGCCCGACAGGGCACCCATCCTCGCGAACGCTGTCACGAAGTACCGGGTCACCACCGCCTCGGTGCCCCCGGCGACGACCACGTCGGCCGCGCCGGAGCGCAGCAGATCACGGGCGACGCCCAGGGCGGTCGCACCGGAAGCACATGCGGTACTGATCCCGAGGACTGGACCGCGGGCGCCGATGTCGATGGCTACCTGGGCGGCGGCCATGTTGGGCAGCGCCATGGGCAGGGTGAGCGGGGAGACCGCGCTGTAGCCGCCGTCCAGCAGCCGCTGGTGCTGTTCCTCGGTGGTGATGGTGCCCCCGGCGCCGGTGCCGATCACCACCGCGACCCTCGAGCCGTCCCACCCGTTGCCCTCCAAGCCCGCATCTTTGAGGGCCTGCGTGGCGGCGACCAGGGCGAACTGCACGTAGCGGTCCAGCCGCCAGGCTCGCCGCCGTCCCAGGAGCGCGTCGCCGTCGAATCCCGGTACTGAGCATGCGAAATCGACGGGCAGCCCGGCCAGGGCATCGAGCGGCGCCGCCGTCGACTGGCCGGACAGAATGCGCTCCCAGCTCGCCGTCACCCCGATGCCGGCGGGGGTGACCAGACCGAGCCCTGTCACCGCCGCCGAGAAGCCCACCGTCACTCCTCGCCGGGCTTGCCGGTCAGTAGCTGTTCCAGGTCGGCGAGGGTGCTTGCCGAGGACAACTCATCGTCGGCGATGACCGTCTGGAACTGTTCCTGGACGGTCTCGGCGAACTCCACCAGGGCCAGGGAATCCAGCTCCAGCTCAGCGAATGTCCGCTCCGGCTCCACTTCCTCCGGCTCGATGCCGAACTTGCCGGTGAGGATGGCACCGAGCTTGTTGATGATGTCACTCATATGGGGGTCTTCCGCTCCGCTGGTTCGAGTAGTTGACGCGTCTGGCTCAGGGCCGAGTCGTTGACGGCTTGTCGTCCATCAACGCACTGAAGCCGGGCCAGCGTGTGTGGTCCACGTAGCTGCGGTCTAGTGCGACCTTGCCGTCTCGGATGGTGAGGATCGCGCACCAGGGGCTCTCCCACTTCTGTCCGCTTGCCTGATTGGTGCCGGACAGCACGCACTCCACCACTACCTGATCGCCGATCACGAGACTGTTCTCGATACGGAAGCGGCGGTCCGGGCAGGCCTTCAACACCACGGCCTCGGCCTCGTGGAAGTGCTTGCGGTCGGTGATCTCCAGCAGCCCAGGACACACCACGGCGAACTCGGGTGCGTAGATGTCGTCGATCATGCGGTGCACATCGGTGTTGTACAGATCCATCCAACTCCGCACGGTTTGGAGGTGGGGGTGATCAGTCATGGCCAGGTCCCTTCTGCGGGTTCAAGCGGCCGAGCGGCCGGGGAGTGTGCCGTTCAAGGAGGGTGGTGATGACGGGCTCGGGGGCGTCAAAGGACGTCCAGGCGCTCCCGACGACGCGCGTGGTATTGGCGCAGTCGAACGTCTTGGGACTGCAGGTGTAGGGGATGTGGAAGGCCAGGGCGTTGGCCAGGAGCCGGTCTGCCGCGCCGAGTGCGTCGACAGTGTCGACGAACTCGGGCTTCGGCAGCCCGGCGTGGGCGAAGACCGCCGTATACATCTCGCCCGCGCTGGGGGCGCGGGTGTTGGTGAGGTGGAAAACGGTACGCATGGGGCCTTCCAGTCCGGCGCAGATGCCGGCGGTGACAACGTGGTCCAGGGGGACCAGGTTGATCTCCGCGCCTGCGTCGCCGCACAGGCGCATCGGCCGCGACTCCATGAGACTTCCGTAGCGGCGTTGGTACTGGCGCCGGAACCGGCCCACCTTGGCCGCCAGGTCGTACAGACCGGACGAGCAGGATGTGCGCAGCGTGCCGCTGTGCGCGACGACCGCGCTGGGACGCAGGATTTGCCAGGGGACATCCGTCGAGGCGACCAGGCGTTCGGCCCGGACCTTGGAGTGCTCATAGTGGTTGTTGACCGGCTGGTCCTCGGGGGGCAGCATCTCGCGCTGCGGCCCCTGCCGGCAGCCCGCGACGTAGGCGGTACTGACGTAGGACAGTTGAGCACCCCACTCGTGGGCGAGAGCGGCCACCTGGTGGGTGCCGGATATGTTGGTGCGGTCAATCTCCTCGGCGAAGCCCGGCTCGTAGCGCAGCGTGGCGGCACTGTGCCAGATGTGAACCGGCCCGTCCGGCGCCCGCAGCCCGCCGATTCCCAGCCCCGGCAGCGTGATGTCACCCGCGATGGCGCGCGTGCGCGCCCGTGTGCCGAGGCTGTCAAGATCCCGCCCGGACCCGGTGTCCTCGGCGGTACGCCGCAGAGCTTGGCTCAGCCGGTCTTCGGCCTGCTGCTCACCGGCCGCCCGAATCGGGCACCAGACGACGTCATCGGTGCGGGCCAGCAGCGCCAGCACCAGGGCGCTGCCCAGCATGCCGGTGGCGCCGGTCACCAAGTGAACCGCTGGCCCGGTCACCGCCCGCTCCCCGTCACGGCGGGGTCGGCGTACGTGGCCAGCAGCAGATCAGCCGCAACCAGCAGGAGGCGGGCCCGGTGAAGGGTGCGGGTGACGGTGACCACCACCACATTCCGATGCCAGACGGGCCACGCATACCACACACCCACCCCGTCTACGGCCGGATGGACGGTCAAGTGCCGCGCCGAGGCGTGGTGGCGCACCGCGTAGTCGCGCAGCCGGCCCGGAGTGCCCGTGCAGGCCTTGAATGCGGCCTCCTTGCAGGCGATCACCATCGTTGGGTCGGCCCCCGCCACCCGGTCGCCAGAAGTGCACAGACGCGCAAGCAGGGCGGCATTGCGGCCGTCGCACGGCTCCACGTCCACGCCGAGCGCCTCACCCGTGCCGCTCGCGCAGGCCGCCGCCCACGGATCGCTGTGGGAGATGGACACACATGCCTGGATACCGGCCGCCGGGGCAAGGACGGGAGCGCCGCCGGGAGCCCGGACGATTTCCCGCCGACCGTAGGGACCTTCTGTTTCCACTCCGGTGGCTCGGCTCAGTGCCGCGTGCGCGGTGATCCGGCCCCGGACGAACTCCCGCCGCCGCCACGGTGGCAGCCTCTCGGCAAGCTGGCGCTCGCGCGGCCCCAGAATCGCCGCCGATGTCGGCTGCCCGCTCCAGTCGACCAGCAGCGCCGTCGTGTCGGACGCATTCACGCCGTCACCTCGGAGCTGTTGTCAGGGCGTCCACCAGCTGACGGGCCAGCTCACCCACGGTCTGTGGGGGGTCTTCGTCGGACATCAGCCGCACGCTGTAGTGGTCTTCGAGCCGTCCCAGCAGGCGCAGCAGGCGCACGGAGTCCGCTCCTTCAATATCGAGCAGGACCGTGCCGTCATCGACCGGTACATCAGGCGCGGCGAACTCCTCACGCGCCCACTGCTCAATCCGGGACACGACTTCTTCGCGTGCTGAAGTGTTCTGTGTGGACATATCGGGTCTCCAGTCCAAAGAGGGAGCGGGACAGGTGGGAGGCAGCATCAGTCGCTGTGAGGTCAGGGAAGGTCTCGAAGGAGGCGGCGCGCCGCTTGGCGCTGCCACTTTCCGCTGGTGGTGCGGGGCAGAGCGCCGGCACGGACCACCTGGACGCGGACCGCGCTCAGGCCCAGCCGTTCGCGAATGCGGCGCCGTACCTCTTCAGCGAGCGTCGCCGCGATGTGCGGTTGGGTGGTTTCCGCCATGATCACCAGGTGCTCCCCCTCCGGGCCGTCCGCACCGAAAGCGATGCAGCGGCCCTGGGCGACTCCGGGGACCTGACGGGCAATCGTTTCGGCATCCTCGGGGAAGATGTTGCGACCGGCGACAATGATCATGTCGCGGGTACGGCCCGCGATGAACAGATCGCCATCCAGACGCACGCCGAGGTCGCCGGTGCGCAGCCAGGATCCGTCGAAGGCTTCCGCGTTGGCTTCGGGAGCGTCCAGATACCCGGGTGTCACCGCCTCCCCGGCAATCTGGATGTGCCCCACCCGCCCTTCGCCTGCCTCCAGGCCGTGCGCGTCCACCAGCCGCATCCGCATGCCATGGACCGGACGGCCCACGCACACCAGGGATTTCACACCGGGTCCGTCGGCTGAGGACAGGACCGAGGCAATCCCGTTGTCTGCGAGCTGGTCCCGCTCGACATGGACCACACGAGGCGCCCCACCCGGCTGCGGGAACGATGCCGCCAGGGTCGCTTCGGCCAGCCCGTATACCGGGAACATGACCTCCTCGCGCACCCCGTACGGGGCCAGCACCCTAGTGAACTCCCGGACCGTCTCCCACCGCACCGGCTCCGCCCCGTTGTACGCCAGCCTCCACCGGTCCAGCCGCAGATCCGGAGGCTGCGCCTTGCGGACGGCTGCGGCCAGCAGCGCATAGCCGAAGTCCGGGCCCGTCATGGAGGTGACATCACGGCCGGCCATGTAAGCAAGGAAGTCCAGGGGGCGCCGGACGAACTCCGTGGGTGTGAACATGTGCACACCGAGCCCGGCCAGCCCGTACGCCAGAGGCGTGAACAGCCCCATGTCGTGGTGGTGGGGCACCCACTGCGCCAGGCTGTCACCACGCCTTAGCCCAGCCGACACCAGCAGCGCACGCAAGCCCGCCAGCACGGTGCGATGAGGCAGAGCCACCCCCTTCGGGAAGGCTGTACTGCCCGATGTGTATTGCACGACCGCCAAGTCCATGGGACTCACATCCGGCAGCCAAAACCCCCCGTCGTCCGTCCCGGCCAGCGGCAGGCAACGCAAGGCCGGGCGCAGCCGGAGCAGCGCACGGACCACCGGATCGAACCTGCCGTCGGCCAGCAGGTGCCGCATACCCGACGCGTCCGCGATGCGCGCCAGCCGCTCGGCTGCCGCCTCAGGCGACTCCCCCATGGGGCGGACCGGCAGCGTCGTGACCGCTGCCCCGGCGGCGCAGATACCGAACAGGCCGCACCACAGGTCGGGCCCGGTGGACACCAGAAGCCCGACACGCTCACCGGATTTCACCCCGGCGGCCAGCAGCCCCCGTGCCAAACTCAGTGCCCTGCCGTGCAGTTCGCACGCGGCCAGCACCGTGCCGGAACTCGGGAAGACCCAGCCCGCCTCCGGCTGCTCCCCAGCTAGCTGCCCCAGAGCATCGACCAGGGTGGAACCGATGATCACAGCCGACGCCGGAACATCCTGGCCCGGCGCCGAAGGGGCGAGAGTGCGCTCGCCTGAGCCGTCCGAAGCCGACCGCACGCGCAACCGCTCGAAGGGCTGCACCACGATACCTGCCTTGCGTACGGGCTCTTCGGCCAGGACCAGGCCCCGCATCTCCCGCGCCAGCGCCGGGAAGACCGTCTCGCCGGTGAGCTGGGCAAGTCCCGCCCCGACGCAGTAGTGCGGGCCAATCCCGAACGACAGCGACCGGAAGGCATCCTGAACCGTGCCATCCTCGGCAAGGGAAGCAAACCGGTAAGGGTCGAAACCGTCAGGATCACGATACTGACGCGGGTCGCGGGCCGCCGCCGCGAACTGCACGAGCAACAGCGTCTCCTGCGGCAGGTGGACCCCGCCCACGGTAGCCGGGTGCATCGTCCAGCGGCAGGTCAGCTTCACCGGAGGGTCGAAACGCAGCACTTCCCGCGTGAAAGCAGCCGCCAGGCCTGGGTCACGAACCAGCAGATCCGCCAGCTCCGGATGCCGCGCCATGAGCGTCAGCCCGGTCCCCAGCATGTAGGTCGACGTCTCCGTACCCGCGCCAACCATGAAAGTCATGTTGTCCAGGACCTGTTGACGCCCCTCCCCAGGCCACGCACCGGACATCTCAGCCACCAGACCAGGCTGCCCCGCCTCGATGAAAGCGCTCAGATAGTCCTGCAGCTCAACCACTGCGGCATCCGCCTCACCCATGTTCCCACCGGGCGGATTGAAGTCGTTGGCCTCCATCACCGCTGCCGACCAGCGCTTGAGACGCGGCAAATCAGCCAGCGGAAACCCGAGCATCTCGCTGAGAACCGTCAGGGGAATGCTCAGCACATGCTCGAGGGCGTCCCCCTCTCCCCCCGCCACGGTCTCGCGAAGATCCCGCGTCCGCTCAGCCGCCAGCGCCTCCAGCCTACCCCGCACACCCTCCACACGGCGCGGACCGAACAGCCGCACCAAAAGCTTCCGCGCCGGCTGACTGACCGGAGCATCCTGGCGGTTGATCTGCCGGTAGATGGCCTGCACCGACGGATGCGACTTCCAGCTCGGCCACTGCTTCTCCGCCCACTCCACATTGCACACCCGGAAGACCTCCGGCTGCCGCAAGACCTCCTCGCACTCGGCAAATCCGAGTACCAGCGCCCTGCGCGCACCCACCGGATAGACAGGAGAACGTTCCCTCAACGCTCGGAAGTGCGGGTAGGGATCGAGCCGTCCCGCATCGGTCCACAGCGCCTGTACAGCGCTCTTGCCTTCCGCGTTATCGCCGTGAACTCCGCAATCAGTGGTCATCTCGCCGCCGCAGTGAAAGAGGCAAATAGCAACCCCAGTCAGAATGACTGAGCCAGTTTCCGTACAACACTCAACTTCACCTGTACGCGGCTGTATGGACAACCCTTCCATCAAAGAATTAAGGGGCACATCGGCGCAGCAAATATGCCTGCCAAATATCTCGCAATACGGCCTACGCTCGGGGGCGCGCCACGACCGGGTCTGTACGCTCACCGGCTCTGATCCGGAAAGGCTGTGTAAGGAATCAGGTGTGATCTTCCCCGAAGGAGTCACCTGATGAGTACGACGACTGGCGTCGTCAAGTTGAGGAGCGGGGTGGGATGATCTTGGTGTAGATCGTCGTGGGAGGGGCTGGTCGTGGAGACGCCGTCGTACAGGGGCTATCGGTTCCCGGCTGAGGTGATCAGTCACGCTGTGTGGCTGTATCACCGTGTCCCTCTCTCGTTCCGCGAGGTTGACCTGAGTTCCGCAGAAGTCTTGGCGGTCTAGGTCGCGAATTTGTGGGTTGACCTGTGGGAATGCATGCAGAAGTGCCGCCGGGGCGTGTGCCTAGGCGGTCGTGGTGGTGCCGGGTCAGGCGGGTGGGGCGACTTCGAGGATCCGGGGTGGGGCGGGGATTTGGAGCGTGGCCAGGATGGTCTGCTGGGTCTTGGTGACCTCGGTGCACTGACGGAAGGTTCCGGCGGGCCCGGTGAACGTGCCGACGTGGAGGCGCTCGAGCTGGAGGCGGAGAGTGGACCAGGTGTCGTTGCAGGTGGTCTCGATGATGCGGATCAGCAGCAGAGCCAGCCAGCACAGCAGTACGTGAGCGCGTATCCGGTCTTCGAGGCGGTGGTAGACGGGGCGCAGATCGATGATCGATTTCACGTCCCGCCAGCCGCGCTCGACTTCCAGTAACTGCTTGTAGCCGGTCGCGATGTCCTCGGCGGACAGCTTGGGGTCGGAGGAGCGCAGGAGGTACTTGCCGTCGAGGCTCTCCTCCGCCTTGGCGGCGGCGCGGTCGATCCGCAGCAGCCCGCCCGGGGTGACGCGCAGGTAGCGGTTGAGTCCGGGCTTCGTGGAGAGTCTGCCGCGCAGTTCGGCTCGTTTGGTGGCCGACAGCTTGTCCGATTGGTTGATGGCGTCGGAGAGTTGGGCGATCAGCTGCTCGCGGGTGGCGGCGTCGCGCTTGGCCTGGTCGGGGTTGTGGCAGATGACGAAGCGGTCGTCGGCGTCGGTGACCTTGACCTCCTTGATCCGCATGCTGGCGGCCAGTGTCTTGTAGCGGCCCTGACGGCCGAGGTCGGCTTTGACCTCGGGGGAGTTGGTGCGGAGCTTCTCGCCGAGGATGTAGTGGCCGCCGGCGCGTTGCAGGTAGCGGCGGTTGGCGGCGGAGGTGAAGCCGCGGTCGGCGACCCAGACCACCCGTCCCAGGGTCCATTCCTTCAGCTCGTCCTTGACCTGGCGGATGAGCGCGCTGTCGCTGGTCGCCCCGGGCCACGACCAGACTCTGATCGGGATGCCGGTGCGGGTCACCGCCATGCCGATGATGACCTGCGGCAGATCATCGCGGTGGTCCTTACTCTTGCCGAACGCACGAAATCCCCGTAACTGGGCGGGGTCTTCGGCATCGGCCGGGGGTGTCGGCGTCCTTGGGGGCGGGCGCGTCCAGGCGCTGTCCGTACTCGTTGCGGGCGAGTGGTTCGTCGGCCTGGCCGGTCTCGAAGTACGTGGAGGTGGTGTCGAAGAACAGCAGATCGACTTCGAGGTTGAGCAGGTCGGCGACCGACCAGTAGACCTGCTCGGCAAGCTCGCTCTCCATGGTCAGCAGCCGGTCCATGGCTCGGTAGCAGGCGTCGTCGTCCACGGCGGACAGCCCGTCGATGGCGACGTCGTTGCTGACCCAGTGGGAGGCGGCCAGCTTGCTGGAGGGCTTCAGCGCCCGGTTGGCGACCAGCGCGAACAGGGTCCGCTCGGTCCGCTCCCGCGCTCGAGGGTCCTTGACCAGGGCCCGGATCATGGCGTCGATGCCCAGGCGGCGCCACAGACCGTCGAGCGCATGGGTGCCGCCCAGCGGGCGGGACTCGGTGAAGGTCAGTTCCGGCGGGGTGGCGGCGGCCATCGTCTGGCCGGGAGCGAGGACTTGGGACAGCGAGGCGATCAGGCGGGCGATCGCGTCGCGGTCGACCTGGTCGGTGCGGCCAAAGTTGTACAGCACGGTGCGGCGCGAGACCTGTGCGGCCGCGTCCCACTCGTTGTGGGCCAGCTGCAGATAGCTCACGCTCGACCCGTTCTTGTTCTTCCGGGTCACGGTCCGCAAGTACATGACCTAGACGCTAACACGATCACCGCAGGTCACTCATATCTCAGAGCAGCATGCGTTGCCCTAGGCGATTTCGGCTGTTGCCCCAGGTCCCACCTCATTGACCTGCACATTCCCCGCGACCGCTGCCCTATCGGCTCAGATTTCTGCGGAACTCAGGTATAGAACACGGCGGTTGAGGGAATGTGGGGATGTGCTGGGGGAGCCTGACCGCTGGGATGCCTGTCGTGGGGGTTCACCGCCGTGTCGGCCCCCAGGACGTGCAGCCGTGATCGCGGTGAGTGGGTGGACGGGGAAGTGTTCCCGTGCTGCTCGCTGTGGCGGCAGGCGGCAAAGAACGCCTTGGCCGGCCTGGTCCGCGGCACTCGTGTGATCGTCACTGGCTGTGACAGCGCACCGTCGACGACCGGGCAGGCCGGCGCCGCACGACCTGGAGATTGACACCGAGGGCGTCCGGGCTCCCCGTATACGCGCGGGCCGGCTGCCCGCAGGACCGGCCGTGCCGGCGGCGGGCCTCGCCCCGTACGCCGGGCGCCGGCGGCCACCGCTGTTGCCGTCGGCCAGGGGCGGCCGCCGTAGTGCTCACTTCGTAGGGAGTGTCCGTGCGGTCAGCCCGCACGGACACACGACCGGTGCTCTCCCGCCCACTCCCGGCCGCCGCCACAGCAGCACCGACGCCGCTGTGACTTCCCCGGCGGGCACCGGCACACGCGGATGAGGGGAGCTACCGCCGTGCGTCACCCGCCGTCCTGGGGAGAACAGGAAGGCTTTCACTTCCATTCTCCCTCCTCCCCGGCACAGCAAGAGGGCCAGCCGACCTCCATGGCAGGGTCAACAGACCTTTTCTAATGGAGACTTGCACCACCTCTACCCTGGGGGAGGCGCCTGGCATCGCCCTTCCCCCCGCTGGGCCGTTCGTCCCGCATAGCCACTGCGGCGGGGCCCACGCAGAGCTGTCCCTGCCCCTCGTGACTCCCGCTCTTCAAGATCAGCGGCGGGCCTTGCCGTCAACACCGTTGCGTTTGGATCTTGAGGTGCTTGTCAAGGGGGTGCGGGAACGAGGCAACGGGACTCCTGGTAGATCAACTTGTTGCGAAGCGAGTCGATCAGGCATGGGGAGTCCCGTTGCAGGAGAAGTCTGTCATCGTCCGGACGATTGAGGCGGCCGGGGGTGTGTACGCGCCCGGCCATGTGGGCGAGTTGACGCAGATCGTGGACTTCGCCCTGGTGGACGCGGTGCTGGAGGAAACCGGAGCGCGGGAGAGACGGCTGAGGCTGCTGCCCTCGCGGGTGGTGGTCTATTTCGTCCTCGCGCTGGGCCTGTTCGAGCACGACTTGTACCGCACCGTGTGGGGCAGGCTGGTAGCCGGTCTGGAGGGCCTGGCCCTGGTGCGGCCCAGCGTGTCGTCACTGTCGAGGGCGCGGCGGCGGATAGGGGCCGCCCCGCTGCGGCGCCTGTTCGAGACCCTCGCCGGGCCCGTCGCCGCCTACGGCCAGGCCGGTGCGTTCTACCGGGGGTTACGCACCGTGGCTGTCGACGGCACACTGCTGCACGTTCCCGACGATGCGGCCGTCACCTGGCGCTACCCCAAGCGCGTCGGCGAGAAGGTGGAGTTCGGTTACC
>NZ_JBVKCZ010000084.1:0-14560 GCF_055634335.1 Streptomyces sp. NPDC111802 | reverse complement strand
GTCCAATTCATCGATTGCGGGGACCACTGTCTCAGAAAATTCGCCCACTGGCCGTCCAGGGCCATGGACGCTCAGCAAGGCTTGCTCAGCAAGGTAGACGGCGCCGCCGTCCCCGCCCCCGCCAATGACGCAGCGGCCAATGAGAAAGCAGCTGCGACAATTCCTACCGTGTGTAAGCGCATTTACCCCCGGGCCCTTTCCTGACTCGCGTCAGGAAAGACTACATCGTCGCAGGTGAATGCCCTTGTCAGCAGATTGACAAAATTCCCGCCACGCTCTGTAACTTGCGGTTCATTGCCAGTCACCCAGCGATATGGGTGCACCTTCAGCTGCTCGGGCCGGTTGCCCCCGGCGATCCGTGGGAGCAGGCTGTCAGTCCCCGCCTGGCCTCGATGTCCGGGCTAGGCATCACCATCCTCGAAGCGATAGTGCCACCGATTCACCGGCCACGCGCCGCATCGAGAAGAACCCACCGCAGGACTACGGACGTTCAAGACGGCTGCGCAGCCCGCGAAGGCTTTGCAGCCCACAGGTGTCGCTGCGGGCTGGGGCTGCCAGCACGCACGGAGAAGGTCCGCTCCTTCCACGGCTGGTACCGGCACGTCACCCTCGCCCAGCTAGCCGCCGCGTTCCTGGCCGGCTGCGACGCAGCCACCGCCCGCGAGAACGGCCCGCTGGCCAGACCCGCTACGGCCAGCCCCCGCCGGCAGCGCCCATCGCCGAGAGAGGGGGACCCGCCTGATCCCAGCAGCCCGCCCGCCCTCGTCCGCTTCACCGCCTTCGAGATCAGGCGCCTGCTCATCTTGCTCACCCCGCTGCCCGACCGCCACCGACGGATCCGGCACAGCCTGGCCTGGTCCGCCTACCGCCGCCTCCACCAGGCCGTCGCCCGAGCCTGCCACCGACGCCGCCGAGCACCGCGGCAGCGGCTTCAGCTTGTTCAATGGCCGCCTCGCACAGCATGGCTGCGCAGCGTGAACAGTCCTCAAGGGCCGGTCGCCCCAGGGAAACCCGAGACAGACCGCTCGCCACCGATGTCGGCAAGCTCCTGCACGGCCGGACTGCCCGGAACAACACTGTTGATCCAACTCCGGGTTCCTTGAGAAGCATGAACCAGTGCTGTCGCAAGCGATGCGATCTGACTCGCCGCCAAGGAGGCCTCGGGTGACTCAGGCAACGGAACCTCGCTATCCGGGAAGCAGCGAAGCCTCAACTGCGTTCCGCCAAGCAGCCTCGGCAGTCGGATTTTCTGTAGAGTCTCGACAAACCGGCCCTAGTGACAGCCGGACCGGACGGACGCCTCCCAGCCACCACCGTGCACACCTGCTGCACGCTCGGCCACCACTCGGCCACCGGTCGCCCTCGGGGCATCCTCTCACTCCTCCGTGGGGCGCCCACAACGATCATCAAAATGAACTCGACCAGATCAGACGGCGTCTGACCTGGGCGCAAGATGAGCCGCCTTCGGGATTCGAACCCGAGACCTACGCATTACGAGTTGTTCGACCTTGATCCAGGGACGTCCGTGTGCGTCCACGGAACGGGCATTGCGCCTGCTCATAGGGATTTCCGGACCCCCGTGGACGATGACAGACGTGGCCGGATCAGGGACAGGTTGAGACCACGATCGAGACCAGCCCATCGGCCTGCACGGGGCAGTCAGCCCCCGAGATCGCCAGCGATCCCCTGCCTAAGCCGGCACGCACTTTGTCCCGAATAATGTGCGGAAAGATCGCTGGCCAGGGGCGTTTGACTCCTGTGCAGGTCAGGGCGTTGGTGCGTGTTGGTTCCAGTGGGTGGCGATCCGTACGGCTCCCTTGATCCACTCCCCGTTCACTCCCCTGGGCTGACCCGCCAGGACGACGCGGGCTGAGACGCGTAGAACGAACCCCGCGTGAACTGTGAGGCCATTCGACATCAATCGACACCCGCTTTTAGGAGCGAAGTTGGGTCACCATGGGCGTGACCTGGGAGTTCGTGTTCTGAGCTGACCTCCAGCCGTTGCCCACTACGGCACCGTGGCTCCCCGTGAGTCCGTGCCTGTTCTGGCACGACAGTGGCACGGCGTGTCCCGCCGGCCCCTCCGATGAGTGTTTTGCCTGTAGTACACAAGTTGGGGCAGGCGCCAAGAAAGAACACTGAGCAGTCTGACCTGCGGGATCCGCCTCTCTGCTCCTCAACTCCAAGGCGCTGCCCTAACCGTCCAGGTGCGGCTTATGCCTGGGAGTGCGGGAAACGTCTGGCGAGCCCATCATGAGCTTCATGAGCGATGTGCACTTAGAGCTGTTCGTGGACCGAGAGTGGCAGACAGTTACCCGTATGGCGCTTGCTGGCCGGGGCAGGAAAGAATTCCTGGTCCATACAGTGCCTGAATCGGAGGAAGGAGTGCTTGAAAAAGGAGTCACAGCATTTCTCGAGAAGCACTCTCGCCGGACGATTAAAGTAGAAACTAGCGATAATAGCATCTTCTACTTTGGACCGGGTGCCGCCGGCCCATTTCGGATCAGGGTTCGCGTGAGGCCCTGGTCTGCGTTTGTGTAGGCAGGAGGCACATCAAACTCTTAGCAGCGCGGCCTCATCCTTGTAAGGTCGATTACGAAGGTTGGTCGTCACTCGGCGAAATGAGCTGCATAGCTGCATCTGAACGGTGTAACGCGACGCGCCGCAAATTCCAAGATCTGCTCTACTTGATGCAGACTGGTACGATTGCTCGATAGAAGAGGGTCGCTATGTGCAAGAAGGACTTATACGGCCAGGATCTGCGCGACGTGCAGTGGTGCAAAAGCAGCCACAGCACTGGGGCGAACAATTGCGTGGAGATGGCTCTCCTGCCTGCCGGAGAAGGCGTGGCCCTGCGCGACTCAAAGAACCCAGATCACGGGGATCTACGCTTCACATACGATAAATGGGATGCCTTCCGTGCTTCCGTACGGGACGGCGTGCTTTAGTTTTCGCAACGTTCGTCTGGTGGCCGGACGCGGGGCCGAAACGTGCCGACGTGAACTGCGGGCACGAAGGCGCTTAGGCCGCCCAACCTTATTCTGCGCGGCGACCTCGGAGTGGCTGCGTCGAACCACGCGGCCCGGCGCCTGGTCGCGGCCCCCTACCGCAGCGGCGGTCAGGCGCAGTACGTGCCGCGCAGCGTGCCCGAGCCGCTCGGCGAACGGTTCGCCGCCACGCAGTGCAGTTGGCCGAGCAGTACATGGACACATACGGAGTAGCATCACGTGCTGACGGGCACGAAGGACTGTTTTGCTAGTGCGTAAGCACCACAAAGGGCCCAGGTTAGGAGCCTGCCATGCAGTGCGCTGCATACGCTCCCGTGGAATCTAAGGGAGCCGAGAGCTTCGAAGCAGGGAAGGAAGCTGCCAGCTGGGTGCCAGGAGACTTCATCCTAACCCACGGAGACGGCTTCTTCTCCCGACTGATTCGATTTGGTCAGCGACTGCGCATCCATGGCGAAGACCGCAAGTACACCTACTGGAACCACGCCGCCCTGGTTGTGGGGAGTCAGGGTCAGCTCGTCGAGGCGCTCGGACAAGGCGTCGTACGTACTAACGCCTCTCGCTATCGGGAACGCGAGTACACAGTCATACACATCGCCGCATCTCCGGAGGATCGCGCTCAAGCGGTCGCCTTCGCGGAGTGGACTGCAGACAGGCTCAGTAGTTATGGGTGGACAACCATCGTGAGCATCAGTCTCACGCTCCTCACTGGCGGCAAATTCAGCTTCTTCATCGATGGCGAATTCATCTGCTCCGGCCTCGTCGCCCGAGCACTGGAACGGACGAGTGCAATCTTCAGCCGCGACCCGGGCCATGTGATGCCTGCCGACCTTGCGAAGTACTTCCAGGTGGAGATTCCACAGACAGCGCCATAGTGCTGCAGCATTGAGACTGCCGCCGCGCTGTGCGGCGTCCGGCTCAGCGCCGGAGGGTGGATGGTCGGCGACAACGCTGAGACGGATATAGGAGGGGGCGCGAGGCGGGGCTTCATACGGCGTGGGTGGCCCATGGCCGTACATGGACCGACGGCCCCCAGTGAGCCCGACATCGTGGCGCGGGGCGTCGCGGAGGCCATCGAGATGATGCGGGCGGTGGCAGGCTAGTCAGGCTCGCCGTCCGTGGTGCCGTGCAGGCGTTCGAGCGCGTCGGGGATGGTCAAGGACATGTCCCTGAGATCATCCCATCGGCTCATGACTGCGGCCGATGCTACTGCCAGATCGGCAGGAAGACCGGCATCTCTCAGGGCGCCGGCCACCTCGCTCATTTCAGGGCCCCAGCGCCACGACCGCGCGGCCACCTTCGGGATGTAGGCCGTCTCAGCGAGGTAACTGGTACTTCGGCCCTGCGCGATGTCGAGTAGCTCCGCCTCTACTCCGTAGTCCCTGGCGAGGGCGTACGAGACCGCGGCAAGGACACGGCTCGCCTTCTGGTAGCTGCTGTACGACAGCTTCAGCGCGGAGGCGCGACCGATGCCGCCGGTGAGCGGGTGCGCCTGTATCGCGGTGCCGGTGAAGAGAGATGCCACGGACGTCAGCGCGTCCGCTGGGCCGGACAGGTACAGGCGGGCGGACTTCGAGGCGGACGGGGGCGAGCCGATGACGGAGCCATCGACGACGACTGCCCCGGTCCGGCTCATGACGGCGCAGACGCGCGACATGCTGGCCGGTGAGATGGCGTTGCCATCCACGTAGGTGCCCGTGAACGGATGGGTGGAGACCTCAACTGCGAGGTCTTCCGCGTATGCCGGAGGACAGATGCTGAGGATGACTTCGGCTCGCTCCGTCAGTTCGGCAAGGTCTCTCGCCGCGGTGAGTCCGTACCTCTGGGCCCGCTCCATGGTCGCGGAGCTACGGCCGGCCGGGCACCACAGAACCTCGGCTCCGCTGAGCTTGGCCTGTGCTGCCATGGCGGCGCCCATGCTCCCCGGATGCAGGATTCCGACGACGGTCATCCGACCAGTCCACGGACATCCCGCACTTCGGCGGGTGTGCCGGCCGACCGCGCGTCGTCGATGGCCCGCGCTGCCTGAGCCGCGCTGACCTGGTCGGTCCTGATGACGAGCGACCAGGGCTCCGCGGCGTGATCCAAGAGATCTTGTCGGGTCTCGTGCCAGACCTTGAGCCGGGCTTCCACGTCCTTGTCTCCGCGCCCCTGGCAACGCTGACGCGTCACATCTTCGGGGCACCACAGGAGCACCCGTACCCAATTGATGGGGTGGGCTGCGACGGCCCGGGCTCCGACGACCTGACCCATGTGAAGGACGGGGATGCGCCCGGAGTCGACGAACGCGGAAACCTCGCCGCGGTCGATGGCGTACTCCGCGTTGTACCGGCTGTTGCGGTACAGAACCTCTCCGGCCTGCGCTAGTTCCTCGATGTGCTCGGTTGTCGTGAGCCGGTACCCCGTAGTCCGCCCGGGGCCTGCCTTGAGTCGCTGGAAGAGCATGAATTCCGGCCGCAGGTTGGACAGTTCGGCTGTGATCGTGTCCTTGCCAGATCCTGGAGGGCCGTAGAGGATGACGCCGGAAGGGCTCATAGTCCGCCTCCACTCAGTACGTCACGGGCTTCGTCGACCAGGGCGACGGCGGCGCCAAGCCGGTTGTCGACGACGAAGTGCGGGCCCTGCGGGCGCATCTTCAGGTCGAGGCCCGAGACGTATTCGTCCCACGCCTCCATCTTCCAGGCGTCGCGCGCCGCCCCGCGGAATTCGATGTACTCGCGCATTGACTCCGGGTCGCACTCAACCCATATGGTCGCGACGGATACGCGCTTTGATCGGCAGCGGTTCTGAAAGCGCTGCATCCATTCGGCTTGGGAGAATTCCGAAACGAACGGGGCGTCGAGGATCGTGGAAATTCCGCAATCCACGTTGTCCCATGCGGCCTCCATAAGGCATCGGTATTCGAGCGGCCGGACTTTTTCCCGGTAAAGATCCGAACTCCGATCATGCGCCTCCCCGCCCATGGCCACCAAGAGTTGGTCGACCAGCGGACGTGTTAGCGAGTCCTTGTCCAGGATGGGCCAGCCGGTTAGCCCACCGAGGAACTTGGCGAACTCCGACTTCCCCGATCCTGCATACCCACCGACCAGGATCACGGTGGGGCCGTCGACGCTTCCCCCTGCGGTGTGGCGGCGCCATGCGTCGACCACGCGATTGCGCAGCGCCTCGCTGTCCACGTCGTCAGTGCCTTCGCGGATGCTGCTGAGCGCTTGACGTACTGCGTCCGGTTGATCGGGGAGCCTTCGCTCAGCGGAAGCGGGCGCCGGTACGGATTCCACAGGGGCATCCTCTCCGGGCAGGGCTTTACGGAAGCCAAGTTGAGCTTCGTCGCGACGATAGAGACGGCAGTAGGCCCGGCGGTAATGCGGACCGGGGTATACCGAACCCTTTTCGTGGCCCCAGATTGTCTGGAAGTTCGCGGCGATATTGAAGCCGTGACGCTCCGCGATTTCTCGGAGCTTCTCCCCCGTGTCTTCCAGGGTGAGCCCTATTTCTTCGCGATGCATTCGCAGAAGATCGGGCTTCCAATCCGGGTGCTTCCGTGCCATCTGCCCCTCCTAGATAGCTAGTCGAGCCGCGAGTGTAGCGGCTCGACTAGGCGTGCGGAAATTCGTGATAGCGCATGTGTAAGCGGATGTATAAAACAGCTTGGTCTTTCTCGGGTAGTGGGACGTGATACCGATTTTCGCGCCGTGGATGTGAAGTAGTGCACACACCGAACGAGGAGGTTCAGATGTCCCGCGACGCGATCGTTCAGGCACCATCCCGGATTGCCGGAAGGTCACTTCCCTTCCAGGGTTGCGACGCGTTGGCGCAGCTCGCCAACCTCGCCCCGCAGCTTCTCGATTTCCTCGCGCAGTTCGGCCATGGCTCCGACTGGATCGGCGAGCGGTGTGGCGCGGTCGGCGTCGGGCGTCAAGAAGGCGCCCTTGCCCTGGTGGCTCACCGCGAGTCCGTCTGCCTTCAGCTGGTTGATGGCGGCGCGGGCCACGGTCACCGTGACCTCGTAGGACTTCTGGAGCTGACCCAGGGAGGGGAGCTGTCGGGTCTTGGCGAACTCGCCGGCCGCGATGCGTTTCCGCAGGTCATCCGCGACCTGCTGATAGGCGAACCTGTCGCCGGTCCACTCGACCATCTGCACCCCAAGTCTTGTCACGGTCTCTGCCTCATAGTGCCCAAGTCGCAGAGGTAGAACCAGCGCCCCACGCTGCTTGTTCCGCGAGGAGACGAACTCTGCCTCAGAGTGCACTCTGAGGCAGAGTCGCTGACCCCCAGAGGGGGCGAAGCCCTCGTGACACCTGCTTGCCCTGCACGGATGTGCAGGGCGGGTTTGCGCTCCGGATCCGCTTACACGCGGGTCGAGCGGCAGGGGAGACGCAAAAGCTCGTCGTTGCTTGAGAACTGAAGAGTGATCGTGCGGGGCTGACGCGGGAGCGGTGGTCGCGGCAGGTGTCTAGGACGAGGGTCCGGGGACAAACCGTCGGGATGGATGTCGCTTCCCCCTTACGCGCTTGGCAGGCGCCCCCCGGGTTCGGGTGTGGGGAGGTACAGCGGGGCCCCAACGCACGTGGCGGGATGAGAAGACCGCCCCCGGAGGCGACCGGGTGATGTCGTCGGCGGCGCGCCAACCTGCATCGATTCGTGCAGGCCGCCCTGCTGGCGTCAGAGCAGCGAACCTGACGCACCCGACTTTCCGGCTCGGGGCCGGCGCACCGTGGCAACGGCGTGCTGGCAAAGCCCGGGATCTTCCTGGCGCAGCGGTTTGCTGCGGCCGGTTGCCTCTCCCCGCCCGTGTGGAGCGCGCCGTGTGCGTGGTCTCGGTACGGGCGGGGTGGGGGGAGCCGGATCGGTTCCACCACGTGGATGTGGTCCCTCGGGTGGCACAGACATCTCAACTGCCCTGATGGTCGCAGGCTGGGTTCGACTCCCGGCCGGGGCGCTCCGGCCCGCCGCCCTGCGCGGCGGCGCCGCACTTCCGGGACTGGCCGCCGCGCTTCGGGCGCTCCCGCGGCTTCCGGCGCTTCTCCTATCCCTTCGACATGGGAGCTCCCATGCGCAATTACGTCTGTGGCCACCGGGCCGACACCCCACAGGACTTCGCCGAACTCGCCCTCGGCACCCCCGTCGAACTCTGGCTCGGGATCGAGGGTGAGAGCGACGAGGAACGCGCGGCACGCCTCGACGCGGCCCGAGACATCCTCGCCGACCCCGAGTACCGCACCCTGCCGGACGACCTGATCCGCCTGGCCGCGCGGGCCGTCGACGAGAACCCGGACCTGTTCAACGTGGTCCCGCTGGCCCGCCCCGCCCGCCGCCGCCCCGCCCGCCGCCGCCCCGCCCGCCGGGGAGCCGCGGCATGAGCGCAGCTGGACAGGGACTGACGGCCGCACACGCCGAAGTGAAGGCCGAGATTGCGCGGACCGACACGAAGACCGGCCTGCTGCTGGCGTTCGTCGGTGCGGTACTCGCCGCCGCTTGGACGGTTGCGCGTGACCTGCCCCTGAACGCCCCCGCCTACGTGGCGGGCAGCCTCGGTCTGGCGCTGCTGATCGCGGCGGCGGCTCTGTTACTGCGGTCGGTGCGGCCGAACCTTCGCGGTGGGCACGGCTTCCCGCTGTGGGCCACGCTGGCGCCCGAGGAGATCCCCGCCGCCGTCTCTGGCGATCTCGCCACTGATGTTGCGGGGCTGTCCCGGCTGGCAATGGTCAAGTTCACCTGCCTGCGCCGCGCCATCGACCTGACCTGTGCGGGCGGCGCACTGCTCATCCTGGCCGCCCTGCTCGCGCTGGGAGGTGCGGCATGAACGAGGGGCTCACGCTGGATGACCTGGCTATGCCGCTGAGGGCGTTGCGCCTGCTGGCCGTGGCCTTCGGGCACTTGTCGGCGCCGTGCGTGGACGTGGGCACCGCCTACCCCAACCGGTTGTCACTGTCGTTCCACGACGACCTGGCCGGCTTCGAGGCATGGCGCGAAGCCCTCGGCATCGCCCCGGACGCCGTAACACACGGCACGCAGAGCGACGGCCGGACGCGCGTACTGAAGGCGACCGCCAACTTTGCCGGCGCGGAACTGACGCTGACCGGCTTCGCCGACATCACCGGCCTGGCGCCCGCTGGGGTGGTGGGCTGATGTCCGCGGCGTGGGGCAAGTGCTACGACCCGACCGGCACCCGCTACGGCATACCCACCTACCCCTGGAAGCTCGCGCCCGACGGGTACGCGACGCTGCGCCAGTTACGGGCGCAGGGCCTGCGCCCGGGCGGACAGCCCGTACAGGTGCAGGTCGTGCGCGTGAACCGGCGGGCCGGGGGCCTGCGGGTTGCCTACCTGTACCGCATCGACCTCGCCAAGCCCGTACGGCCGATGACCTCCCGCAAGTGGGGCGCGCTCGCCCTGGCCATGCTCGCCCGGCGCACCTGCCCCAAGTGCCAGATCACGTACAGCTACTGCATGCCGAGCTCGCTCGGCATGTGCGTGCTGTGCGCCTACCCCGACAACCCGAACAAGGAGTGAGATCACGTGAATTGGAAGGAAGCCGCCCGCCGGGCGGTGCACTGGAGTCTGCCGGTCGGACTGACCGGCCTGTCCCTGGGATGGACCGTATACGCGGTGGGGGAGATCCTCACCCACCAGGCCCCCGCAGAACTCGCGCTGACCGTCGCCGTCATCTACGACGCGGTGTGGCTGTACGCGCTGGCCATGGAAACCGCACACCGCCGCCAGGGTTCCAAGGGAACACTGCCCGCCGTCCTCGGCTGGGTGTTCCTCGTGACCTCGGTCGCCGTGCTCTTCACCCACGGCCTGATGTACGCAACACCCGTCGTCGCCGTCATCGGCGCCGTCGTGCCGGCCGCCGCCAAGGCAACGCTGATCATGGCGGTCGAGCGGGACGCCACCCGCATTTCCACCGGGGCACAGAAGCAGATCGACGCGGTACGCAGCGCCACCCGGGACCAGGTCGCCATCGGCCGCGCCGTCACCCGCGCCAAGACCGACCGGCAGAAGACCGCCGCCGCCCTGGAACGCGAAGAGCACAAGGCCCGCGGCCAGGCGCAGAAGGTCCGCCACGAGGCAGCCGAAGAGCTGACAAAGGTCACCGCGGAACACCCCGTAACCGACCCCCCGCAGGAAGTGCCGGCGCTCTTCTCAGATGAGGATCTGGCCCGGGTGCTGGGCCAGTGGACGGACGGGGGTGTGTCCCCCGGTGTGTCCCCTGTGTCCCCGCAGGTCAGCCCCGTGTCCCCGACACCGGAACTCCCCGCCTCACAGCGTGCGGGACACACCCCGCTCGACTGGGCCGCACTGGCCGCAGTCGCGAGCGTGGCAGGTGTCGAGATGCCTCAGCCCGGCGAGCCGCTGAGCGAGGAACAGCTCACGGTCGTTCTGCGGTGGCTGCGGCACTCCGATAACCCCCCGCTGTCCTATCGCAAGGCCCTGGCCGCGTACCGCGCGGCGGGTTTCTCCGCGAAGGAAGAGCGGGTGCGCAAGGCGTACGCGGCGCTGGAGGACGCGGAGGCGTAATCAGCCGTCCGGCACGACGCAATGAAGGCCAGCCCAGGACTAGTGGGCTGGCCTTCGTCGCGACTGCCGGAAGCAGTCGACGCAATCCAGTGAAGCAGACCCGGTGAGCCCCCGACGAGCGGAACCTTCGCAGACCCGGCGGGCAGACCCGGCGAGCACCACGAGCACCACAAACCCCTGGAATCGAGCGCAAGTTCGAGCTACCATCACACATTCGCTAATGCGAAGAACGGAGAAGGTGTGGGGAGGAAGAAACAGCAAGGCCAGGGTGAAGATGCCTACGGGCAGTTGGCAGGCGCAATCGGTGGCCTGGCCATCGCATTCGGCGCCCTCGCCGCGATCAAAGACAAGCTGGGCCTGTCCTGGTTCGCCACCGTGGCGCTCACCGCCGGGGCGCTGGTCGCACTCGGCTACGGCGCCCTCAGGCTCAGAACGACCGTCAAACGCCTGCTCGCGGGCGAGACGCGGACGGCTACGGCCCTGAAGCAGGAAGCGCCCGCACAAGCAGACGCCGCGGCGACGGCCGTACACGCGCAGGTGGCGCACGGCCTGAATACGGGTGCAGACGGGCAGCTGGCGGATGGTCCGGCGGCTGTAGAGGCCGTGCCGGCGCATCCTGAGCTGACCGAGGCGCTGATCACGGCTCAGGTCATCGACAAGACCGAGAAGATCCGGGCCGATGAGGTCACCATCGAGCCGGTGTCGACGGGCAAGCGGTACACCTTCCTGCTGCCCAAGACCCGCACCTACAAGGACGTCGAAAGGCGACTGGACAACGTCGCCGCCTGGTACGGCGTCAGCCGTATCTACCTCGATCTGGAACGCGACCGGGACAACGAGCGCGGTGTGCGACTGCTCATGCTGGACGCGCCACCGTTCTCGAAGCCGTTCCCGGCGCCCACGCGAGAGGAGATCCGGGCCTTCGACGGGGTGCCACTCGGGCATGACGTCACCGGCGCGCTTGCCGGTGTCCCGACGCTCGACAAGGCATCCATGGTCGTCGCCGGCATGAGCCAGACCGGCAAGACCACACTCATCAACGGCCTGATCACCTGCCTGCTCATCGCCTACGGCGACTTCGACCTGTACTTGCTGGACGGCAAATTCTGCGGGCTGGTCACGTTCGAGAAGAACTGTGTCCGCTACGAGTCCTCGGATGACCCGGCCGTCTTCGAGAGCATGGCCGATGAGCTGAACGCCCGTGTCGCCAAGCGCTATGCGAAGAAGCGCGAAGCGAAGCAGAACCGTCAGCCGGAACCGAAGTTCAAGCCCGTCATTTTCATCGTGGACGAAGCAGCAGACTTCTTCGCCGACGATGGAACCACCAAGGGCAAAGAACGCGCGGCAGGCATCGCGGAGAAGGCACGTAAGCTCGCCGCTAAGTCGCTGGAATCCGGGATCTCTGTCGTGCTGCTGACACAGCGGCCCGACAAGGATGCCATTCCGGTACAGGTGCGCAATCAGTGCCAGTACCGACTCTGCCTGTACGTGGAATCCGAAGGAACCGCAAAGGTCGCCCTCGGCGACTCGTACTTCACCACGGCAGCCCCGATCAATCCGACTCACCTCAACCCGCGTATCCCGGGCCAGGCAGTCATGTTCGCGGGCGGCACTTCCACTCTCATCCGAGGATTCAACTTCGCAGATGAGTTCATGTGGGAAGTCGTGGACGGGGTAGCCGAGCGCCAGAAAAGGGTGCTCGAAGCCGTGCCGGTATCACCACTCACGCAGGCAATCGATCTGATGCGCAATAAGGGTGCGGACTTCATGCCCACTGCTGACCTGGCCCCGGCACTTCACATCACCGAGACCAGGCCCGGAGAGCGAGGAAAGCAGCTCTCCAAACTGCTCGGCGTGCCTCCCGGAAAGGACGAAAAGGGCGTTGTCCGGGGCTACTGGATCGCTGATCTCATCGCGGCCACCGCGTCCGACGCGTGAGCGTCCAGGGCCCGTCCCAGGGTCCGCTGGGAATCCGCCAGGCACCCGCCAGACAGACGGACCTATCCGTCATCCGGACGGGCCTCCAGCGGACTCCCAGCGGACCGCCAGCGGACCCGCGGACGGACCTGAACAGCACGAACACCCAACAACCCGTGGAAGGAGGGAGGAGGCTCCTTGCGTGCCTCTATAGCCGTCACCGTCGGCGCAGGAGCGACCGCGGCTGTCGTCGTGGCCGCTCTCGCCCAGAGTGCCGGCGACGACCCTTTAGTCGGGGCGGCGCTCAGCCTGGCCGTCCCCGCCCAATACCGGACCCTGATCGAGGATGCGGGAAACACGTGCTCCGAAATCAGCCCGAACCTACTCGCCGCACTCCTCACCCAGGAATCCAACTTCAACCCGAAAGCACGGTCACCGGTCGGAGCGCAGGGCGTTGCCCAGTTCATGCCGTCCACGTGGGAGAACCACGGAATCGACGGCAACGGCGACGGAAAACGCGATGTGTGGGATCCCGAAGACGCGATCCCCTCATCCGCCAAGTACCTGTGCGACATAGCCAAGGACGTCAAGAACGTCCCCGGCAACAAGCAGAGAAACATTCTCGCCGCCTACAACGCGGGACCCGGAGCCGTCATCAAGGCCGGAGGCGTTCCCCCATACAAGGAGACGCAGAAATACGTCCGGTCCATCACGGCACTCGCCGGAAAGGTGCCCGACGGGAAAACCGCCACCACAGATCAGGCCCAAGCCGCTATCAACGCCGCAAGCGGCATGATCGGCAAGCCGTATTCGTGGGGCGGCGGAAACGCAAGCGGTCCCAGCACAGGGATTTGCTGCTCCCCCCGGGGGCGGTCCGGAGTATCCATCACCGGGTTCGACTGCTCCGGGCTCACGCTGTACGCCTACGCGAAGGCAGGGATTTCCCTGCCCCGCACGGCGGCTCAGCAGTACGCCGCTTCGGAACCCGTCAAGCCCGGCCAAATGCGGCCCGGTGACTTGGTGTTCTACGGCAAGAGTGCCGCGAGCATTCATCACGTCGGCATTTACATCGGGGGCGGCTACATGCTCAACGCCCCCAGCCCCGGCACGAAGGTCCGCATCGATCCCCTCGACATGATGCGCGACCTGTTCGCCGTTGCTCAACCCAATCAACAAGGTAGGGAGATCTGACATGCCCAAGTTCACCCTTCTCGCCAAGGCGCAGGACATGAGCACCGGCTTCAAGGACTTCTTCGACACGATCGGCCTGACCGGCGGTGGCTTGGTCACCAAGGGTATCGCCGCCGTGATCGCCGTCATCGCACTGCGGATGCTGCTGCAGCTCTCCAATGACCCCAAGGGCGCCCTGCGCAAGGGGTCGACGGCCGTCGGCACGCTGTTCGTCGCCGTCATCCTCGCGCTCTACGGCGACACCCTCTTCTCCACCGTCACCGAAGCCAAGGGCTGATGCCGCGTGCCCGACAACGACCCGTGTGACCTGCTCAAAGGCACACCCGGCTACGAGTACTGCGTCGAGGACAACTCGGGCTCAGGCTCAGGCTCGGACGGGCCCCCCGGCATCGGAGGCGACTCAGACGGCATCACCGATGGTGCTTCCGACCACGTCCGGGACCTGGCCGAGAGCCTGATCAGGAAAATTACGGGCCTCATCGCACCTGATCACGCGTGGGCGCCGGAGAAGTCCGACAGCGGGCTGTACGAGCCGTTCCTGTGGCTCGGGCAGCATCTATCGGTCGCGATCTTCGTGTGTGTGGTCGTCGTGTGCGCCCTGACCGCTTGGCAGGGCGCACCGCGCCTGAAGCAGATGGGTGCCTCCACCGGATGGACGCTGGCGGCTGTCGCCGGCATGGCCTCGGTCCCGGGCGCGGTGATGCTGCTGAACAAGGCCGTGAGCAGCGCGTTCACGGTCGCGTTCGACAGCGACGAGTCGACTCTGTTCACCGTTATTCAAGGCGACCTCAAGCACGGAGCAGACGCGGGCAACCCGCTCGCAATTTTGATCATCATCAGTGCCCTGGTCGTCGCGCTCGCGTTTGCCGCGCTGGTGTTCATGACCCGCCAGCTCGGCATCCTCATGTTCGTGTGCATGGCCCCCCT
>NZ_JBVKCZ010000083.1:0-14770 GCF_055634335.1 Streptomyces sp. NPDC111802 | reverse complement strand
TGACGAACTACCCAGTGTCACCAAGGATGAAATCAGCCCAAACCGACCATCAGCGGGCTGCTGACCAGCAGAGTTCTGCTAATTCACTGGCATTGTCTGCAGCTGCAACGTTGCTCGAACAGCTGATGCGCCCCGGATTCGATCCAGCGCAGGGTGCAGAGGCGACCCGTCGGTACGTACGCCGGAAGGCAAACATCGCAGTAAAGGAGTACCGGAAGAGTGAGAAGCCGGACCGGTACCCTTGGACGCAGGTCGGAATCACTGAACGCCGCTACTACAAACTCCTGCCACTATTTGCGCAGAAGGTAAACGGTCGTTACGACTACGACTACGACGACGTGGTGGCGCGTATGAAAGCTCACCTGGATTGTGCAGACAAGGAACGAGCGGTGCGAGCAGCCGCCCTCGAAGTCCTCCGGTCTCACGGCTTCGGAGAGGATGCCGCACGCAAATGGCTACAGCGGCATACTCCTGAGGAGGCTGTAAACGCGTGGCCACGTAGTCGGCGCTCATAGTTCTGCCTATGCGCACGAAAACCTCAGCGATCAGCTACTCACATTCTTCCAGTGCGCGCTGGATCTGCTCATTCGCCCACTGCTGGTTGCGGTGGATCGCCTTGGCATAGAAGCGGAAGAGAACCGCGATGCTGTGGCCAGCCCTGCGCGCGACTTCGGCTGGGGAGACGCCGGACTCAAGCCAGAGTGAGACGCCCGCGTGTCGCAGGGAGTACGGCACGTCAGCCAGCGGCGAGACCGCCTCGGGCTCCGTGAGCGCTGCGAGCCGGGCGGCCTTCCAAGCCTCCCCGTACTCCTTGGATAGCAGACCGCCGCCCTGGGCCGCCCGAAAGAGCCGGCCGTCTTCGGCGGTGCCGAACTCCTTGATGTGCTCGCGGACCAGCCTCACCAGAACCGGCGGAATCGGTACCGGCCGCGTCGCCTTGCGGGCCCGCTTCTTCAGTCCGCGCGTATCGAACGACTCGCCCGTGTCGGTCCATCCGGAGCCGACGCGGGGCATGCTCACGGAGAGCAGGACTTCGCCCCAGCCCTCTTCAGGAAGGGTGAAGTCGTCCGCTCGGAGACTGGCCGCCTCACCAGGGCGGTTGGCCGCGTAGTAGAGGCAGCCGAAGAATGCCATCAGGTGCCGTCCGCGTTCGCCCTGTTCTCCGACAGCGTTGATCAGCGCCTTTGCCAGCTTGGGGCCGGGTACGAACCGGAAGTCGATCTCGTCGTCCGTCTCGGGCGGAGTCCAGTCGACCTTGTCGAGGGGCAGCGTCGTCAGCAGCTCCCGCTCTACCGCGAACCTGAGGCAGTTGCTGAGGACCGTCCGCTTGCGGTTCACGGTGTTCTCGGCGGCGGCCGTGCCGTCCTGCTTCAGCTTCAACGCGTCCAGCGCAGTACGCACCACCGAGGGTGTGCTGAGGTCGGTGATGTCCACGGACTTCCGGTCGATCCAGTCCAGCGCGGCCACGATCTCGACAGGCGGCCTTTCGACGTCAAGACGCGGTCTCAGCGTTCCGTCGTCGCCGAGTACGAAGCGGTAGACCCACGAGTAGAGAGCGATCCGGAGCACCTTCGGAGCGGGTGCCCCGCGGCTGTCCTTGACCAGCTTCGGCGTGATGGTGGCGAGCGTGTCAGCGATGCTGGCCCGGTGCTTGGCCGAGGCCCCGGGCCACTTCATTTCCGCGTACGTACGGGTGTGGGCGTACCAGGTGGCGGAGTTGAGCGCCTGTACCTCCGAGGCCGGAAGACCGGTCTCCGTGTCGAACTGGGCGCGGTTGCGCAGGGCTGTCAGCAGCTCCGCACGACGTCCGTCGGCCTGCGCCTTGATCTTGTAGCTCTTGGAGAAGGGGCGCGGGCCGACGCGCCAGCGCAACTGGTAGGCCGCCGCACGGCCGGGCCGCTTGCGGATGCCCCAGATCTGGACGTCGTAGGTCAGCACGCTTCCTGCACCTCGCAGCCGTCGAACCAGGCGTCGAGGTCGGCCCGGCGGATGCGTATCTGACCGTTGGGGAGCTTCAGGTGCTTCGGTGCCTGGCCCCGCGCGCGCATCCGGTAAAAGGCAGCGCGGGAGACCCTGATCTCAGCGAGTGCTTCGACCAGCGTCAGCGTTCGCTTGTCGGCGGTGGTCGGAGTGGTCACAGCCAGGGTGCTCCTTCTGACTTGAGGCGTTCGGTGTGGGCTCGGTCGTGGCGGACCTGGGCGGCGAGGAGTTCTTCGCCGGGGCGGTAGCCGCTGCTGAGGTAGGTCCAGGAGGAGGCGGTGACGAGGGTGGTGGTCTCGTCGTCGACGGGGAGGCCGGCGCGGATGCGGGAGGCTTCGGCTTGGGCGGTGCGCCAGGCGCGGCGTACGTCGCGGAGTGCGCCAAGGGTGGTCGAGTAGGCGCGGGATTTGCTGGAGAAGTGGCCGCGAAAGCCGAACATGTGGGCCCACTTCCAAAGCTTGAGATCGGCGAACTCGGGGAGGTGGCCGAGCGCCCACGCGGTGCGGATCATCTGGCGGGCGTGCTGCTGGACGGGGAGATCGGTGAGGGGTTCGGCCTGGCCGGTGCCGTCGCAGTCCTCGCACAGGTCGCGGAAGCCGTCGGGGCCGCGTACGTAGCCGCGACCGGAGCAGGGGCGGCATACGAGGGTGCGGTCTACAGTGCCCGCGCCTTCGGCGTTCTTGGTGGCGTACTTGGCGACGTATCCGGCGACCTTGGCGTCCGTGAGTTCGCCGTCCCCCAGGGCGGAGATCTGATCGACCTTGAAGCGGTCGCCCCACCGGATGACGCGTTCGCCGACCGCGTCCGACTCGACCGTGAGCCGGGCCCGCTCGACCGCCAGGCCGACAGCGACGCGAAGGGCGTCGAAGGTGGCCCAGGCCGGGGGCGAGGTGGTGTGGCCGTCGGGACCGTCGAAGCGGACGACCGCGTGGAAGTGGACCAGGCCGCGTTGCTGGTACTCGGCGACCTTGGCGAAAGAGACGCGGAGGGCCGAGTTGAGTGCCTTCTGCGTCATGGCGAGGTGCTCGGCGAGGGCGCGGCGCAGGTAGGTGGTGAAGCGTGCCCACAGGGCCCCGGCGTGGGCGTTCCACAGCACGGCGCCGGTGTAGTCGTAGCTTGCCGGGCGGAGTGGGGAGCCGAGTTCGGGAGCGTCCTGGGAGTGGCTTTCGCCGCACGCGCAGGGGCGGGGCTTGCCCGCGTCGGTCGTGGGGCGGTTGTGGACGGGGCCGAAGGACGGGGCGGTGAGGGTGACGAAGGCGCGGGGGTGGTCGCGGACGGCTTCGGCGACGTTCTTGCCGCCGGAAAGTCCGGCCTTGATCAGGTGGTAGGTGTCGGCCGCGTAGAGGCGGGAGCAAGCCGGGCAGCGGGAGGCACGGCGGTTGCCGCAGGTGGTGAGGAGGCGGCCGGAGGGTTCGTCCTCGGAGCGGTAGGAGCGGACGACTTGCTTGGTGGTCTGGTCGGTGGTGATCGTCCAGCCGTGGAGGTTGACGGGGCTGGTGCAGCCGCGCAGGTCGCGGACCTGTTCTGTCACGCGGTCGAAGTTGTCGGTGTTGGCCAGTTCGACCAGGTCCCGCAGGCCGGGGCTGATGATGTGGCGCAGGTCGAGGGGGCGGCGCATGGGTGGCGGGGTGTCCTTTCTGGCGCGAGGGTGAGGACCTGCGGGCAGCAGCGATTCAGTGCGCTCGGGCTGCTGCCCGCAGGCATGGCGAGTCGGGTCCAGGGGGCGGTGGTGGGTGCCGGAAAGGCCGGCGGAAGGGGTGGCCCTACAGAGCGGCGTGCAGCGCGGTGGCCATGGGCAGGCCGATCCCGAGTCGCGTCTTGAGCTGGGCCGCCGTGATCGGCTCGCCGTGCTCGGTGCGGTGGGACGTCGCGATGGAGCGCGCTTCGGTCAGCAGCGGCTCAGGGACCTTGACCACGGGTGAAGCGGGAGCGGGAGCCGGGGCGATCTGAGCAGCGATCGGGGCCGGGGGCGGGGCCGGAAGGGTGAGCGGCTCCGCAGGGGTGGGGGCGTCGGAACCAGTCGCGGGCTCCGATTCGATCTCGTTCGGCAGCGGAGCCGGTACGGTGGGGCGCGCAACGGTGTGGAAGGCGCGCAGGAGCTGCGGGCCGACGGAGCCCCAGCCGAGGAGGAGCAGCGGGGCCACCGCGTCGACGGCGGCGCGGCCGTAGTGTCCGGCGACGATCGGTTCGGCGACGTTGAGGGCGAGGGTCAGCAGTCCGGAGAAGTGCATGAGGCGGGTGGCAGCCGTCATCTGGTCTGCGGGCAGGCCGCGCAGGGAGAGGTAGCGAAGTGCGACCAGGAGGCCGACCACGGACAGGTCCACCATCGGGGCGATGAGCGGGGCGATCGGGCCGGGGACGCCGAGGCGTAGGGCGAGGGACCAGACGTTGCCGAAGGAGAAGACGAACGCCAGCGCGGCAATGACGATCATGACGGCGGTGATGGTGCGCTGAGTGATCCGATCTTCTGTCATGAGTGTTCACCTCCTCTCCTGGGGTGTCGGGAACGTGCGAGGGCGGTGGGGCGCGCTGCTCAGGCGTCGAGCTTCGTGAGATCCACGTCCGCCATGCGAGGGCCGAGGAAGGCTTCCAGCAGGGCGGAGGGTTCGACGGTGAGGCTCGCTGTCTCTTCGGCGATGCGAGCCGCTTCCGCGTCGGGTACGTACGGGGTGCGGATGCGGGTGAAGCCGGGTTGCGACTGGTGGTTCATCGACGCGACGCCGACGTACGTGGGGTCCTGGAGGTTGATGGGGTTGGCGTCCGGCCATTCCCGGATCTCGTCGCCGAGCGCGGCCACGGCGGCTTCGGCTGTCTTCTGGGCGAAGCTCAGGCCGACAGGGCAGACGTCGCGGATGAAGGTGGGGATCGCGTCGCCAGTGGACTTCTGCGTCGTGAGGATGACGAGCAGCCCCACGGACCTGCCTTTCTTCACCAGGTCCTCCACGAGCCGGGCGTTCTCGGCGGCGAGCGCGGCCAGCTTCTTCGTCTGCTGGTCGCTGCCCTTGTGGTCGCGGAAGTAGGTGTGGGCTTCGTCGACGATCAGCACGACCAGGGGCCAGCTCTCGGAGGGGCCGACGTCCCACATGGACATCACCCCGAGCACCTTGCGCACCGAGGCCGACCGGGCGCGGCGCAGCTCCACCAGCTGCCGGAACAGCTTGTTGGCCTCTTCCAAGTCGTCCCCGACGAAGGCGAACATGCGTTGGACCCAGTCGGCGTAGTCGCCTTCGTAGGCTGCCGACACCTTGCCGTCCGCACAGGCGAACTGCACTGCGGGCGAGGGTGCCCAGTCAGAGAGAAGCCGGTTGATCAGGCTGGTCTTGCCGAAGCCGGGAAGGCCGGCCACGGTCACGCCGGGCACCTGCGTGAGGTTCACGGACACCGGTTGTGCGTACTCGTCCAGGCCCAGATCCCACCGGGCAGTCTCCTCCGGTGGCTCACCCGTGGGGTGGTGCTCGGTGGGGAACTTCAGTGGGTCCAGTCGCACACCCCGGATGAGCACCTGCCCAGGCTTGTCCTGGGTGACCGCGACCCGTGTGCACCGCCAGGCATCGGCCAGGTGCGGGCCCGCCTTCTTGAATTGCTGGAGGCCGACGCCGGGCAGGCACGTTGCCCGCGCGATCACCCCGTACGCGTCGTGCTTCACCTTCAGGGTGGGGATGAGGACACGGGGTTTGGTGGGCTTGCCGTTGGCGTTCGCCATCGATGCCAGCGCGGTCGGGGTCTTGTCCGTGGCCGACAGCCTGAGCATCGGCGCGAGTCGCTTCCAGCCCCACCGCACGCGTATGGCCTGCCGTATGGACTGCCGGGTCATGGCATCGGCGCACGCGTAGCGGACCATCCACCAGATCGACCATCCGGCGAGCACGGCGAGCGCCAGGGCGACGACGAGCGGGACGTGACCGAGGACGCCTTCCGCCGGGGCGTTCGGATCTTTCATGTGCGGTTCTCCAGGGGGTTGTAGAGGAAGGCCATGAGGGCCACCACCGAGCGCACGAGCGATTCGGTGAACCGGGCATCCGGCCCGGCGTGAGGCAGCGGGTAGCCGCACTCAGCGCCGGACCGGAGATCGGTGTCGTTCACGCCGCCTCAGCGGCGGGGGCCACCAGGTCCAGCCGACCTGCGCGGTAGGCGATGCCGTCCGAGAGCGAGCCGTTGAAGATGCGCGCCCACGGGGTGGCGAACAGCTCCACCGGCATGACGGGGACACCGGGCCGGAGGCCGTTGGGCAGACCGGTCTCCGGGACGGTGATCTTCAGAGCTTCGGCGCGGTCCTCCTCCATGAAGAAGAGGGTGATCGTGTAGAGCTTCGCGCCGGTCTCACGGTCGGTGGCGAACTGCGTCTTCTCCTGGTCCGCGTACTTGGGCACCGGCAGGGTGCCGACCATGAACGAGGAGGTGGGGAGCAGGCCAACACGGATGCGTGCCATGGGAGTTGAGTCCTCTCGATTGCGCTTCACCGGGTTGGTGGGCGTGATCACCATTGAACATAGCTGACCTAGCAGTGTCAAGTGAATCGGGTGAGCTAGATATCAACTGCCACGGGTCACCTATGTCAGTGGGGTGTGCTAGGGGTGCTAGAAATCGCTACTCTTGGGCCATGAGCCCCGCGCCAGAGAGCAAGCAGGACCGCCGGCCGCCTTATCAGCACGCTGCCGACGAGCTTCGGCGCGACATCTTGCAGGGGCGGATCAAGCCGGGCGAGCAGATGCCGGCCATTCGCGAGCTGCAGGAGCGCTTCGGCGTGGCCAACATGACCATGAGGTCCGCGCTCAACGTGCTGCGCGATGAGGGCTTGATCTACACGATCCATGGCCGGGGGAGCTTCGTCGCAGACCATGAGGGTGGGGGCGAGTTCTCTGCGAACTACACCGCGCCAGCCTGGTACTTGTCGAAGAAGGGCGAGAGGTCAGGCCAGGCAGAGCCAGGGGAGGGAGGACCCGACGACGCCGATGCCGCCGGGGCCACCCTCGCTGAGACGCTCACAGCACTACGCGACGAAATCCGCGCACTCAGCGCTGATCATCAGGAACTGCGCCGTGAGGTCGAGGAGTTGAAGGCAGCTCAGCAGTCAAAGCCGTAGTCCTGAGCTGGGCCACTTCCTCTCGCAACTCCATCGTCTCCCTCCTGAGGCGGCCCACCATGGCGCGCATCTCTTTGACCAGCGCGGCCACCTGTTCCGTGTCCCCGACGTGAATGCTGGTCGACCCCATTTCGTTGTCCGGTATGTGCTCGGTCATTGCTCCCGCTTGCCGCCGTGCCGTCGTTGCGTATCGCGATTGCTAGAAGCGCCGAGGCATGGTTGATCGGCTGTCCGACGGTCGCTCTCGCAGTCCGGGACTTGTCCACGGTGCCCATGTGTTCCTCGCGCGCTGCTCGGCCGCTCCCCTGCCCTGCGGAGCTGTTCAGAGTTTCTTTACTGGATCAAGGCGGCCCGCCTACGGCGGGCCGCGCGCTGGCGGCCACGGGCCGCCGCCGCTCCATGTCTCCGCCACCGCTCCGGCGGCCCCCACCCGCTCAGCGCGCAACACCACCAAGGCGGACGGCCAGACCAGGAAGCAACCCGACCAGCCCGAGCACCAGTACCAGGCCGACTCCCACCAAGCGCGACCACGATTCCCAACCGCCCACCGTTCCAAGCCATATGTCCCACAGAGCCGCAGTCCGAGCCCAGTGGACAGGCCGCGTCGGTAACGCCCCAGGTCGGATCGAGGTACGGCCCACGACGCATGGAAGAAGCCTGACTGAGGCCGGCACGGGGTTGCTGGAAACACACGTGACGGGTGCTCACTTGGCGCCCCCGCCGTCGTGGCTGACTTTCGGCGGCTCAGGTCAGAACCCTCTCTAACTCGACAACGCGAAGCCGGGGTAGCCGCACCCACGTTTTCGAGCACGCCAACCACCCCGGTACCATCGGCACCGGGGTCCTGATCAGGGCTTCCGCGACCGGACCACCCGGAATGCTGTCCAGGCTGAGGGGTGGTCCGGTCTTTGTGTCGTCGGCCGTGTGTGCAGTGGCGCCGATGACCCGGCGCTTCGGAATCAACTCAACGCTTTGCCCACCTCGTAGCTGGTGGGTCGGTCCTCTGGTGCGTGGCTGAGCATTGCGTCGATCAGTTCGCCCAGCTCCCCGGGTGCCTTCACCGGCCGGCGCCGACCGTTTGCCACGGCCTCTCTCTGCGCTGAGCGGGGAGCGTCGTCCGGGTACTCCATCGCCCGCCAGCCGGTGGCGGAGATGAGTAGGGAGGCGCCGAGGGCGTAGATGTCGGCTTCCTGTGTCGGCTCGGCCTCTCCGGTGTCGAGCACGCTGCGGGCGATCTCCGGTGCCTCGTAGTGGACGAGGCAGCCGCGGAACGGGAAGTCGTATCCCTCGGGCACGTGTCCGCCTCGGGCAAGGGCAAGGTCGATGAGGTGCGTCCGCTCCAGCCCGATGATGAAGTGGGCGGGCTGTACGTCACCGTGTGCCCACCCCTTGGCGTGTAGTTCGGCCAGCGCCTCGACGCAGTCCAACGCCACGGTGGTATGCGGTGCGATGGAGGAGTCTGGCCTACGGCAGGGCTCCCACAGTTGGTACAGGTCCGGCCCTTGACGCCACGGTTGGAAGTTCCACGTCCCGTGTTCCCACTCGCCGTACGCGAAGTCAGCGCAGCCGAGGCAATGCAGCACGGCACCCTCGCGAGCAGGTGCAACAGCGGTCCAGGGCTGGGCGGGCCAGTCGGCCGTGGCCTCGATCGGATAGCCGACTTTCACGGCGTAGTGGCCCCGAGGGCCTTCCACCTCCCAGACCATGGAGCCCCGACGATTGAGCACCAGGCGCTGAGTCGTAGGCATGAGCGCGTCGAGCACCACGATCGGCAGTTCAGGGGTTGAGCCGGACAACGTCTCTTCTCCTTCCGGGCGAACGCGGCCGATCACGAGTCGAGACCGGCCGCGTCGCTGATGTCGTGTGCTACGCCTGACCGTACGGTCGGCCACAGTCCGAGTCGCACTGCGCGAGGTTCGAGCCGTCCACGGTCCACAGGTCGTCGAAGACCATGAACCCGGCCGCCTTCATGGCACGCACCGAGGCGGCCACCATCTTGGGGTCACGTCCGCCCCCGCCCGGCTTCGGGTTGTGGTGCAGGAAGCGGCCTGCGTACTGCTCGCACAGCTCCGCGTACTCCTTCGTGTGCAGGATGAGCGCGTGCAGGCCGAGGTCCACGTCATCCGACGGGACCATGGGAACCGTGGCGGTGGCTGCGGTGACCAGGAAGGCGACCGCCTGGTCCGCGATCCGCTCGGCACGCTCGGGTGACTGCCCGTTGTGGATGACCACGAAGTGGGCGAGGCTCTCGAACAGCTCCTCACCAGCCACCGCGCGACCGGTCTTCTGATCGTTCGCCGTTGCCGTCATGCCGATACTCCTTGTGTGTGGCGGTGCGTCGGTTGGATGGCTGGCCCCGAACGGGGACGGGGGAGTTGGGGAGTGGGCACCGGTCCGGGGCGGCCGGCCTACTGGCCCATGGCGAGAGCCATGCCGATCACAAGGCCGCACGAGCCACTGATCATGATGATGACCAGGACTCCTGCGTATCGGCCGATAGCGCGCATCACAGCCCATCCCGACTGTTGCCGTTCTTGATGGCTAGGCGTGCGCTGAGTTCCTCTCGCGCCGTCGGCGGCTGCACGTTGTCCGGCATGGCATCCCATACCGTGCCGCCGCCGATCGGCCTTATCTGCACACGACCGTCGGCCTCACCCATGACGATGCCGAGCCGGTCTCGGGCGCTGTCCTTCGCCACTTCCCCGATGCCTGGTTTGGTCTGCTGGTTGCTCGCCATGGGAAGGAGCATCGCGATCGGAGGAGCACTGCCAAAAGGTCAGGCTGATTACCCAACTTGGGTAACATCGCGGCAAGTAGAGAACCAGCGACGTTGCGTAGCCCTCGCAGTGGGAGCTTGCTGATGCCCGACGCCGACCGACCGCAGGAACTGCCTGCCAGGTTGCTCACCGATCCCGCGATGATCGACGCCTGCCGGGTACGGGACTTCGCCAGGGTCTTCCGGCTGGTGAAGATCAAGGCAGGCATCTACCCGTCAATGATCGCCAGGCGCTGTGAACTGACCCCCAGCCGTGTCGGCGAAGTGATCGCAGGGCAACGCCAGTTGCAGCACATGGATGTCATCGAGCGTATCGCAGATGGCTTGCGCATCCCGGGACACATGCTTGGGCTTGCCCGTCGGGAGTGGGAGACGCCTCAGGCCCTTCTGGTCACCGAGCGAGGGACCCCCCAGGCGTCGGAGCCCGAGCCGCAGGCCACAGCATCTCTGCCAGGTCCCGATGTGGACGGCATCTTGGCGCTGGCCACGCGAACAAGCCTGAACACGGCCACACTTGAAGCTTTTCGTTCCTCCATCGAGGACTACTGGCGAAGGGATGACCAGCACGGCGGCGAGGCTCTGAGGCCGGCCATCGTCGGCCAGCTCAGGCATGTCGTCGGACTCTTGAAGGAGAACCGACCGCCGTCCATCCAGAGGGGCTTGTACGGAATCGCAGCCGAGTTGGCCCGCCTCACTGGCTGGACCTACTTCGACGCCCGCCAGTACAACCAGGCCCGCGCGTACTTCACCGAGGCCCTGCAACTGGCAAAGGAAATCGACGACCGCCAGTTCATGGCCAACGTCCTTGCGTGCATGAGCTTGCAGGGCACTTACCAGGACAAGCCAGCGGACTCTCTGGCCCTCGTGACTGCCGCCCAGGACCAGGCCCGCTCGGCGATCGACACCACCCCGCGAGTCCTGTCCATGCTGTCGATGCGCGAAGCCTTCGCTCACGCCACTCTCGGTAACCGGGACTCCACTCACCGGGCGATCGGGGAGGCGCACCGCCACTTCGAGCAGACTCGGGTGAGCGACCCGGACCCGTCGTGGGTGACGTACTTCGACGAGACAAAGCTGATCGTAGACACAGGTATCGCTCACGGCCGACTGGGCGAGGCCGCGACCGCAGAACCCCTGATCGCAGACGCATTGCGGCGCGAGGCCCGGACCAACCAGCGCGGCCGGGCTTTTCACTCCTTCTGGCTCGCCCGTACGCAACTGGATCAAGGAAAGCTTGACCAGGCGTGCCACACCGCCACACAAGCACTGAAGCCGGCGTCGGCAGTGGCCTCAGAGAGGGTCTCGGGCCATCTCAGGGAATTCTACGACCAGTTGGCCCCGTACAGGCAGGAGCCCGTAGCCCTGGCCTTCGAGGCGCGGCTACGGGAACTCCTCCCACCAGTCAGCGGATCGCTTCGTCCATGAGCAGGTAGAGCAGGCCGACGAGCGAGCCACTGCTCACGATCTCCCGGCGGTCGATCATGCCGCGCACCTCCGAGAGGGGAATCCACTCGATGCGGTCGGACTCGTTCTTCTCCGTGGGCGGTCCGGCGTAGGTCGCGCCGTCGATGCGGAAGACGTGGTGCTGCGAGTCGGTGATGCCGTTGGCCGGCTCGGCGTAGATCAGCGGCTTGATGGGGCCTGGGCGCCAGCCCGTCTCTTCCAGGACTTCACGGGCTGCTGCCTGCTCCGGGGACTCGCCCTCTTCGATCAGGCCCATTGGGAGCTCCCAGGCCCACGAGTCGGTGATGAAACGGTGACGCCACATCATCAGGACCTCTTTGCGATCATTGACGACGGCTGCGACGGCCAGGTGCCGGAGGCGAACGACGTGGTACTCCCACCTGCGCCCATCGGGTTGCTGGACGTCAACCAGACACAGATTCACCCACTTGTTGGTATAGATCTGTCGCTCACCGTGGGTCTTCCACTGCATACCTGCGGCCCCTCTCGCGATCGGTCTCCAGGATCTCAGACCGACGGAGTGACGAACACAGGTTGAGTCTCTTTTCACGTCAGCCTGACGAGATGGTCTTACCGTACCTCCGAATGACGGCAACGTTGACGGCAACGACGGCACGCAGAAGACCGACGATCACGAGCGTCAGCGATCAGTCTGGACGAAGGCGAAGCCCCCTCCCAACAAGCTGCCCCATCCTACGAATCACAAGCTGGGGGCGAATCGGGTGTGAGCGATCGGGGTGGGCCCGCCTCAGCGCTCTGGCCGCATCGGCCCGCTCCTCCAGCAGGTGGCTTCGGGACTGTTGGGGCGATGCCGACTCATAGTGCTGCGACGGCGCCAGTGAAATGTTTCCTCTGCCGTTGGAGGCTGATTTATGCGCGACCATTCCACCATTCGGGTCATTTAGACTAAAATCGGGCATGCCAATTGTGGCCAGCCAGGGAGGAACCGATGCGACGTACCGGAAGGGTGTGGGCAACAATGCTCGCGCTTGCAGGCCTCTCCTTAGGCACGGCGACCCTGCCCGCCGATGCCGCACTGGCCAGCGCCACGACGGTCTGCCCGATCGGCTGGGGCAGTTCCGCCGAGGCTCGTTCCGCCCATACAACGACGCCGCTGACGAACGTCAGGACCGCTCGGCACAACTGCTTTGACCGGATGGTCCTTGAGGTCCCCGGAGCCGGCCGTAGCAGTCTCGGCTACTCCGTCAGGTACGTTGGCCGTCTCTACCAGGACGGATCGGGGCGCCTCATACCCGTCTCCGGCGGAGCCATCATCGAAATCGTGGTCCACGCTCCCGCCTACGACGTCAACACCAAGCCCACGTACTCCGCCAAGCCGGGTCGCTCCCTGCCAGGTGTGACGATCTCGGGGTACCGCACCTTCCGGGACGCCAAGTACGGGGGCAGCTTCGAGGGGCAGACCCAGTTTGGGCTCGGCGTCCGGGCACGGTTGCCGTTCCGGGTGCTGGCGCTGGATGGCCGCATCGTGGTCGATGTCGCCCACAACTGGACTGGCGACTGGACCAGCAAGCGAGACTGACTTTGTTGACCTGATGCCGTGACTGACACAGGGTAGTTGGCGTGGTAGGCCGGTTGCATGAGAATCCGCGAGGAGGCGGGCTGACCGCGGAGCGACGGGTGTTTCGTGGGGCACCGTGCGGTGGACATGCGAGAACCGGGCCACGAAGTGTGGCCCGGTTGCAGGGCGACGGGTGTGAAGCGACCGCCCAAGGCTGCCGATCCTTCCACAGCCGACCGTCTGCCCGCTCCCACACGGGCAGACGTCAGGGGAACGGTATGGAGCCGTTGCCTGCAATGTCCAGCGGGTTCGAGAGGTGGCACACGAAGAAGGTTCGGACCTCGCCATTTGGTAATCGCAGCTGGGGGCTTTCCTCCTTGCAGACCTCTTGGGCTGTGCGGTCGTCTTTCATCTTGATCGAGCCACCCCAGTCTTCTTTCCCGTCAACGACAGGGCGGCCGCGGAAGCGGTTGGACATGTAGGTGGCTTGCAGGCCGCTGAGTTGGGCCCACGCGGTGTGCCACTTGCCGTTTGTGAAGACCTCGACCGGGCCTGAGTAGGTGTTCATGGTCCGAGCCTGGCAGCCACGCAGCACGAGCGCGCGCTGGCACCAGCGAGAGCCTGGCGAACCGCAAACAGGGGCAGTCTCCTCCTAAGGTGCCGGCAGTGTATAGCGGTGGGTCAGAACGGTGGTGTTCCGTTGCCCCTGATCTCGATTTGGCCGCCAACGGTGTGGCGGATTGCCACGAAGGTCCCCTCGCCAGCGTCCCAGAGCCGGATCGGTAATTCGTCCGCGTTCATGATTGCCGCTGCTGCGGCATCGTCATCGGGATCGAGCGTGCCGGCCCACGGTGTCAGCAATTTGGCTGCGCCGGTGCTGCTGAAGGACCGCACGCGCTGGCGCTGAGTATGGGAATACAGGCCCGCATCAACGTGGTACTCGTCATTCCCGACGCTGACAGTTGCTCTACCTGTATACCTACTCATATGTCTGGTCTCCGCTGTTCATGCCGTCATGGGCAGCAGTGCGCCACGACGTACCCGCCTCGTGACTGAGGAGGACGCGGTGGCAACCGTCAGGGCGACGGACTGACGGCGGCCAGTAGAAGATCCCCACGTACGGCCAGCTCGATTCCCCAGTCGGCAGTCACACTCAGTAGCCTCGGTGCTGGCTCGCAGATCTGGCGCATGAGGGGGTTATTGACGTGGCTCGTACCTGGCTGTCGATCCGGGTGGAGTTGGTCTCCGGCCACGGTGCGGACCTGTGGCCGCGTCCCGGCCGGGTGTTCGCCGCGGCTCGGTCGCACTCCTTCGCACAGCTCGCCTCGGCCATCGATCTCGCCTTCGCGCGCTGGGACTTGGCTCACCTGCACCTGTTCACGTTGTCCGACGCCGCCCACGTCAGCCCGCTGGACTGGTGGGACGGCGAGGCCCCGGACGGCACCGTGGACGGCCACGTGACCAAGCTGAGCAGGCTGCAGGCCGGCGAACAGTTCGCCTATGTCTTCGACATGGGCGATGACTGGGCGCACCTGTGCACGGTGGCGGAGAAGCGTATTGATCCCCTCGAGGAACTCGGCGAGGTGCCCGACCGCCCGGTTCCCTACTGGGGCTGGGGCGACCTCCCTGACCAGTACGCGCGCCGTTGGGACGGGGACGATGGGGAGTCTCCGATGCCGAAGCGGCCGGCCCGCGGCCTCAGCGACCTGCCTCCGATCCTGCCGTGGTGGGGCGAACACCGCCGGGGGTGACCTCACGCTGCGTACGCGAAGTGGCCGCCAGTGGGGAATTGAAGTGGCCGTGGTGGGGAGCCAAAGTGGCCGCGAGTGGGGAAAACTAACTGGCCGCTGACAACGGACGCAACCGTGGGTGAGATAACCAATAACTAGATGCCCGCTGGGAGCATCGCGCACTCCCTCCTCCGATTCACCCGCCTTCCGCCCCCTTG
>NZ_JBVKCZ010000082.1:0-14807 GCF_055634335.1 Streptomyces sp. NPDC111802 | reverse complement strand
CCCGCGGAGCGGGATATGCAGCGCTGGCGCGCTGCATAGGGAACGGCTCCGCTGACGCTCCGCCAGATTCTCGCGCAAGCGCGAGAATCGAATTCCGCAAGCGGAATTCTGAGTGCGTGTCAATTCGCGCAAGCGCGAATTGGGGGAATCCCGCAAGCGGGATTCCTGGGGCTGGCGGTAAGGGGTGGGTGCATCACGCGCGGGACTGTGTAGGGCTTGGGATTCCCAGTGCTCACCCCTGTAACGGATGTGACGGACCGTCGGCCTGACGCGGTGCCGGCCTCGTCGTAGTGACGGGTTCCGCTGCGCTCCACCCTGAACCCTCCCCCACCGTCTGACTGTCCCCGACATGTTGCCAACGCCCTGTCAGCATATAGGACAACCGGCCGTTCGTGGGTGAGATTGAGTCACTGTGCCACCTTCGGATGCAAAGTTAACGTACGAATGATGCATCACGAGTCATGACTGTGTAGAGTCTGGGGTGCTACACCCCTACCACCGCGCACCTTGCGCCTGGATTCCATTTATTATTACGCGCTACATTCCGCGAAAAGGAGAACACGGGGCATGGCCGTGAAGCTGCGTGATCACCAGATCGAGGCCGTTGCCGCCATTGTGCGGGGTCTTGATGTTCCGCCGGGTGGTATTCCTTGGAATGGTCTTCGTGGTCAGGTGCACGCGGCGTGTGGGACGGGGAAGACCATCATGGCGGCGGCGTCGGCGAGGCGGCTTGTGCCCAGGGGGCGTGTGCTCGTGTTGGTGCCGACGCTGGATCTTCTGGCGCAGACGGTGAGGGCGTGGCACGGGGCCGGGCACAAGGGGCCGGCGGTTGCGGTGTGTTCGCTTCAGGACGATCCGGAGTTGTGGTCGTTGAAGGTGCGCTCCACGACGAACCCGATCCAGTTGGCGCTGTGGCACGGCTCCGGGCCGGTCACCGTCTACGCGACGTACGCCAGCTTGGGAGTCCTGGCGGAGGCGTTCGAGGGCGTCTACGGCCAGAAGTTGGACCCCGTGGACTTGGCGGTGGTTGATGAGGCACACCGGACGTCGGGCTCGATGGGTAAGGCGTGGGCGGACATCCACGACCAGAGCGTCATCCCGGCGTACCGGCGGTTGTATCTGACGGCGACGCCGCGGATCTGGGAGGAGCGGCTGGGCCGGGAGGTTGCTGAGGGGGTGCGGGATCCGCTGCCGCGGGAGATGGCGGCGAGCATGGATGACGAGAAGGTCTTCGGGCCCGTCCTGTACAAGCTCTCGCTCGCCTCTGCCGTCTCCCGAGGCTTGCTGGCGCGATACCAGATCATCGTGCTGGAGCTGAAGGATCCGGTCGTCACCCCGGAGCGGCTGATGGGTGAGGAGCGGCACACGGAAGAGGTGCGGGGGCAGCGTCTTGGGGCCTTGCAGGCCGCGTTGCTGCACACGATGGCGCAGCACGACCTGTCGACGTGCATCACCTTCCACCACCGGACCATCGAGGCACAGGCGTATGCGGAAGGATTGAAGCGCGTCGCGGCGAAGCTGCACGCGGATCAGCCCGAGACGTACCCGGCTCGGATCTGGGCCAACTGGCTGTGCGGCGAGCACGTCCCTCAGCGCCGGCAGGAGGTTCTCGGCTCGTTCGGGTCTACTGCGCAGCGGGCCGTGCTCTCGAACTGTCGTGTTTTGGGCGAGGGCGTCGATATTCGAAGCGTGGATTCAGTTGCCCTGTTGGACCCCAAGGGAGCGCCGCACGACATCGTCCAGGCCATCGGGCGCGCTCTGCGGCAGAAGCCGGGACAGGGCAAGCTCGCCTCTTTGATCGTGCCGGTCTTTCTCCAGCCGGGAGAGCAGCCGGAGGATATGTTCATCTCAGGATCGTATCGGCCCCTGGTGAAAGTGCTTGAGGGTCTGCGGGCTCATGATGAAGAGGTCGTGGAACTGCTGGCGATTCCGCAGGAGCCTCAGAAGGACGTCGCGCAACCGTCCGTGAACATCGGCTCTGCGCCCGCGGAAGGCGAGAAAGAATCCCGCCTGCTGCTCCGTTTCGCCGCCCCCAGGGATCCCGTGATGGTCGCCGACTGGGTCTCCTTCAACGTGATCGACACCGAACGCCAGGACTGGGCCCGCAACTGGGCAAAACTGAAGACATACGTCGAACGGGTCGGGAACGCCCGCGTGCCCTACGGCCACCGCGAAGGCGCCACACCACTAGGACAATGGGTCGCAGAACAACGACGCGCCTACGCAGCCGGACAGATGACCGGCCAACGCGCGAGGCGACTCGAACAGCTCGGCATGGTCTGGTCCCTGGCAGATGAGCGGTTCCAGGAAAACCTGGAGGCCGCCAAGGCCTATTACGAGCAGCACTGGACGCTGTGCGCACCCCGCTCCGCGACCATGCTCGACCGGCCCGTGGGACAGTGGCTGTCCAACCTCCGCCGCCCCGGCGCCCTCGACGGACACCCCGAATGGAAGACCGCGCTGGAGGCCGTCGATGAGGACTGGAACCCGTCGTGGCCGCCGGAGTGGCAGCGGCACTACGCCGCGCTACGCGAGCTCGTACGCGACGAGGACGGCCAGGCCGACGTCCTGCCTGGCCTCACCGTCCACGGCATGGACATCGGGAAATGGCTCGCCCGGCAGCGCAAGCCCGAGGTCTGGCAGGCCCTTCACGACGGGCAACGCGAACGCCTGGAGCAACTCGGCATCACGCCGCTCGCCTCCGAGCCGGAGACGCCCGCGAAGCCGCCCACGACGCCCATGGGGGCTTTCGAGAAAGGCGTGGCGGCCCTGGCGCAGTACAAGACCCGTACGGGCTCGGTGACCGTCCCCAGAACCCACGTAGAGGCGGTCGAGGTCGACGGCCAGGAGCACTCCGTCAAGCTCGGAGTCTGGATCATGAACCAGAAGGGACGCCGCGCGAAGCTCACCGTTGACAAACTCGCGCAGTTGGCCGACCTCGGACTCGAGTGGGCCGCAGCCTGACCCGTGTCGGGGGCCCGAGCGTTCCGGCGCTGAAAGCTTTCCTGCTCCGGGCCGGTGTCATCGGACTGATGTATGTGTAGCGCCTGGGATCTGGGGCGACTTGCCGAGTTGGTCGAGTGCCGTGCGGCTTCGTACGCCGGCACGGCTGTACTGGATGGCGAAGGCGGCTGTCAGTGGTTTGCCGGTACCGGTCAGTTGGGTGCCGAAGGGCTGGGATACCTGGGACCAGGACGGCGAGCCGTGCCGTGCGGTGCTTGTGGGAAGGGGGCCGCCCCGTGCCGGGAACGCAGGATGGGTATTTCGAAGGGGGCCCGTCGGCCGTGTTCCCGTCCCGGCTGGGGCGGGCGGCCGCGATGCCCCGGCTGCTGGACCTCGACGGGCGCGGTGAGCTGACATCCGCGCATGTGCGTCTGGTCGCCCAGGCGTTGGGAAGTCGGAGCGGACGGTATGGCGATGGCTGGCCGCTGCCCGTGAGGATCATCGCCTTGCCCGGGTGGAGTCGTCCCATTTCACGGTCACCGCAGAAGTGCGGCGGCTGCTGGCGCTGTGGGGCGGTAACGCTTCCCGGGTCCACGCCGAGCTGGTGCAGCGGGCGGCCGGGGGGACGCGCCCGCGGTGCCGTCGCTCTCCACGCTGCACCGGGCGATCCGCCGGGACCTGACCCGCGGCGAACGGGCCGGGCTGAAGAGCGGGGAAGCCGCGCGGCGCGCGCATGACGTGTTCGGGCAGCGGCCGGCGGCGCACCGCAACGCGGCGTGGGAAGGGGGACCACAAGCACGTGCCTGTCGAGGTCGACGTGGAGGGTGAGCTGGCCACGCCGTGGGTGACCTGGTTCGTCGACTGCGCCACCAAGGCGATCGCCGGGGCGGCGGTCACCGCTCACACGCCGAGCCGTGACGCGGTGCTGGCGTCCCTGCGGATCGCGATCACCCGCACCAGGCCGTTCGGTCCGGTGGGCGGGCTGCCCGGTCAGATCCGGGTGGATCGAGGCAAAGAATTCCTGTGCCAGACGGTCACCGCGGCGATGGGCGCGCTCGCCGTCCCGTGACCGACCTCCCCGCCTGCACCCCGCATCTGAAGGGGACGGTCGAGGCGTTGAACGACGCGGTGGAGAGGATGTTCCTCGTCTCGCTCCCCCGGTATACCGGCCGTCAGAAACTCACCGGCGGCCGGCTCGCCGACCCCGATGCCCCGCCGCTGACGAGGCGTTCGTAGGGCTGCTGCTGGACTGGGCGGGCTGGTGGAACACCCGCCACCACCCTGCCGCGCTGAACGGGAAAACCCCCCTCCAGGCGTGGTAAGCCGATCCGACCCCACTGACGGACGTGTCCGCGGGGCAGCTGGCGACGTTCGCTCTGGAGGACGACGGGCGTACGTACACGATCAGCACCAGCGGGGTGCGGTGGCGCCGCCGGGGCTACCTCGCCCCTTGGATGAACGGCCGTACCGGCACCAGAGTGTCGGTACGGCATCTGCCCCATCACGACGACACCATCGAAGTCTTCGACGCCGCCACCGGCCGCCACCTCGGCTCGGCGTTCCTGGCCGCCGCGGCGAGCCGGGCCGTTCAGGCGGAACGGACCGCGGCCGCCCGCCGACTCAAAAACAAGCGGCCCTTTTCACTCGTACGTGACTGGCCGCGTTCACACGTACGGCGACAACAGCGGGCACCAGCAGCGTCGGGGACGGAAACCCACCCGACGGTACCCGCCACAACACAGAGGGCACCCCGCCAGGGCGGGGTGCCCTCTCACCTACACGGTCACGCTGAAGTCGGACACGCGGCACTCCACAGCAACGAACCCACGCCGATGCGGCTGGCTGCCTGCCCCGCAACTGGCAGACAGCCACACGCCTCAGTAAGGACCGCCGCCCGAAACGTCCTGGGGCTGATACTGCGGCGTCTCCGCCTGCTGGGACTGGTACTACGGCATGCCAGGCTGCGGTGCTGGACTGCACACCCTGATCCACAGACGGCTACTGAAAGGCAGCTGCATCCCAGACCGCTGCGCCCCAGGCTGCGTCTGCTCCACAGGAGCGACGCAGTTAGAGCCGCAACCTGAGATGCCCCAGGCACATTCGACGGATCCTTCACAGTCAGCCCAGTTCATCTGACTGCCCGGCTGATAGCCACCGCCACCAGCCGCCGACGCGGAGGATGACGATGAGGATGAGGTATCAACAGGCCTAACCGCATGGCTTAACCGCATCCACCCAACCACCCGCCGAACCAACGCCCCCCCCGGCCCCCGGACCAGCCAGAGCAGGCCCAGCAGCAGCTGCAGACTGCGTAGCGAGGGCGAGATAGCGGGCTGGGCCAGAGCGGACACCACAGCGAGCACAAGCCATGGCTACCGGGCCGGAACAGGAGGCTGGGGTCGGCGGGTGGGGGCGGGCCGTTGGCGGGCCGTAACCCCGCTTGGTTGCACGGTAGTTACCGGCAACCACCCACCACCCCCACACAAGCAGGACGAAACCAGCTCAGTAAGAACCGGCCTCACCGAAACCAGCACCGGCGTCAGACCCGCCGACACCAGCACCGGCGTCATAAGCCTGAGCCGCGGCACCGCCAGACCCGCCAATGCCGGCCTGCTGTGCAGCCGGGGCCGGAGCGGGAGCCTGCTGCTCCACAGGCGCAGACCCAGCTGCAGCAGCCGGAGCAGCCTCCGCAGCAGGCGCAGCCTCTGGAGCCGGAGCCGGAGCCGGAGCCGGAGCCTGCGTCTGGGCAGGTGGCTGGGCCAACGGATCCGAGCCTCCGCTACCGCCTGCACTACCGCCGAGCAGTGTCTTCCAGTCAGTTGGCTGACCCCACGACGGCGGCTGGGCCGGGTTCTCCTGGCCGGCGGCCGGCTGCGTGTCGGTACCAGAAGCGGCCGGGACCTGCCCGCCAGCAGCAGGCGCAGGCGTCGTTGTCTCAGGCGCAGGCGTGGATGCTCCTGGTACAGCCGTCGGATTCTTGAGGAGGTCAGCCCAGTTCGTCTGCACACCCGAACCATCCTCAGCACCAGCAGGTGAAGACAGACCGGCAGCAGGCACGGCGGCAGAAGCAGGCCCCGTGCCCTGCCCCGCCTGCGACCCACCCGTAGTCGCGGCAGACGCAGGCGCAGGCCCCTGCCCCTGCCGGGGGAAAGCCGCAACGTCTCCCGTGGCCGCGCCGTTGCTGGCAGGCGTGGCACTCACACCGCCGGCCGGACGGTCACCTCCAGGACTATCGCCGGGTACCGCTGCAGTACCGCGGGCGGCAGCGGCCGTACCGGGGCCCGAACCACCCGCCCCACCACCGGCGGACTCCTGCTTCGCCTTCGTCCAACCCCCCTGCCACTGCCCGTCGATGTACTTCCAGTCTCCCTGCCAGCCATTCTGCTGACCGTTCCACCTGTACGAACCATCACTGGCAGGAAGCGTCGAACCACCCGCATCCGCATGAGCAGCCGAAGCACCACTGGCTGCGGGGCCGGACCCCTGGGACGGAGACTGCTGAGCAGGCGGCAGACCCAGCCCAGACGAACGCTGCGACTGCGCCCCAGCAACCCCGCCGGCCGTGTCACCGGCACCCGGCGCCGGTGACACAGCCTGCCCGTGCACATCACTACCCTGCGCAGACTGCGCATCCGCAGACTTCCCGCCCGGCACCGACTGCGCCCCATCCACAGGCTTCACCTGCCCCCGCAGGTAACGCCCAGGATCCTTCATCGACTGCCAGCCGCCGTCCTTACCCTGGCTGTAACCGTCTAAACGGTCATAACCCTCAAGCGACGACCCAGGCTTCACTACATGCCACGAACCATCCTCAGCATGGCCATACACCACACCCGAACCATCAGCAGAAGCAGGCCCTGAACCACCAGCATCACTCGGGGCCTCCGCAACCTCAGGCTTCTCACCCCCACGCTTCACCTCACCATGGTCTGCTTCCGGACTCACCTTCGCGGCTTCACTCTCCGAACGACCATCACCCGGCTTCGCATTGTCCGTGCCCGGCTTCGCCACACCACCCCGCAAAGCGCCTGACGGGATATCACCGTCGGGATCCTTAAAGGCATTTTTCGGATCCACCTCCCGGCCGTTTCCGTCTTTTTCCGCCTTGTCAAGGGCGCTCTTTAACCCATCGCCATACGGCACCCAGTGGGATTGCTCTGTACGGCTATTGCCAGTGGACCCAAAAAGTTGACCCACCATCACAGGATTTCCGTTCTTATCTCTAGTAATCAGCGGGCCACCGCTGTCACCCACTCTAGTAGGCCTCGCGCGCGCTATATCAACCGGATTCGCTTTGCCAAGGTCTGGGGAGTCGCGCATGACTTCATTGTCCGCAGTCCAAGTATTTTTCCATCCTGGATGGACTTCAACATTGCCGCTAACAGGATCAGATGCACGCCGCCCGGCAGGGTAGACCTGACCATTCGTAGCCTTGGCAAAATCTCGAACCTCTTCGGCGGTGGGATTATCCTCTTTATCGAGGGCCCAGAGTGCCTTTGCGAATTCCAGTTTGTCTTGGTTTTGCTCTTTCCATCCGTACGCTCGCGCGGAAAAACTCTTCGAATCTGGCATTTCGATACCTTCATCGTCTGGCAGCCGCAGATACTGGGCACCGTGCACCGGATCTTTCAGGTGGAGGACGGTGGCATCCCCGCCTTTATCGGATGATGTCCCAGTACCCGTGTAAATCTTGTCGGGGACTGCTGTGTGCGTTTTTCCGTCCTCGCCCACGTAGGTAATCTTTATCTTCCCGGGTTCTGTATTTACCCCAACCACATGTGTTGCGGTAGCAACATGGCTGGGAGAAATAAAGGACCCGGTCCCCAGCCCATGGGGGGTGTCGATACGCGTCACGAAGCGGGCATTTGTTTCCCATTTGCTCTTCTTATAATGGTCCAGCCCGCTTCCGATCGCGCTGGCACTCGGGGTTTCCACAAGCTGGCTACTCACGGACGCCGTGACTCCGATGAACGTGGCGATCGTCGCATTACGTAACCACTTGTTAGTCGAAACCGGACCGCACCCCGATACCAGCCCGGTGCGCACCCTCTTGTGACGTGCCATGTCCCTCATCCTCCTCATGTGCCTGCTGCCAGATAATCCTGTGAGACGTGCTGTCAACGACAGAAACACATCACTCTCGGTCCCGTCACCCCCCAGCCGACTGGGCTCCCCGTTACGGAGGGGCAGACGTGATCCCGGCCATATCAAGGGCGAAACAGAAGAAGCCAGCGAGGGCTCAGAACGTTGCGCTCTGCATGCCAAAACCATGTCCCCGGAACAGCACGAACCCAAAGACAGCCTTATCCGACCCACCCGGCAGTGCGACACACATCACTTCCCGCGGGCGGTCGCAACAAGCGAAAAATATCCGGTCAAGCGCCACACCCGAGAGAGATATTCCTGTTCGGCGAGATCCCACTGCGTGCCATGCAGCCGCAGACCACCATCGTGAATGAAGAACCGCCAGCCACAGCCGCTCCCGCTGCAAGCACGGTGGCCATCAGCCCCGTACAGCGCGAACGCAAGCACGACTGCTGCCAGCGCAACCGCCCAGCAGTCCCTGCCGGACGCCGGACGGGTCTATCCGATTTAGGTGTTCTTCACCGTTTTGGTCTAGTAGTTGATGGTTGGTCTGGTTGGCCTACACCCGTCCGGCGGTGAGGCGGCCGTCGAAGAGCAGGAGAGTGCCAGGGTCGTCGTACGACGCGGACAGTCCGTCAGGAACCTTCCAGGACGAAAACGGGGAAGTGCCCTGGTAGCCAGGAACAGGAACACCAACACCCCTCGGCTGCGTCCGCGGCCACCCGCAGTGGAGTAAACGGGGGGCTGGTGGTGTGGCAGGAGGGGCAGCTGGCGTTCGGGCGGCTGCAGCGTCGCGGCGCCGCAGCCGCCCGTCTCTCGCAGGAGCGGCCTGCCCATCGTGGCCATTCGAGCTGCTGCGGCTGCAGGCCACGACACCACAGCAAGGCCGTACCGACAGCGCCGGACGGCCCTGGAGGGGCTGTTCGCAGAGCGCCGGCTCTTCGGCGCCGTGGGCGCTGTACTCGTCGACCACCGATGCGGGCACCATGCAGGAGTGGCTGACCGGGCCTGCGGTACACCGGCCGCAGCACCACCCTCTCGACAGCGACCATCCGTGGACGGGCTGGACGCTCTGCGCCGGGTGGGATCCACCGAGACCTTGAAGGTCACCCTGGTGCGGCCGGACCTGGTCGTGGAAGTCGACGTCGCCCGGGACGGCGCGGGCCGGTGGCGTCACCCCGCGCGCCTGCACCGGACCCGTCCTGATGTCTCCCCCGGCGAGAGGTGGCCTCAACCGGGTCCGGGGGCGCAGACGATGAAGCCGGTACCCGCAGAGGTGGGTGCCGGCTTCGTGCGGGCAATCCAGCGGTGTGCTCCGGCCTTCGTGTGCCTCCTGCCCGCCGTCGCCTCGGCGTTCGGGGTGTTGCGGGAGCGCTGCGCGCACGTGGGTCCGGTGGGCGCAGGGACCGGCCGGGCCCGGCCTGCGGACGGCCTTCACTGCGCGGAATATGCGGGACCGCCGGCTGCCTGGTCGTGGTCCGGGGCCGGTGCGGCAAGTTTGAGGGCGTCTTTGCGTGTGGTGATGTCGTCGAGGCGTTGGATGAGCTCTCTGACCGGTGGTTGCGGGGTGGCGTCCGCGTCGACGGCGGCTCTGTGCGCTGAGGAGTTCGCCGTAGACCGCTCCGTAGGCTCCGCAGAGCTTGACGGTTTCCTCAGCGCGCTCGTGCAGGCCGGTGGCGTAGGGCGCGGCGATGGTCGCCGCGATCAGGCAGGAGAGCGTGCAGAGCACGATCTGGGCGGTGAGGGGGGAGGTGTCGGCGATGAGGGGCCAGGCAAGCAGAGCGGTCAGGACGCTGAGCGGCCGCGGCAAGGTGATACACGCGGGTCCGGTGCAGCAGGCGGACCGCTTCCGTGGGGGTCCTTCTCACCCAATAGCGGGCGCGTGCGGTGCTGGCCTCAAGCCGATACAGGAGTGTGCCGTCGGTATGCGGTGGGCCGGCAGGACGTTTTAGTTGTCGGACCAACGTCAACAGCAATCCCATGGCACTCCCGCGCTCGTCCGGTCGTGATTCCACAGTGACGTCAGTCGAGCGTGCTTTCCCAACGCAACGCGCCGATTCCCGGTACGCCGGACCGTGCCGGAAAGCCGGTCAGCTGTCTGCCGTATGCTTTTGCGATCATCACGGGGCGAGGGCATAGTGTGAAAACGAGCCCAGCCGGGTGTTTCCGAGTGAAGGAAACACCCGCGCCGGAACCCCGGCCCGATTACGGCGGGCCGGGGCTCTCGGTGACGCGATGGCGGGACTTTCACATCTGCCGATCTGGAAATGAACCTACTGACGGCCAATTCCGACGGCACCTCAAAGATCACTAACGTGTGACGTGCAGCCGCCAACCGGACGCACACGGAAAGCCCTGGCACGCTGCTGACGACATGTCAAACACCTGCAGCCCCCGGCGATTTGAAGGCAGGCATTAGGCCGGTCCGGTGAATAAGACGGCAGGCCTCACCCCGCCGGGACGCCCACCGCGTGTCGGACGTTGACACCAGCGCCGAAGCAAGCACTGAGAGCATGTCAAGCACCCAACCTCCGGCCCGGCAGGTCCCACCGACAGTGCGCGCGGCACCAGAGGACAAGACCCACACGGCGCCGAGTCCACCAGGACCTGTCATGACCGGCGGCGAGGACACCGGCCGTGACCGCAAGCCACTGGCGGACACTACGACCCATACCGACCGGCCGCCGGCGGCGGGCCGCCCGAAGGACCATGGCCCACCGCCAGCGAGTGCTGGGACACGGCACGGGCGCGGACTCCACCGCGCCCCGCCTCCCCTCCCCCCCTGCCGAAGGCCCCCCGAGGAGACGGTGGTGGTCTGGCCGGGTGTCCGCAGGCGATCGAGCGGGGCGCGGGCGGCAGCGCCGGGATGAGAAGTTGATGAGGAATCACAGGCCGCCCGTCCCGGGTGGCGCAGCGGCCGGGGCCGGGCCGGGTGGGCTGAGCCGGGCTGGATGGGCCGGATGCGTGAGGGCTGCTCCGCTGTTCCGGCGAACGACACGCCTGTCCGGGTGTCAGATCACCACCGCCGCATCCCTTTTGCCATATTTTCCGGTTGCCCGCTGTCTTTCTCCTACGGAAATGCCAAGGCCTGCCCCGCCCATGCCCGACGGACCGAACCGCACACACCCCACACGCGGCCTGCGCGCGCACACGCTGAGGACCTGCGCCGTCGCCTCCCTTGCGGCCTCACTCGCCGCCTGCTCCCCCGCCGGCACCCCCTCCCGCACACAACAGCACTCAGCACAGGCGTCGGCGCCCGCCCCCGGCCCGCCACGCGAGAGACGGGCCGCGACCCTCGCGCGGGCCCTCAAGCCCCTCCAGCCCGACGGCGACACCCGGATGGCCGTGGCGGTACTCGACCTGGACAGCGCCGACCAGGAGATCGCCTCCTACGGGACAAAGGAATCCTTCGACACGGCCAGCATCAGCAAACTCGGCATCCTCGCAGCTCTCCTGCTCCAGGCGCAGGACCAGGACCGCGAGCTGACCGCCGCGGAACGCGGGAACGCCGAGGAAATGATCCGCACCAGCGACAACGACGCGGCCAACACCCTGTGGCAGACCATCGGCGAAGCCGACGGCCTCGACGCAGCACACGAACGACTGGGACTGCAGGCAACCCAAGGCGGTTCCGGCACCCGATGGGGCCTGACCCAGACCACCGCAACCGATCAGCTCCAACTACTGCGCGCGGTCTTCACCCGAGGACCAGTATCCTCCCCGCGCCCACCGAAAGGGCTGAACCAGACCTCCCGCACCTACATCCGCCGGCTGATGGGACAGATCAACGATGACCAGGACTGGGGAATCTCCGCAGCCGCCTCCCCCGGCTCCCGATGGGCCCTGAAAAACGGCTGGAACCAACGCACCACCACGGGCCTATGGGTCATCAACAGCACCGGCCAGATCACCGTCCACGGCCACCGCTACCTGCTCTCCATCCTCAGCAGCGGCAACCCCACCATGACAAGCGGGATCAAACTCGTCGAACGCGCAGCACGAGCAGCCGTCGGCGCCGCCAGCACACACGTGAGGCCCTGGCCACACTAAGGTCCGTCTTCAAAGATCATCGGAGGGCGGATCATGGTGGGGTGATACCCCCGCCACGAACTCACCGACCAGGAGTGGGAGTTACTCGCTCCTGTTGCTACCGCGGGCCACCATGGGACGTCCGCGCGTGTCGGACCGGCAGGGCATCAACGGGATGGTCCACAAGATCCGGACCGGGATCTCCTGGCGTGACCCGCCGGAACGCTGCGTCCACCGGCGCCGTTACGCCATCGAGGCACGGGCTTCACTCATCCCGACCGCGCACGCGGCAGACGGCGCCTGGGCCGTACCCCCGTTCTTCATCTCTCCCCGCTGGTCGGCCGGGTGAATGAATGCACGGACGCGTTAGACGAGTACTTGGGGCTCTTTGCGGTGTACTGCGGTGGGAGGTACGCCGATGGCCGGACGAGCGTGCTGTGTGACCGTGTGCATTGTGGTGACCGCCGGCGGCATCGCCGGATGCGGCGCGGTAGCCGACCGTCGGGATGACGTACGCAACACCGTGACCGCCTTCCAGTCGGCTCTGGATGCGGGGGCGTACGACCGGGCGTGCGCCGTTCTCGCGCCGGGCACCTTGGAAGAGCTCGAGCAGTCGGCCGGCAGCCCGTGTGCGCAGGCGCTGCGTGAGGAGCCGCCGACGCAGGGCGGTGCCGTGCGGCGAACGGACGTGTACGGCAATCAGGCGCGGGCGGTCCTTTTGTCCGACACCCTCTTCCTCTCCCATTTCACCTCCGGTTGGAAGATCGTGGCCGCCGGCTGCGAGCGTCGACCGCAGGAGCCGTACCAGTGCCGGATCAAGGGCGGGTGAGATGTGAGGGTCATGTTCACCGCCGTTCTCGTGATCATCGCGGTCGGCCTCGTCTATCTGGCGGTCCTGGGGCTGATGCACCGATGACCGAGCACTCCTCCCGAACCAGCCCGCCGAAGCATCGGGGCCTGCGTGGCTTCGTGCGGGACAACGGGCTCGGGCTGTTCTTCATGGTCACGTTCCTGTTGGCGCTATTCGGGCAGGCGATCGCCGGCCACGCCGACTTCAACAACCAGATGGCCACCGACCAGCTCCAGCAGGTCTCATTCGGCGAATACATCACCACGTCCGACTTCGCCGTCGACGTGTCCGAGAACTGGCAGTCGGAGTACCTGCAGTTCTTCCTTTACGTCGGCGCCACCGTCTGGCTGCTGCAACGCGGCTCCCCAGAGTCCAAGGAACTGCACAAGGGCGGCACCGAGCCCGACGAGGAGCAACTGGTCGGCGAGTACGCGAAGGAGAACTCGCCCAGGTGGGCGCGGGCCGGCGGATGGCGACAGGCGGTGTACTCGCACTCACTGCTGCTGGTCATGGGGACGATCTTCCTGCTGTCCTGGCTGGTCCAGTCGATCACCGGCGTCGCCGCCTACAACGAACAGCGACTACGGCAGCTGCAGGCACCGCTGAGCTGGGCCGACTACCTCGGCGCGGCGGACTTCTGGAACCGCACCCTGCAGAACTGGCAGTCCGAACTGCTCGCCGTCGCGTCAATGGCCGTGCTGTCGATCTACCTGCGCCAACGCGGCTCCCCGGAGTCGAAACCGGTGGGAGCAGCCCACGGCGCCACCGGCGTGGAAAGCTGAGCAGACAGTCGCGAGGCCCGATATGTGACACATGAGTGTGTGGGTGGCGTCGAGGCGGACCCATCACGGCACTGCTGCGGCCGGGTGGGCGGCTCGCGGTGACCGTCTGGGAGATGGGTGCGCTCGGCGGCTGGGGGCAGGCCCTCAAGGGGCGGTCGAGACGGAGCGTGAATGGTGGCCGGGGTTCGTCGCAGGCGGCCCACCCGGCCCGTATCGACGCCGCCGACTCCCTCGCCGCCTGGTTGGAGGGCCTCGGGCTGAGCCGCCGAGAGCGCTTCACCGCTGGGGTTGGAGGCGGCCGCGGTCACGGATCTCGATGTCCGGATCCGCACTGCGTCGGCCGTCGTATGACCCGCCGTCATCAGGGAACCTCCGGGCAGGCCGCTGAGGGTTCCGACCGCGGTGTGCCGTGCCGAGGACGGCTGCGGCGCGGCGGACGACCGGGGCCTCGAAGTGCTGCGGGCCTCGACCCGGCAGTTACCGTGCGGGGAGCTGGTCGCGATCGGCTGCCTGGACCGCCTCTGTACTGCGCGGACCATCAGGGCAACCAGGTGCTGGGCGCCGGTCATCGCGGGTTGGCGATGAGATCGCTGTGACGCCTGGGGCTGCCCGGTCAGGCGGACTCGGGGGCTGTTCTCCACGCTCCCCACCGCCGGGTCCGATACGTGCCCGCCAGTCGGCAGACGAGGTAGATCGCGAACGAGATGGTTGACGTAGGGGCTGATGAGGATGCTGCTGCCCAGGGCGAGCAGGATCCCGCCCTCGATGGAGGCCACGGCGAACACCACGCTCAGCGCGGGCAGCAGGACAGGGGACGCGGTGATCCGTGCCGCGGCGGCCGCGGGTGTGACGACCAGGGTGAGGACCAGCAACGCCCCCACGATCTGTACCGAGAGTGCGACGGCGAGTCCCAGCACGAGCATGAACGCGAAGGACAGCGCCCCGACCGGCACCCCTCGGGCCTCGGCCACTTCGGGATCGGCGCTGGCGAACGCGAGCGGCCGCCACATGACCGCCAGCGCTACTAGGGTCCGTCTTCAAAGGGATCTTGCCCAGAGCAGGAACGACGCGAGTGTGACCGCCGCTTCATAGGAGGTGGCGGTCTTGTCGTATCTGGT
>NZ_JBVKCZ010000081.1:0-15305 GCF_055634335.1 Streptomyces sp. NPDC111802 | reverse complement strand
CCGATGATCTCCGAGTGGGCATGCTGCGCGATCTGCCGGATCAGCGTCTTGCGGTAACCCTCCGGCATCCAGTCACGCGGCTCGATCCGCTGGTCACGGGCGATCGTCGCCTCGAAGCGCTCCTGCAGCTCCGGCCCTGCGCAGCCCGCCGCCGACGCGTCGGCGTGTGTCGCGGCCATGTGTCCCACCTTCCCTACCGACCGTTCGTTCGGTCGATATCATGGCTGAGTTCTGCGTGTTCTGGCAAGTGACAGCAGCCAGGTCAGTGCCCGGTGAAGGACGGCTGCCGGCCTTCGAGGAAGGCCCGCACCGCGGCCCGGTGGTCCTCGGTCCTGCCCAGCCGCTCCTGGGCCGCCGCCTCGCGTTCCAGTACGACGGGCAAGGCCGCCTCGTCGGTCCGCAGCAGCGCCTTGACTTCGGCATACGCGGCGGTGGGGCCGACGGCGAGGCGCTTGGCGATGGCCAGGCCTTCCGCGGCGGCACCGCCGTCCGGCACCACGGTGTGGACGAGGCCCCACTGTTGCGCCGCCTCGGCGTCGAAGCGGTCGCCGAGGAGCATCAGGGCGGCGGCTCGCGACGGCCCGACCGCCCGTGCCAGAGCCCCGCTCAGACCGCTGTCCGCGGCCAGGCCGATCCCGGTGAACGCGGTCGAGAACCGGGCGCCGGCTCCCGCGACCCGCAGGTCGGCACAGAGTGCGAGCCCGAGGCCCGCCCCGACGCACGCGCCCTCGACGGCCGCGACCACAGGCTGCGGCAGGGCGTGCAGTTCCTCGACGAGCGGGTTGTACTCCTCTCGCACGATGGCGAAGGCGGAGGCGGGTGCGGTCTCCAGGGCTCGCGCGTGCTCCTTGAGGTCCTGGCCGACACAGAAGTGCCGGCCCTCAGCGGTGAGCAGCACCGCCCGCACGAGGTCGCCGTCGCCGCGCACCCGCCGTACGGCGGCGATCAGTGCGGCGCGCAGGGACACGTCCAGCGCGTTTCCCGCCGAGGGCCTGCGCAGTTCTATGACGGCGACCCGGCCGTCCAGGGTGTAGCCGACGCCGTGCGGAGCCACTTCGTCCGCTGATGCGGCCGTGCTGCTCACTGCCATGGGTGGAACCCCTGTCCCGTCTTCCGTCCCAGCTCTCCGCGGGCGACCTTCTCCCGCAGCAGCCGGGGAGGGGCGAAGCGTTCGCCGAGCGTGGCGTGCAGGTGTTCCGCGATGGCGAGGCGTACGTCGAGCCCGACCAGGTCGGTCAGGCGCAGCGGCCCCATGGGGTGCTTGTAGCCGAGCCGCATGGCGTCGTCGATCGCCTCCGGTTCCGCGACGCCCTCCTCGACCATGCGGATCGCCTCCAGGCCCAGGGCCAGGCCGAGGCGGCTGCTGGCGAAGCCGGGTGAGTCCTGGACGACGACGTCCTTCTTGCCGAGGCAGTGCGTCCAGCCGAGGGCCGCCTCGACGGTGTCGGCCCCGGTGTCGGGGGCGACGACGATCTCGACCAGTTCGGAGGCGGGCACGGGGTTGAAGAAGTGCATGCCCAGAAAGCGGGCGGGCCGGGTGAGGGCGGCGGCGAGTTCGGTGACCGACAGGGAGCTCGTGTTGCTGGCCAGTACCGTGGTCGGGCTCACCGTGCGCTCGGCGGCGGCGAGGAGCCGGGCCTTGAGCGCGGCGTCCTCGGGGACGGCCTCGACGACCAGATCGGCGTGCGGGGGCAGGGCGTCGACGGACGCAACCGTCGTCACCCTTGCCAGCACCTCGTCCGCGGGCTCGGCCAGTGCGCCCCGTTCGGAGGCTCTCTTCAGCCCGGTGGCGACACGGTCCAGTGCCGCGGCCGCGGCCTGCCCGCCGCTCTCCACGACGGTCACGGCCGAACCGGCCGTCGCGAAGGACTGTGCGATGCCGGCGCCCATGCGGCCGCCGCCGATCACGCCGACGACTGTGGGGGCTGAGGTCATGCCCGACTCCTCTTCTCCAGGAAGCGTGTCATGCGGTCCTTCTTGTCCTGTCCCTCGAACAGCACGGCCTGTGCCAGGTCGTCGGCGACCGGGTGGGCACCGGGTGAGTCGACGACCAGCTTCGTCAGCCGCAGGGCGGTGGCGGAGGAGCGCGCCATGCGGTCGAGCAGGGCGTGCGCCTCGTCCAGCAACCTGTCCGCCGGTACGACATCGATGACCAGGCCCGCCGCCAGTGCCGCGGGCGCGTCGAGGTTCCGCCCGGCGAGCAGCACCTGCTTGGCGATCGACTCGCCGACCAGCTCGGGCAGGCGCCAGCAGGCCCCGGCCGCTGCGAGGATGCCGAGCCCCGGCTCGGGGTTGCCGAAGACGGCGTCCGGTCCGGCGATGCGGAGGTCGCAGGCGTACGACAGTTCGGCGCCCCCGCCCAGCGCCCAGCCGTCGACGGCGGCGAGCGTGGGCATGGGGAGTCTGCGCACGCGCTCGAACAGGCGGCTGTTGATGCCCTGCAGGGCGTCGTTCCGGCCGCGCCGCAGCAGCTCGGCGATGTCGGCGCCGCCCGCGAAGACACCGCCGTGCCCGGTGAGCAGCAGCAGCTTCGGATCGGCTTCCAGCAGACCGCACACCTCGTGCAGTTCGGCGATCATGCGGCCGCTGATGGCGTTGCGGGCCTCGGGCCGGTGCAGGGTGACGACGACCCGGTCCTCGCGTTCCTCGACGAGCAGCGTCTCGTAGGCGGTGCTCATACGCGCTCCACGAGCATCGCGACGCCCTGGCCGACTCCCACGCACAGCGTCGCCAAGCCCCGGCGGGCGTCCTCGCGCTCCAGCCGGCCGAGCAGCGTCAGCAGAATGCGGGCACCGGAGCAGCCGAGGGGATGGCCGAGCGCGATGGCGCCGCCGTCGGCGTTGACCCTCTCCTCGTCGAACTTGAGACGGCGCATGACCGCCAGCGCCTGCGCGGCGAACGCCTCGTTCAGCTCGACCGCGTCCACGTCCCCGGCCTGCCACCCGGCGCGGGCCAGGGCCTTCTCCGTGGCGGGGACGGGGCCGAGACCCATGACGTGGGGCTGGACGCCGGCGGACGTGGAGGTGACGATCCGCGCCCGCGGGGTGAGCCCGTACCGCTCCACCGCTTCGGCGCTCGCGACCACCAGCGCGGCGGCGCCGTCCGACAGGGGTGAGGAGGAGCCGGCGGTGACGATGCCGTCCTTGCGGAAGATGGTCCGCAGAGCGCCCAGCTTCTCCAGCGTCGTGCCGGGGCGCGGCCCTTCGTCGCGGGTGACCTCGCCGTCCTTCACCGGAACGGGCACGATGTCGCGGTCGAAGCGCCCCGCCTCCTGTGCCGCCACTGCCCGCCGGTGACTGCGCAGCGCGAACGCGTCGGACTCGGCACGGGTGATGCCGTCCAGGGCCGCGACCTGCTCGGCCGTCTCGCCCATCGCAAGGGTCACCTTGACCGACTCGGGACCGGCCCCGGCGGGCACGGCCCGGTCGGCGGCGGCGAAGCGCGGATTGGTGAAGCGCCAGCCCAGCGAGGTGTCGTGCACTTCCCCCGGCTTGGCCCAGGGGGTGCCGGGCTTGGCCATCACCCAAGGGGCACGGGTCATGGACTCCACCCCGCCCGCGACCACCAGGTCCGCCTCCCCGGACCGGATCGCCTGGGCGGCGCTCGCGACCGCCGTCAGGCCGGAGGCGCAGAGCCGGTTGACCGTGTAGCCGGGAACGGTGTGCGGCAGGCCGGCCAGCAGCACGGCCATGCGCGCCACGTTCCGGTTGTCCTCGCCGGCCTGGTTGGCGGCGCCCAGGACCACCTCGTCCACGGCTTCGGCCGGGATCCCCGCGCGGCGGACGGCCTCGCCGACGACCAGGGCGGCCAGGTCGTCGGGGCGTACGGAGGCCAGTGCGCCGCCGTAGCGGCCTTGCGGGGTGCGCGCGCCGTCGATCAGGAAGACGTCGTCAGGCATGGGCGGACTCCTCAGCGGGAACGGGCCGGCGCGACTGCAGCGTCGCGAAGCGGCCGGTGACGAAGGCGGGGTCGGACAAGGTGGCGCTGGCCGCCGGGTTGGCGGCACTGCCGTGGAAGTCGCTGAAGGCGGCGGACTGGTTGACGAAGACCGCGCCGGTGAGGTTCTCCGACAGGTGCACACCGGCGTCCAGGGCGGCCGCCTCGGCGGTGGCCAGCACGTCTTCGCTCGTGGAGTGGACGGCAGCGGTCAGCGCGCCGTGCTCGCGCACCGTCTCCCGGAAGACCGCGAGGCTGTGCTCGGTGGAGTCGGTGCCGATGACGAAGGAGACGGGCCCGAACCATTCGCGGGTGTAGGTCTCCTGGTCGGTCTCCGCGTCGAGCCGTGCCACCAGCGGCGTACGGACGACCGCCGCCGGGTGCTCCGGATGCTCGACCGACGTGGACGCGCGCACCGTACGGCCGAGCCCCGCGGCCTGCTCCAGACGCTCGCGCACACCGTCGTTGACGATGGCGCCCAGGGTGCCGGCCGCGCGCGCCGGGTCGTCGAGCAGCCGGTCCAGCGCGGCGCCGAGGTCGGCGGCGAACTCGTCGGCGCTCTTCACGCCCTGGTCGGTGGCGAAGCCTTCGCGCGGGATCAACAGGTTCTGCGGGGTGGTGCACATCTGGCCGCTGTAGAGGGACAGCGAGAAGGCCAGGTTGCCCAGCAGCCCGCGGTAGTCGGCCGTGGAGTCCAGGACGACGGTGTTGAGTCCCGCCTTCTCGGTGTGTACGACGGCCTGGCGGGCGTGTGTCTCCAGCCAGTCGCCGAACTCGCTGGAGCCGGTGAAGTCGATGATCCGTACGTCCCGGTGGAGGGCGTACACCGACGCCGTACGGTCCTCGGGGCTCTCCGCCGCCAGGATCACCACGTTCGGGTCGAAGCCCGCCTCGGCCAGCACCTCGCGGGCGATGCGCACGGTGATCGCGAGCGGCAGGACGGCACCCGGGTGCGGCTTGACGACGACCGGGTTGCCGGTGACCAGGGAGGCGAACAGGCCCGGATAGCCGTTCCAGGTGGGGAAGGTGTTGCAGGCGATCAGCAGCGCCACCCCGCGTCCGACGGGTGTGAACTTCTTGTCCATCACCAGCGGTCCGCCCTTGCGCTGCGGCTTGCTCCAGCGAGCCGCAACCGGGTGCCTCTTCTGCTCGGCCCATGCGTAGGCGACCGCCTCCAGGCCGCGGTCCTGGGCGTGCGGACCGCCCGCCTGGAAGGCCATCACGAAGGCCTGGCCGGTGGTGTGCTCGACGGCGTGCGCGATCTCGAAGCTCGCCGCGTTCAGCCGGGCGAGGATCTCCGCGGCCACTCCCGCACGGGCGTCGGCCCCGGCGTCGCGCCACGGGCCGGTGGCGGCCTTCGCGGCGGCCAGCGCCTCCTCCGGGGCGACGCGGGGGTAGGTCACACCCAGTGGGAACCCGTACGGGGAGGTCTCGGTCGCCGGTACCGCGCCGTGACCTGGATGGCCGGGAAGCTCGAAGTGGCCTCCCAGCATCCCCCGGAAAGCGGCTTCTCCGCTCTTGGCGGCGTCCGCGCCGTACACCGACTTACTGGGCGACTCGGGATACGGCGTCCAGTGGTCCCGGTCGGCGGTGGCGGCGACCGCCTGTTCCAGCAGAGTGCGGTGGCGGGCGAAGAAGTCCGGACGGTCAGGGGGGTTCTGGGGCATGCGTTCCACCTCTTGACAGGCAGCGGTGCGGCTGGATTACTAGGCCGTGCCGCACGCTAACCGAATGTTCGGTCGGGAGACAAGGTGGCGGAAATCGTGACACAGAACACTCAGCCGAGTCCTTCCGAGGCGATGTTCGCCGCAGACGAGGCGTCCCGAGGGCTGGGCATCGAGCTGCTCGAGCACGGCCGGGGGACCGCCCTGCTCCGCATGACCGTGACGCCGGCGATGGTGAACGGACACGGGATCGCCCATGGCGGCTTCGTGTTCCTGCTTGCCGACACCGCCTGCGCCTGCGCCTGCAACAGCCACGGCCCCGTAACCGTCGCGGCGGGCGCCGACATCACCTTCGTCGCCCCGGCGTACGAGGGTGACGTGCTGGTGGCGATCGCGGAGGAGCGCACCCGGTTCGGCCGCAGCGGCGTCTACGACGTGAGCGTCCGGCGCGACGAAGAGGTGATCGCGGAGTTCCGTGGACGCAGCCGCAGCATCACCGGCACAACACCGCAATTGACCAGGGACACGACGGCGCACCGGACGCCGAGCACCACCACGAAGGAGTCGCGATGAGCAGCGAGACGACGGCCATGGCGGCCCCCGCACCCCGCCTGGGCGAATCGCTCCCCCTCGACCTGCTGGACGACGGCGAGCGCCTGACGCGGGAGCAACTGAGAGAACTCCAGCTCGATCGTCTGCGATCGACGCTGCGACACGCGTACGACAACGTCGAGCTGTACCGGAAGAAGTTCGACGAGGCCGGTGTGAAGCCCGCCGACTGCCGGTCGTTGGAGGACCTGGCCCGGTTCCCCTTCACCACCAAGGCCGACCTGCGGGACACCTACCCCTTCGGCATGTTCGCCGTACCGATGGCGGACGTGCGGCGCATCCACGCCTCCAGCGGCACCACCGGCCGCCCCACGGTCGTCGGCTACACCGACAACGACCTCTCCATGTGGGCGGACGTGATCGCCCGCTCGATCCGCGCCGCCGGCGGCCGCCCCGGCCACAAGGTGCACATCTCCTATGGCTACGGGCTCTTCACCGGCGGCCTCGGCGCACACTACGGGGCCGAGCGAGCCGGCTGTACGGTGATTCCGGCCTCCGGCGGCATGACCGCTCGCCAGGTGCAGATCATCCAGGACTTCGAGCCCGAGATCATCATGGTCACCCCGTCCTACATGCTCACCTTGCTCGACGAGTTCGAGAAGCAGGGCATCGACCCACGAACCAGCTCCCTGAAGGTGGGCATCTTCGGGGCCGAGCCGTGGACGGAGGAGATGCGCCGCGAGATCGAGGAGCGCATGGACATCCACGCCGTCGACATCTACGGCCTGTCCGAGGTGATCGGCCCCGGCGTCGCGCAGGAGTGCGTGGACACCAAGGACGGCCTGCACGTGTGGGAGGACCATTTCTACCCCGAGGTGGTCGACCCGGTGACGGACACCGTGCTGGCGGAGGGTGAGGAGGGCGAGGTCGTCTTCACCTCACTCACCAAGGAGGCACTGCCGATCATCCGCTACCGCACCCGCGACCTGACCCGGTTGCTGCCCGGAACGGCCCGGCCCGCCTTCCGCCGGATCGAGAAGATCACCGGCCGTTGCGACGACATGATCATCCTGCGTGGGGTGAACGTCTTCCCCAGCCAGATCGAGGAGATCGTGCTGCGCACGCCCGGAGCGGCCCCCCATTTCCAGATCCAGCTCACCCGGCGCGGCCGCATGGATCACATGGCCGTGCAGGTCGAGGCCCGCCCGGGCACCAGCCCTGAGCAGCGCGAGGCCGCCGCGAGGGCGATCGGCCAAGGCGTCAAGGACGGCGTGGGCGTCAGCGTCGAGGTGGCGATCGTCGACCCCGAGACCCTGGAGCGGTCCCTCGGCAAGCTCCGTCGCGTCAAAGATCTCCGGCGGGCATGACAGCTGACCTTGCGAGAATGGCCGGGTGAACAGAACGTCCGTACAAAGCCCTGCCGGCCGTCGTGACCGGCCCGTCTACGACCGTGACTCCGTACTGGAGGTCGCTGTCGCCGTCTTCAACGAGCGCGGCTACGACGGCACGGGCATGGAGGAGCTGGCCAGACGCCTGGGCCTGAGCAAGTCGAGCATCTATCACCATGTCTCCGGCAAGGGTGAACTGCTCGAGCTCGCCGTCGGCCGCGCGCTGGACGCCCTCTTCTCCGTACTCGACGAGGCGGACGGGGCTCAAGCGCCGGACACCACGGCGACCGCCCGGCTGGAGTACGTCGTGCACCGCAGCGTCGAGGTGCTCGTCGCCGAGCTGCCGTACGTCACCCTGCTGCTGCGGGTGCGGGGCAACAGCGCGGTGGAGCGGCGGGCGCTGGAGCGGCGCCGTGAGTTCGACCACCGGGTGGCCGAGCTGGTCGCCCGTGCGGCTGCCGAGGGCGGCGTCCGCGCCGACATCGATCCGCATCTCGCGGCCCGGCTGCTGTTCGGCACCGTCAACTCGCTCATCGAGTGGTACCGGCCGGAGGGCGGACTGCCGGTCACGGCTCTTGCCGACGCCGTGACGGCGGTCCTCTTCGACGGGATGCGGGATCGGCCGGGCGGCTGAGGGATCAGCGGTTGCTCAGGTCACCGAGTGGCGCGCCGGTGGGCCGTTCAGGGAAAGCCGTAGTGGGTGAAGTACAGAATTTGCGCGATGCCCAGCAGCAGCGCGACCCAGATCCAACCGTTGCGCACTTCGTCCTCCTAAAGATCACGGTGTGACCCGAGGGTGTCGCATCGGCGAGAGCGAGGCATCGGGGAAAACACGCAGTCCGCTACGTACCTGGTACGCGATGCGGCGGTCGGTCGAGGGCGGCGCGGGCCATGAGGCCGGCCAGGGCCGAGCGGGACGGCAGGGACGTCTTGCGGTAGATGGCCGACAGGTGGGTCTCGACGGTGCGGCGGCTGAGGTAGAGCTTGGTCGCGATGATCTGGTTGCTGAGTCCTTCGGCGACGAGCTCGGCGATCTGCCGTTCCCTTGCGGTGAGTTGGTCGAGTTCGGTGGGGGCGGGTGGGGCTTCCTCGGCCCGGGGGCGTACGAGCGCGGCCAGGTCGGACAGGAGGCGGGCGCCGCCGTCGTCGGCGAGGCGGCGGGCCCGTTCCCACAGCGCGGCGGCGTGCGGACCGCCTCCCGCGGCCTGTGCCTGGGTGGAGGCGAGCAGCAGGGAGTAGGCCTCCCAGAGCGTGGCGCCGGAGGGCGCGTAGGCCTGTGCCCCGCTCTCGAAGAGGCGGGCGGCCGTGCGGGCGTCGCCGTGGTGCTGGGCGAGCGCGGCCCGGGCCCGCAGTGCCGCCCCGCGCTGGCCGTGGAGCCCGATGCGGTCGGCCTCCTCGACGGCCCGGGCGGCCCAGCGTTCGGCCCGCTCGGTGTCGCCGGTGGCGAGGGCGGTGGCGACGAGGGTGTCCAGCTGGCCCGGGCGTATGGAGGGCTGCAGGTTGAGGAGTTCGGGACCGCCGGCCCGCAGGATGGCGCCCTGCGCCCGGTGCGGATCGCCGTTGATCAGGGCCGTGTGGCCGAGCACGCATCCGGCCAGCGACGCCCACCAGTGGCGGCTGGTGCCGGCGGCGGCCACGGCTTCCTCGGCGGTCGTCAGGGCCAGGGTGTCGCCCATCGGGCGGCGCAGGAGGAGGATCAGCGCCTTGAAGCTCAGGGTGAAGGCGAGCAGGTCGCTGCTGCCGACGGCGCGTGCGACGGATTCCGCCTCCTCGGCCGCCTCCAGGGCGGAGGGCAGCCGGCAGGTGGTGAGGTGCACGAAGGCCTTGGCGCTCAGCAGGTGCGGCAGGACGTGGACCTGGCCGCCGCGCCGGGCGATGTCCAGCCCGCGGTCGGCGTGGCGTTCCGCGTCGGCGTAGCGTTCGAGGAGGGCTTCGGCCCAGGCCAGCCAGACCAGCGACTCGGACAGCCCGGTGAGGTCGGGGTCGGTCAGTGCGTTCGCGAGAGCGGCGGCGGCATCGGCGAGCCGGCAGGCTGCCGCCGTCTGTCCTTCGTAGGCCTCACCCAGTGACGCGAGCGCCAGTGTGCCCAGCTCACCCATGAGGTCGTCGTGGGAGCGGGCCAGGGCGAGCGTCCGCTCGATCTCGTCGCGGACGGCGGGGTAGGAGACGGTGTTCAGGGCGGCCATGCCGAGGGCGAGCCCCAGGGAGACCGCCTGGCGGGGCTCGGGGCCGCGGGTCAGCTCCCGCCGGAGCAGGGCGGTCGCCTCCGGGGAGTGCCCGAGATGCCGTTCCATCATGGCGCACAGCGCCGTCGCGTCCCCGCGCAGCGCCGCGTCGTCCGGCCCGGACCCGCTGATCAGCGCGTGAAGCAGGTCCCGGCTCTCACGCAGGCTGCCGCCGATCCCGAGCGCCCGGGCGCGGGCCAGCGTCAGCTCGCCACGCCGACCCGCGTAGGCGGGCGTGTCCGGCATGAGCCGCAGGACGACGTCCAGCAAATGGGCGGCCGTCGCGGGTGCCGTATGGGCGAACTGGGCGGCTGCCTCGGCCAGTACGGCCGCCGACTCCGGGTTCCAGCCCGTCAGCGACCGCTCGACGTGATGCGCCCGCTCGGCGGCCGACGCGCCAGCCCGAGCCAAGTCCTCCGCCACGGCGCGGTGGATCTCAGCACGGTGTGAGGGCGGAACGTTCTCGTAGACCAGCGCCCGCAGCAGCGGGTGCCGCAGGGTCCAGCGGCCGTCGGTCCCCATGCGCAGCAGATCGCGCCGCACCGCCGCACCGGTCCGGGCGTCGAGCTCGTGCGCCGTGGGGGTTCCGGTCGTCCGACGCAGCATGGCGGGTGTGGCGTGATCCCCGAGAACCGCCACCGCTTCGACGGTACGGCGCTCCGCCCCGGTCAGCGCGGTCAGTTCGTCCAGGAGCAGCGACGCCAGTCCGCTGGGCACTCCGGCGACGGTGATCCCGTGGGCCGGGGCGGCGGTGGCGGGCGAGGACCCGCCGTGCCGGTGGGCGTGCAGAAGGCACTGCAGGTAGAGCGGGTTGCCCTCGCCGGCCGCATAGATCTTCCGCGTGTCGTCCGGTGGGAGGTCGGGGGCGAGCGCCTCGATGGCCTCCCGTTCGGGCAGCGGGCCCAGTTCCGTGCGCAGTACGGCTCCGATGTCGACGCCACGGGTCAGGGCGGCGGCGAGGGGGTGCGGGGTCTGCCGTTCCCGGCGGGCGACGACAAGGACCACCCGTCCGCGCACCGGATGCCGGATCAACTGGTCCAGCAGTTCCAGGGACGCGGGGTCCGCCCAGTGCAGATCGTCCAGCGCCATCACCAGACCGCCGCGCTCCGCGAGCCCGGTCAGTACGTCCGCGACGGCACGGTAGAGGCCGAAGCGGTCACGTCCGTGGGTGCGCACAGCCGAGTCGCGCACTCCGTACAGCACCGGTGCCGCCGCCTCCGGCACGGCGTCGGAGACGAGGAAGGCGGGATCGGCGTCGGCGAAGGCGTCCGTGAACGGCTGGAACGGGGTGTGCCGCTCGTACTCGGTGGCCCTGCCGCACAGCACGGTCTGCCCGCGCCGCCGCGCCCGGGCACAGAGTTCGCTCAGCAGCCGGCTCTTGCCCATGCCGGCGTCCGCGGAGATGTCGATCACAGCGGGAAAGCCGTCCCGCCCGAGGCCGTCGATCGCCGCGTCGAGCCGCGCGAGCTCCTCGGCCCTGCCGATCAGCCGTGTCGCCGCCCGGTCCCCTTCCGGCACCAACGTGTAGTCCTCCCTGCCGACGCAATCGGGCTGCCATCCTCGCCAAGTATCGCCATATCAATGGAAATTCAGAGGATTCTGTGTCGGGTCCAGGTGTCTGGCCCGTCCCCGGTCGTGGCCGCGCGCGGCCGGTCACGGATGGTGGATGTCCCAGGTCATCGACCGAGAGGTGGTGGGACTCGGGGCCGGCCGGTGCGTGTCGCACCGGGCGGGATCCCGCGTCGGGAGCAGCCGGTGCACGCCGATCCGTTCCGTCCCGAACCGCACGTCCGTGTCGTCGGCGGTGGCCAAGTCGGGTGTCTTCCGCGGCAGTTCCCCCTCGGTCAGGGGTGCGCCCGCGTAAGCCGCCACAAGGACCCGGGAGCAGGTGCCGTCCCGTCCGGTGGGAAGGCCCGCGGGGAAGCCGACGGTACGGGTCCGGCTTCCGTCGGCGGACAGCCCGTAGCGCATGACGAACGACATCTCCGTGCCCGCCGTCGTGGCCGTGAGAGTCCAGAACTCGACCTGTACGGCGATCGGTTGGCACAGCACCCGGGCCTCGCCCGTGCGCGGCGGGTGGACGACGACCGCTGCGTTCTCGTGCGAGGGACCGGCGCCGTCCGTCCCGCGGACGGTCACCGCGGTCCGCAGCCACGCCGCCTGTTCCCGTCCCGACCAGTGGCCGTCGTCGCGGCAGCCACCTGCCTGCGCGCCCGCGGGCGCGTTCGAGCAGCCGGCCGCGAACAGCGCGAGAGCCGCCGCGCCGGCCGTCAGGGCTGAGCAGCGGAGGCGGGTCTGGGTGCTGTGCATGGTCTCCCTCGATCGGAACGGGCGGGCCGCGGACATGGTGTGGCCCGGGCGGCGAGCAGTCTGCTGGCGCCCCGCCCGCGGCGGGGGTGCCGATCGGCCGCTGTGTCCGTCCCGTGATCAAGGGGGCGGTCCGGGACCCGGCAAAGCGCGTGCCGTCCGTCTCGTGCCAAAGGTCCCTGAAGGCTCGCCGGGAGACGGTTTGCCGGTCCGCTGCCTCGATTTCGGCGATTCGTAGCCGAATTTCCCAAACAGTTGAGCGCTTGTCGTCCGCTCTTCACGATTTGCCTGTCAAGTGCCCGACGGCCAGGCCTCGGGTCCCAGCGCTGCAGAAGCGAGACCAGCATGGTGCGTGTCCGTGCGTCCCTGTCCCAGCTGCCCGCCTACGTCCCGGGCCGCAAAGCACCCGGAGCCGTCGTTCTGGCCAGCAACGAGTCTCCTTACGGATTGCTGCCGGGGGTGGCCGCGACCCTCGCGGAGGCCGCCGGCGGCGTCTCGCGCTACCCCGACCTGCAGGCCACCTCGCTCGTCGAGGCCCTGGCCGCACACCACGGGGTCGAGCCGGACCGGATCGCCGTGGGCGCCGGCTCCTCCGAGGTGTGCGGGCAGTTGCTGCACACGGTCGTCGGCCCCGGCGACGAGGTCGTCTTCGGCTGGCGCTCCTTCGAGGCGTACCCGATCCTCACCGCGGTCGCGGGCGGATCGGCGGTGCGGGTGGCCCTGCGTGATCACACGCTCGACCTCGATGCCATGGCCGCGGCGATCACCGACCGGACCCGGCTGGTCTTCGTCTGCAACCCCAACAACCCCACCTCCACCGCGGTCGGCGAGCGGGACCTGTCCGCCTTCGCGGACCGGGTGCCGCAGGACGTGCTGATCGTCGTCGACGAGGCGTACCGGGAGTACGCCGACCCCGGGCTGGTTCCCGACGCCCTCGCCCTCCTCGGCGACCGGCCCAACGTGGTGGTGCTGCGGACCTTCTCCAAGGCGTACGGCCTGGCGGGGCTGCGTGTGGGCTACTGTGTCGCGCCGCCCGGGATCGCCGCCCATGTGCGCCGGACCCAGGTGCCGTTCAGCGTCAGCGCCCTCGCCCAGCAAGCCGCCGTCGTCGCCCTCGGCGAAGGCGCGGAGGTCGCCCGGCGGGCCGCGCTCACGGTCGCCGAACGCGACCGTGTCACCCGGCGGTTGCGCGCGCTGGGCCACGACGTCCCCGACTCCCAGTCCAACTTCGTCTGGCTGCCGCTCGCCGAAGACAGCGGCAGCTTCGCCATGCACTGCGTCGACGGCAAGGTCGTGGTCCGCCCGTTCCTCGGCGAGGGCGTGCGGGTGACGATCGGCCTGCCGGAGGAGAACGACGCCCTGCTCGCGCTCGCGGCGACGTGGAGAGGCTGAAGGGCATGCGCCCCAGTCCCTACCAGCGGCACCGCGAGCTGCTGCACAGCGCCGTGCGCGCGATCGAGGCCGGTGCGTGCCATCGCCCGTTCACGCAGGCGACCGGCCAGGACGCGGCCGACGCGGGCATGCGGTCGACACGCACCGCCGGGAAGGTGTTCCGCTCGCTGCTGGGGCGGCCCTTCGACCTGGGGCAGCCCGGCGAAATCGGCCGGGTGCGCACGGAGTCGGCGCCGTACGGAATCGGTCTGGACATCGCCTATCCGCGCTGCGATCCCGCGGAACTGGTCGCGGCGGCCGGGCGGGCGGCGGCCGGCTGGCGGGCCGCCGGGCCGTACCAGCGCGCCGGGCTCGCCGTGGAGATCCTGCGTCGGCTCAACACCCGCAGCCACGAACTGGCCCTCGCGGTGCACCACACCACCGGCCAGCCCCTCCCGACAGCCTTCCGCGCCGCCGGGCCGCCCGCCCAGGACCGCACCCTGGAGGCCGTGGCCCAGGCCTTCGCCGAGTCGGAACGCGTCCCGGCCGGCCTGAACTGGCAGAACACCGAACGCGGCAGGCAGCAGCTCGCACTTCAGGGCACCTGCACGCTGGTGCCCCGCGGGGTGTCGCTGCTCGTGGGCTGTCCCGACTTCCCGCTCTGGAACGGGTGTCCGGGCCTGTTCGCCAGCCTGGTGACCGGCAACCCGGTCGTCGTGGCCCCGCACCCGCGCGCGGTACTGCCACTGGCGATCACGGTGCGGGTCGCGCGGCAGGTGCTGGCGGAGGCCGGACACTCACCCGACCTCGTGACCCTGGCGGTGGCGGAACCGGAGCGGCATGTGCACCGGAGGCTGGCCACGGACCCGGCCGTGCGCATCGTCGACTACACGGGCTCCGCGCGCTTCGCCGACTGGCTGGAGCAACACGCCTGCCAGGCCGCCGTGTTCGCCAACCGGACCGGACTGAACACCGTGGTCGTGGACTCCACCGACTACTACCAGGGCCTGGTACGGGGTCTCGCCCTCGCCTCCTGCCGCTGCAACGGCACGGTGCGCACCACGCCGCAGAACATCCTGGTGCCGGAGCACGGCTTCGCCACCGACGAGGGGCACAAGACAGTGCGGGACCTCGGGGCCGACCTGGGCGACGCCGTGGACCGGCTGCTCGGGCATCCCGCCCGCGCGGCAAAGGTGTTGGGCGCGGTCACGGCCGACGAGGTGCGCGGCGCCCTGACGGAGGCCGCGCGGTGCGGCCGGGTGCTGCACGCCTCCGGACCCGTGGCCCACCCCGACCACCCGCATGCCGACCTGCGCAGCCCGCTGCTGGTGCGGCTGCGCGCCTCGGACGAGCGGGTCTACACGCGCGAGTGGCCCGGGCCGGTTTCCTTCCTGGTGGGGACCGAATCGACCTCGCACAGCCTGGCGCTCCTGCGCCGAACGGTGGCGCGGCACGGGGCTCTCTACGCCTCGGTGCACTCCACCGACCCGCTGGTCCTGGCGGCCGCCGAGACCGCGGCGCTGGACGCCGGGGTGCACCTGGTGGAGAACCTCGATGACCTGCCTGCCGACCCGTCCTCGGCCCTCGCCGAACTGCCGGGCGGGGGAGCCCACTTCGTCACCGGGCGGTTTCGCGTCGTGCGCTCGCGCAGACACGCACCGCCGACGGCTGCCGCCCCGGCACCGGACCGGCTGGAGGCCACCGGCGCCTTCATCGACGTATGACCGCACCCGTCCTCAGTCCGTCCAGGTGGCACCGCGCCCCCGCACCTCGCTGAGTAGGCCCGGGGCGCGGTGCCGGGATTGCTCCCGGTCCGTTTCCCCGGACCTCTCGCCGAACCCGCCGTGCCTATTACTAGGCAACGG
>NZ_JBVKCZ010000080.1:0-16052 GCF_055634335.1 Streptomyces sp. NPDC111802 | reverse complement strand
CCGTCTCGGTCCCCACAGCCAGCCCCCACCCGGGAAGATCAACAAACCCGGCGATCATCCCAGACCCGAGACACCCCACTCAAGTTGACGACGCCGTCAACAGAAACCCTGAAGCCCGCGGATTTCAGGTCCTCAAAAGGCGTTGGGTGGTCGAACGAAGCATCGGATGGATCATGATGCGGCGACGTCTCGCCCGCGATTACGAGACCCTGCCGCCAGCTCCGAAGCCATGATCCACATCGCCTCGATCGACAACCTCGCCAAGCGCATAACGGACGAGACCACACCTACCTAGCGAGGCACCTACTAAGACATAAGGTGCAATCAACTCAAATCAAACGCTCTCTCAAAGGGCTTCACAACACCCCTGGGACAGCACCCCCTTTCACAAGCTCACGAAATTGCCATCAGTGCACGCTCTTGCCCATTCCGCAACCATTGCCGCGGCTGGGAAAGCGTGGTCTATTAGGCCGAGACGGAACCATCTCACGCGAAGCCGAGACGCCAAGTCCTTGCAAATAGGAAAGCCACTCTGAGCTCTGCGATGGATGGCAGGCTTAATCCCCTCCCCTTAACCTTGCGCTAATGCACGCGTACAGCGCACGGCCCGGTCGCCTAGCGCCGCGAGGGCGGTCACTGGGCCTCAAGGCGACTTCCCAAGTCCACCTGATATTCTTGAAGGCAGTCACGCATGGCTACAGTCCTGTCCATATCCGGAAGCCCTTCCAGAATATCCCGTACTGGGCGCTTGCTCCGCTATGTGGACAAGCGGCTTCTAGCTCAGGGGCACGAGGTAATTTCGCTGGACGTCCGGACTCTGCCCGCTGAGGCGCTGTTCCGCGCCGACGTCTTGCATCCGGCGATTATCAAGGCCGCCGCATGCTTTGAGAAGGCAGACGGAGTAGTGATGGGGACCCCCATCTACAAGGCCGCTTACTCCGGAGTCCTGAAGTCTTTGCTCGATCTGCTCCCCCAGCATGCGCTTGCGGGCAAGATAGTCCTTCCGCTGGCCACTGGTGGCACCACTGCTCATGCGCTGGCCATTGACTACGCCTTGCGCCCCGTGCTGACTTCTATGGGGGCCACTCACGTAGTCCAAGGCTGGTTCATTCTCGACAAGGATGTCAACGCAGACGACAATGGAACGCTAGCCATCACGTCGGACGTGGCCGAAACATTAGCGCAGATTGCGGATCAGTTCTCTGCCCGGCTGAAGTTCCCCCGAGATGCTGGAAGGTGACAGCAGGTCAGATGGCTTTCATGGGAGAGGCCTTTCCCGTGAACTGCTGGTCCGGTAGCAGCATCTCGTCAAGCAGCTGCTCTAGTGCTTCATGGGCGTTACGGAAATTCGGCGGCATAATGCCTCGTCAGGTTCCACCGGCAAGACATGCTTTGGATTGTCTGGGGAGAAGAGTAACCAACAGGGGGTCAAGGAGATGAACATGCCCGTCGTTTTGATCACCGGGGCACTCACTGGCATCGGTCGCGCCAGCGCCTTCGCCTTCGCTGAGAGGGGCGCAAATGTCGCTATCGCCGGTCGCCGAGGCGAAGTCGGCAAAGCACTCGCTGAAGAGCTACGTTCTTCCGGCGTGGAGGCCGAATTCATCAATGTCGACGTCCGTAAGGAAGAGGATGTGCGCGCCCTGGTCGACCGTACCGTCGCACGCTTCGGCCGCCTCGACGTCGCGGTGAACAACGCTGGCACTGAAGGTAGGGTCGGCCCGATCACGGACCAGTCCACGGAAACCTACGCCGCGACGTTCGATACGAACGTTCTCGGCGTAATCCTGGGCGTGAAGCACGAGGTGCGCGTCATGAAGGGGCAGAGGAGTGGCAGCATCATCAACATCTCCTCGACCTACGGTCACAAAGGTGCCGCGGGAGCTTCCGTGTACGCCGGAAGCAAGCACGCTGTCGAGGGCATCACCAAGTCGGTGGCGTTAGAGGTCGCTGCGTGGGGAATCCGGGTGAACGCCGTGGCGCCCGGTCCCACGGATACCGACATGCTCGCTCGTTTTAGCGGTACCACGAAGAACAGAGCCGCCATAGCCTCCCAGGTGCCGATGGGCCGCTTGGGTCTTGCAGAGGAACTCGCCGACGCAATCGTATTCCTCGGATCGGACAAGGCACGCTTCATCACCGGACACATTCTGAACGTCGATGGCGGTCACTCCGTCAGTGAAACTCTTTCATCCAGTATATCGGCAGGGCAATGAACGGCGCCGTCAACCGGTCTGGGTGGTGCGTTATTAAGGGCATAGCACCTGGCGGCGGTCCTGGTCAGTTTGCCGTGGGCAGGGCGGTGACGCTGAGGTACCCCGAAGTTCGAGGTGGTTTGAATCCCCCACAAGGCGACTCCGAAGGCAACCAATCTTTATCTTCCGCAGCACCGCTTCAAGAACTCTCCCAAATCCTACTGAGGATCTTCCGGTGGTGTCGTGCGGCAGCCAACAGCCACCGCAGTTCAGCGGCTCACGACATCACGCGATGAAATTCAGTAGCTCTGTTTACGTTCAAGACACAAACACCCGCTTCCCCCAACAATACGAATGGCTGGGTCCGGCCTAGCAGGAAGGTAGAGCATCGTGATCGCCACGCCCGAGCCCGGTCTGACCGAACGCGACCTCGTCGAGCGCGCTGTGAACCTGCGGCCCGCGCTGCTCGAACGTCAGCCGGAGACCGAGCAGCTGACGCGCTACCCCAAGTCCACTCACGATGACTTCCTGCGAGCCGGCTTCTACCGGATGCTCCAGCCGCGCCGTTACGGCGGCTACGAGTTCGGCCTGCCCGCCTTCTGCCGTGTGGTCACCGAGATCGCCCGCGGCTGCCCCTCCACCGGCTGGGCCCTGTCGCTCACTGCCTCCCACGTCCTCCATGTCGCAAGCGTCTTCGAGGAGAAGGCGCAGAACGAGATCTTCGGCACCGACGGCGACTTCAGGGCCTCAGCCACGATCGCGCCGATCGGCGTGGCACAGCCCGACGGGGACGGCCATGTCATGCTCGACGGCACCTGGCCGTACTCCTCGGGTGCCTCGTACTCCACCCACTACGTCGGCCAGACCATGCGTGCCCCCGACCGGCCGGGCGGCCCGCCGGGACCGCTGGTGCTGTTCGTCGCTCCGCGCTCGGTGTGGACGGTGCTCGACGACTGGCACGGCGTCCTCGGCCTGCGCGGCAGCGGCTCCAACAGCGTCCACATGGAGCAGGCCCGCATCCCCGAGTACCTCACGTGCGAGGCGAGCCTGCTCGACCTGCCCGTCGAGGGCGGCAGCGTCGGCTCCGAGCTGCACGGCAACCCCATGTACGCGGGGCGGGCGCTGAGCTTCTTCCACGGTGAACTGGCCGCCATCATGATCGGCACCGCGCACGCCGCCGCCGACGAATACGCCCGCATCCTCGCCGCCCGCCCCCTCACCCTCGAACCCGGCCGCACCCGCGCCGAACTCCACGACTACCAGCGACACCTCGGCGAGGCCCTCGGCGTGATCCACACGGCCGAGGCGGCGCTGCGGCGCACCGCCGAGGAGTGGATGGAAGCCTGCCGCCGCAACGCCACAGGCGACGGCCCCTTCACCGTCGCCGAGGACAACCGCCTCGCGCTCATGTCCCTGAACGCGGGCCGCATGGCCTGGGACGTGCTGCAGGGCACCCTGTTCCGCACGGCCGGCTCCCGGCATGCCCGCGACGGTGAGCGAATGCAGCGCTACTTCCGGGACGCGGCCACGTACTGGACCCACGTGGGCCCCAGCATGGCCGAGCCTCTTGCCCGCCGGGTCGGCTGCAACCGCCTCGGGCTCCCGTCCGATCACATTCCGCTGATCCCGTGATCGCTGGTTCCCGAGCTGGAGATCAGGGGGGTATCCGGTGGACGAGCTGCTGAGTGACCTGATGCATTCCCCAGCGGCGCATGCCGAGCTGATGCTGGCTGCCGTGGGTGTGGGGCTTGGGGTGATGTGGTTGGCCTGTGTGCTGTTGGGGCGGTTAGCGCGCAGGCTGGGGCAGCCGGTGGTGCTCGCTGAAATTGTCGCCGGTATCGCGCTGGGGCCAAGCCTGTTGGGGTTGTTGCCGGGGCGCCCGGACCTGGTTCTGTTCCCGGATGGTGTTCGTCCTCTGTTGGCTGCGGTGGCTCAGGTGGGACTCCTGTTGTTCATGTTCCAGACGGGCTGGCGCACAGATCTGGCCCTTCTGCGGTCCAATGCCTGGCGTGCAGCGAGCGTCTCGCTGTGTGCTTTGGCGGTGTCGTTCGGATGCGGAGTGGTGCTGGCCGTGTTGCTGTACCAGCAACACCTCCCGCCCGCCGGGGACGATGTGGGGTTCGGAGTGTTTGCCCTGTTTCTCGGTACAGCGCTCGCCATCACGGCTTTCCCTGTCCTTGCTCGGATCTTGGACGAGAGGCGTCTGACGGAGACCCGGGTTGGATTGATTGCATTGACGGCGGCTGCGGTGGACGACATCTTGGCCTGGTGTCTGCTGGCTGGTTGCGCCGCGCTGGTCACTGCTCATGATGCAGCGCAGGTGACGCGGACCCTTCTACTGACAGCGGTCTTCGTGTTGGCTTTGGGCGTGGTGGTCAGGCCGTGCCTGACCCTTTTTATGCGGTGGGCCGAGGCGCGAGGTGCGCGGTCAGAACTGCTGGCGGTGGTCGCGGCGGGGATCTTCTTGTCCTCATACGCCACGACGTGGATCGGCATTCACGCGATCTTCGGTGCGTTCGCCTTCGGTGTGGTGATGCCTAGGGCGGACGTCGGCACCCTGGCCGAGCTGGTCTACCAGGCGCTGGACCAGGTGGTGCTCTTCCTCTTGCCTGCTTTCTTCGTCTTCACTGGGCTCGGCGTCAATATCGGTGCGTTGCCAGGGCGCGGTTGGCTGGAGCTGGTGGCGATGGTCGGCCTGGCGTGTGCGGGGAAGCTGATCGGCACCGCGGTGCCAGCCTGGCTGGGGAAGATGAGTCTACGGGACACGGTGACGCTGAGCTTGTTGATGAACACGCGCGGGCTTACCGAAATCGTAGTGCTCTCGGTCGGGCACACGCTGAAGGTCATCGACGGCCAACTCTTCACGATGGGGGTGCTGATGGCATTGGTGACGACAGCATTGAGCGCCTTCGTCCCGTCCAGAGCCGGCCGAGAGCCCACGCTGACGACGGCGGCGGTACGTGATGTCCCGCTCGGTGGGGTCGGCCCACCTTCCGCCCCTTCCTAACGCACTCAGGCTTCGCACTTCCCTTCCCCGGCTCCTGGATTGACTCAACGAGGGAAACCTTCCATGAAAACGACTCTTGCTTCGCCTCTCAGGACGCTTGCCCGTCCGGCCGGTCCCGTCCCGTCTGCGGCCCACTACGTGTGTTTTCCGCCTGCTGGCGGCACGGCGGGGATGTTTCGTGCCCTGGCCGCCGCGCGTCCTGGAGTGCAGATGTCGTGCATCCAGTACCCCGCGCGGGCGGACCGTCTCGGCACGCCCCTTCCGGATACCTTCGAGGAATTGGCCCAGGAGTGCGCTGATGCGCTCGCGCCCTTGCAGGACCTGACACAGTGTGTACTGGTCGGCTTCAGCATGGGAGCCTTCCTTGCTTTGGAAAGCGCGCTGCGTCTGACAGCGCAGTCCGGCCCCGGCCCTGCCGCCTTGATCGTCATCGGTGCGACGGCCCCGCACCGGCGAGATCCCCGCCGCTGCGCACTGCTGGGTAACGCGGATCTGGATCGGATGCTTGACGAATGGATTGGGGACTCCGCGCTGCGCTCCTACGCGCGCGACCTGCTGCGTGCCGACATGCGCTTGGTCGGCCGCTACAGCGGCCCGCGGCGGAGTGCCGCACCATGCCCCATCGGCGCACTGTGCGGCGAAGACGATCCACGCCGGGTGGAGGATGACGCCACCGGCGCATGGGCCATCTGGTCAACGCCGACCTTCGCTTCGTATACTGTACGCGGTCGCCATTTAGATCTACTTTCCCCGGACGGGGGGAATAGCTTCTGGCAGTGGGTGGACCGGCTGGCCGTCAAGAACATCGGTCCGGTCCCGGAGCCGTGGTCCTGATGAGCGAGTCGGCCACGTTCCCAGCACTGCGCGGCACACGTCGTGCTGTGCCTGATGTGCCATGGTGGACGCTCGTCTCGCAGCAGGCGGCAAGGACTCCTGGGGCAACTGGGTTGGTTACCGACGAGGCGACATTCACCTTCGGGGACCTGGATGTCTGGTCCAGTCGGCTGGCCTGGTTTCTGCGTGACCAGGGTGTCCGGACCGGCGACGTGGTCGCCTGTGCCCTGTCCCGGACTGCTCTGGCCATCGTGGCGCCACTTGCGGTGGGCAAAGCCGACGGTGTCTACCTCCCGCTGGACCCCGCCCAGCCTGCCGCACGTCTTCGACAGGTTATGGACGATGCCCACCCTGCGATGACCCTCGCAGATGCTCCCGGGATGCTGGGACCGGGACCCTCTGCACTGCTGGCACGAGACCAATGGATGCGAGAATTGCAGGCGTATCCAGACAGGGCACCTGCCTTGCGGCCTGACCGAATTTCAACTAGTCCAGCTTACCTTATCTACACTTCTGGCTCCACCGGCACCCCGAAAGGCGTCCTGGTGGGCGGGCGCAGCCTGGTCAATCTATATACCGAGGTGCAGACCCGTCTCTTCCCTCTGGCCGGGCAGGGACTGAGACGGCGTCCCGTGCGAGTCGCGCACGGGATGGCCCTGGGTTTCGATGCCGCGTGGAATCCGCTGCTGTGGCTGGCGGGTGGGTTCGAGGTGCATCTACTCAATGACGAGGTGCGTCGTGATCCTGAGCAGTATGCACGAGCCGTGTGCGACCAGCAGTTGACCGTTGTCGAGGTATTGCCTGCCCTGGCCGCGTCCATGACCGACTGCGGGCTGCTGAATCCCGAGACGCGACCTGATGTGATCTTGATGGGCGGAGAGGCGGTTAATCCAGATCTGTGGAGCCTCCTTCGGGCGGAGAAAGGTCTGCAGGCCATGAACCTCTACGGTCCCACCGAATGCACCGTGTTCGCCACCTCCTGCCGTCTTGGGGGCAGCGAATCACCATTGATCGGACGGCCCATCACGAACAGCGCCGCCCGCGTCGTTGACGAGGACCTGCGCCCAAGCGCTCCTGGTACCGCTGGAGAACTGCTGCTTGGGGGTGCCTGCCTAGCGCTCGGATACCTGAGGCGGCCTGATCTGGAAGCCGCCCACTTCCTCGAAGACAAGCACGGCGAGCGCTGGTATCGCACCGGTGACCGGGTGCGTCAACATACCCACGGGCAGCTTGAGTTCCTGGGGCGGCTCGATGATCAAGTGAAGATCCGCGGGTACAGGGCCGAACCCTCCGAGCCGGAACAGGTGCTGCTGACCCACCCCGAAGTACACCAGGCCGCCGTCCGGGCAGACCGAAGCCCGTCCGGGGAGGCCCGCTTCGTGGGATATGTCGTGCCCCGACAGCACCAGAACCCCACTGGGCACAGGGATCTCATCGGCAGTCTGCAACGCTATCTGCGAGAGCGGCTGCCGGACTATCTGGCGCCCTCGCAGCTCATCGTCCTTGAGGCCTTACCACTGACCTTCAGCGGCAAGGTGGACCGCACCGCGCTGGCCGCCGCACCGGCTGCCATCCAGCCCGCCCCTGCCAACCCACCCCAGACGACGACACAGCAACAGATCGCCGATGTGTGGCAGACCGTCCTACATATGGAACAGGCCGACATCCAAGCTGATTTCTTCAGCCTCGGGGGTGACAGCTTGCTCGCCGTCGAGGTGGCGTCGCGGCTACGTGCCCAAGGGTTCGACTGCTCGATGCGGGATGTGATGCTCCACCCCACCATCACCACACTCGCCACCGTGCTCACCGAAAGGAATGGCACCTAGCCATGCCCGATAACCATGATTTCGATGCGATAGTGGTAGGCGGAGGACCCGGCGGGTCCACTGCTGCCACTCTGATCGCCCAGGAGGGACATCGTGTGCTCCTCCTGGACAAGGAGATCTTCCCCCGCTATCAGATCGGTGAGTCCCTACTCCCGGCCACCGTGCACGGCATCTGTCCGATGCTCGGTGTGGAAAAGGAACTGGAGAAAGCTGCCTTCACTCGCAAACAGGGTGGCACCTTCAAGTGGGGTGCCAATCCCGAGCCATGGACTTTCGCGTTTGCCACCTCACCGCGTATGGCGGGCCCGACGTCATATGCCTACCAGGTGGAACGCTCGCGCTTTGACACCATCCTGCTGGACAATGCGGCCCGGACCGGGGTCGATGTGCGGCAGGGGCACCGCGCCCTTGGCGTGCTGCGCAACGGGGACGGCCGGATCTGCGGGGTGCGGTACGAGGACGCGGCGGGCGCCCGCCATGAGGCCACTTCCGCATACGTCGTCGACGCTTCCGGGCACGGCAGCCGCCTGCACCAGGCGATCGGCGGCAAGCGCGAGTATTTGCCGTTCTTCCGCAATCTCGCGCTCTTCGGCTATTTCCTCGATGGCGCGCGCATGCCGGATCCGAACGCCGGTAACATCCTGTGCGTCGCGTTCCCCTCCGGCTGGTTTTGGTACATCCCGCTCTCCGGCACCCTCACCAGTGTCGGGGCCGTGGTGAAGTCTGAGCTTGCTGTCAAGGTCCAAGGCGATCCAGAGGCGGCCTTCCAGTCCCTAATCGGCGAATGCCCTCTGATCCAGCAGCACCTGGCCAAAGCCCGCCGCGCGCAAGAGGAGCCCTATCGGGCACTTCGAGTGCGCAAGGATTGGTCCTACGACAGAAGCGCGCTATGGGGCCCGGGCATGGTCGTCGTGGGTGATGCAGCCTGTTTCATCGACCCAGTCTTCTCCTCCGGGGTCCATCTAGCCACCTACAGCGCGCTGCTAGCCGCTCGCTCCATCAACACTGTGCTGGCCGGGCAACTGGATGAGACCCGCTGCTTTGGCGAGTTCACCGCTCGCTACCGCCGCGAATTCGGCCTCTTCCGCGACTTCCTCGTCTCCTTCTATGAACTGCACACCGACGAGGAGTCCTACTTCTGGCAAGCTCGCAAGCTCGCAGGTCACCAAGGCTCTATGCACGAGGCATTCGCCGACCTAGTCGGAGGGGTCACCTCCAGCGACTTCGCCCATGAACGGGGCGCCCCCGCTGAGCAGTTCGCGGATGTTATGGTCGAAGGCGCCCGCCTGCAACTGCGTAGCCGCCTTGGTGAAGCCGCCAACCTCGAACCTCCCATGTTCCCCGGCGGACTGCGCCCCTCATCCGATGGCCGGCGCTGGACGAGCACTGGCTGACCGCCACAGCATTGGGGCCCCGCTCCACCCGTCCGGCCAGGAGGCAATGTGAGCACTGAACTGACCGGCAAGTGCCTGACAATACCGCTACGACAACGGCTGGGCCTACCGGGCACGGTTCACGCCCGGCAGAGTCGACTACGAAATCCTGGACGGTCCGCTCGCAGGTCGGGTTGCCTGGCAGGACACACATCACGCCTGTGTGGCGCCCGGGATCCACAAGGTCGCTTGGTACGAGGAGACTGGCACCGCCGTCAGCCTGGTGATCAACCTGCACAGCAGCACTGTGCACGCATTCGTCGCCCTCCCGCAGTGGGTATGGCAAGTCCCCACACGGATCATCGGCAATAAACAAGATCTGCTGCCCATGCTTCTAACTCTGCGCGAAAAGGAGCCGGATGCACCACGGCACGTCGTATTCCTCCGAGCCCGCATCACGGCCATCGCAGACTCTTGACCGGTCTAGCTTCCCGGTCTCGCTATTACGCATGGCATCAATAGATCTCCAAGACTGTCGCCGCAGCCCATGAACTTGACCAGTTCACGCGCCTGCCCCTGGGCGACCAGGGCCTGTCGTTTGGATCAGGCTGCTGTGAGGTGCGGTGCCTTTCGGCCGGCCCGAGCGGGGTCTAGTGCGTACAGCTGCAAGGCGGAGGGAGTCGACGCTGAGCGTCGGCGAGTGACGACAACGCGGCATATGTGCGTGCCAGGGCCCGCGACGCCGGCATGATCCAAACGACCGGCCCTAGTCGCCCAGTGGCCGATCCGGCAAAGTAACTGCAGATCGACGACCGCACCATGAACTGTCGAACCGCCTCCATCACTCTCGGACCTCTGCGGCACAAAGAACCTGGCCAGTACAACAACACCCCTCTGGCACAGACACACCTGATGGGGCGGCGCAGCCGAGTACTTCGGCGGTTGGCTGGAGGTGCTGGGCAAGCACCATTACTCGGCTGGATGAGTCCGGACGGCACTTCACACCAGCGGCCCCAACTCCTGGGCACCGGAGCATCAGAGCCCTCACCGATCACCCGCATCTGACGATTCAGCCCGACTGGTGCCAAGGCACAGTTCTCGGTACAAAAACCAATACCTCTCGACCAAGGACACCCCCGTGGCACGTGATACTGCTCCTCTCCCTGTCCTGTCGTTTCCTGGAACCCTTACTCCCCAGATGCTGGAACAGGCGGGCGACCCCATAGATGTCCAGCTCACAGCCGAGGCCGAAGAACGCGTCGCCACCTGCCGCGACTTTGTCCTCGACTGTCTCAGAGACAAAAGGCCGGTCTATGGTGCCAGTACGGGATTCGGTGCTCTCCTCCACTATCAAGGCCGCAGGGACAGTACCGACCAATGTGAAAACGTCCTCAGCCATTTGGGCGCGGCTCAAGGCCCCGACCTGTCCGCCGATGTCATTCGGGCCGCGTTACTCACCCGCCTGTGGTCGCTCGCCCAGGGCCGCTCCGGGATTTCCCCCCGCGTTCTCGCCGCCCTCGCAGCCGCGCTCCGGACCCCCCTCGCCCCAGCTGTTCCCGAATATGGATCGGTCGGCGCAAGCGGCGACCTCATCCCGCTCGCCGCGATGGTGCAGGCCCTGCGCGGTCACGGCATGGCCTACTTGGACGGCAAGCGACTGCCGGCCGACCGCGCTCTGGCCGAGTGCGGGCTCGCCCCCCTGCAAGTGGACGGACGCGATGCCCTCGCTCTCGTCAACGGCACCGCCGTGACTGCTGCCGCAGGAGGCCTTGCCCTCGCCAAGGTCAGCCGTTCCCACGCGGCCGCGCACCTCCTCACCGCACTGCTCGCGGACCTCCTCGGATGCTCCCCCGGCTTCACGGACCCCAAGCTTCTGGCTGCCTACGGCCACGCAGGTGCCGAGCAGGCAGGAAGGGAGGTCCGAGCACACCTCGTCGGAACAACCCCCTCCAAGACCCGATCTCTGCAAGAGCCCTACAGCATTCGTTGTACCCCCCAGCTGCTCGGTGCGGTCACCACCTGCCTCACTCACATTCATCAGGTTGTCGAAGACGACCTCAACGGCATCAGTGACAATCCGCTCTTCTTCCCCGAAGAAGACGCCGTTACCCATGGCGGCAACTTCTTCGGACAGCCCATGGCCTTCGCCGCAGATCTCCTGTCCATCCTGGCCACTCAGCTGGGCAACCTCGCCGAACGCCAGCTGGACTTGCTCCTCGACCCCCACCGCAACGGCGGCCTGCCCCCCATGCTCGCTACTGCTCCCGGCACCCAGCACGGCCTGCAGGGTGTCCAGCTCACCGCTACCGCCATCGTGGCTGCCATGCGTCGCGCCCTCATTCCTGCCTCAGCGCAGAGCCTGCCCACCAACCTCCATAATCAAGACATCGTGCCCTTTGGGACCCAGGCCGCCCTCAACGCCTTGCAGCAAGCCGTCCAGGTACGGCTGTTGCACGGCACCCTCGCCCTCGGACTACGGCAAACCGTGCATGTCGGCGGCCGTTTCCCCACGGCCTCCGCCTGCGGCACCGTCCTGAAACGACTCGCCGACGAGATCCCACCTGTCGACCCGGACCGGCCCCTGGAGGAAGACGTCCGCACGGCCGCAGACGTCCTCGACGAGATCGTCACCGAAAGGGCGTGTCCGGAGGCATCGCCAAGTTGACGGTGCCCCGCCAATGACCTTCCCCTCGTAGCGTGGAGGTGTGACTGAAGGGAAAGTTGAGGGTCATGGGTGGGAAGCGACGGTCGTACGACGCGCCGTTCCGTGAGGTTGCGGTACGGATCGTGTTGGAGACCGGGAAGTCCGCGGCGGAGGTCGCGCGGGATCTGGGCGTGCATGAGGGCACGCTGCAGACCTGGGTTCACCGGGCCAAGGTCCGGGCGGCCGCGGAGGCCGCGGGCGGGCTGGACGAGTCCGAGCGCGAGGAACTGCGCAGGCTGCGTGAGGAGAACAAGCAGCTGCGCAGGGAGAACAGCGAGATCGGGATGGAACGCGATGTCCTCAAGCGTTCTGTGGTCCTCTGGGTGAAGGAGGCGACGAAGTGACGGTTGCGGGCTTCATCGCTGACCAGCGGACCGAGTATCACGTCCCGCACGCCGTTTCCTGCCGGGCGCTGGAGGTGTCCGAGTCCTGGTTCTACAAGTGGCGCCGCCGTCCGGAGAATCCGACGAAACGCGAGGTCAGACGGGCCGCACTGGCCGAGACGACGAGGCGGCCTTACCGGACGGATCTGACGGGCGAGCAGTGGGCCCTGATCGAACCGGTGTTGACGAAGTGGCGGGCGGACCGGCGTTCGATCCGGCCCCCGGTTCATGACCTGCGGGAGATCGTGAACGCGGTCTTCTACGTGAACCGGACGGGGGTGCCGTGGGATCTGTTACCGCACGACTTCCCGCCGGGGAAGACGGTGTACGACTACTACGCGAAGTGGTCCAAGGACGGCACCGACCAGGTCATCCACGACCTGCTCAGAGGGAAGGCCCGCCAGCACCACGGCCGTTCAGGCGAGCCGACCACGGCCATGGTCGACTCGCAGTCCTCGAAGAGCGCGTTCACCACGGACGCCGGCACGGTGGGCATCGACGGGAACAAGAAGGTCCAGGGACGCAAGCGGAACATCGTCACCGACACGCTCGGCCTGCTCCTGCTGGTCCCGGTCACCGCCGCCAACATCCACGACGTCCACCCCGGCCGCCACCTGGTCGACATGGTCACCGACCGCCACCCAACCGTCGGCAAGATGTGAGGCGACACCGCCTACCGCGGAGCCGCCGGCCACGCCGCCACCAGAAACATCGACCTGGAGATCACCACCAAAGGCCTCGCCGTCACCGGCTTCCAGCCCCTCTGGCAGCGCTGGAAGACCGAACGCACCCTGGCCTGGCTCGGCCGCTCCCGCCGCCTCACCCGCGACTACGAAACCACACCCCGCTCCCAGGAGTCCCAGATCTACTGGACCATGACCGGCATCACGCTACGCAGAGTCACTGGCACCAGTCCCGTCACGACCTACCGGACCACCCCAGAAACCCCGCCACCAACAACGATCCAAATCAGACGGTCTCTCAGCTGCTCCGTGATCCTGCCGGGGAAGGCCATGAGATGGTCGGTGGCGATGGAGCCCGTCACTACGATGCGCATGGGAAACTTCCTTCCCGGTCGACTGGCCCGTCACGACCCGCAGCGGCGTTGAGTAGGCCAGCACGGTCGGTGCGCTCCCAGGTGAAATCGGGCAGCTCGAGGCCGAAGTGTCCATAGGCAGTGGTACGCGCGTAGTTCGGCCGCAGCAGTCCAGATCGCGAATGACAGCAATTGGCGCAGGGAGAAGCACAGGCCCGGAACCACGCTCCACCACATTCCGATTCACCGTCAGGCACTCACACCCCCAACGACCTGACAGCGCCGACGCCACGCGCACCGCCGCGTTCACGCGGTGTTCTGCGCTGTCTCTCCGCTATTACCGTCCGGCAGCCAGCGCCGACCGTCGTCCGAAGCCCGCAACCCGCCCTCCAACAGCGCCCCTTCCTGTAGTACCTGACCATCACTCTGCTGACCGCGCGCCACGAGATTGTGGTACTCAGTCAAGGCAGTGGTCACCAGCGGCACCTCGGACAGGCCCTGCGCGTCCCCGATCTCATTCGTGGTGGCCGTCACCCCCAAAAGGGCCTGCCGTGCCTCTTCCGTGCGCGCGGCCTTGCCCACTTGGTCCCTCGGCAGCAACTCCCCAGAAGAAACCCCACCAACCAGGTCCACAAACGCCTCGGCTGCCCCACCCTGTTGCCCGGTGATCCGCTGCGCCTGCCAGAAATATGACTGTTCATCCACATTCGTGCCGTAGAAGGAGACCAGGTAGTCATGCAGAACGCAGAACTCACGCCGATAGCGGGCCTCGAACTCACCGAAAGCCGTCCGCTCTTCCACAGTCCCTGCCAGGACGGAGTTGACCGACCGAGCCGCCAGCATCCCACCGTACGTGGCCAGATGCACGCCAGTGGAGAGCAGCGGATCAACGAAACACGCCGCATCGCCAATGAGTACCATGCCGGGCGAATACATCGTGGTCTGGGTGTAGGAGAAGTCTTTGCGCACCCGCAGTCGATCATACGGCGGCCGCGTCGTGCGCTGCGCACCGTCAAGGTATTCGCCGATCAGTGGGCATTCGGCGATCAACTTCCGGTATGCGCGCTCAGTATCCCCCTGCACTTTGTCGGCCAGCTCGCGGCGTACCACCGCACCTACACTGGTCAGCGTCGGTGAGAGCGGAATATACCAGAACCAGCCGCTGTCAAAGGCGACGGTCAGAATGTTCCCCGAGTTCGGTTCCGGCAGCCGCCTGCCGCCGTCGAAGTAGCCAAACAAGGCCACGTGCCTAAAAAACGGCGAGTACGCCCGCTGCCCTCCTGCCTCGTTGTGCAGCCGGCCAGTGTTGCCACTGGCGTCCAGCACGAACCGAGCGCGGGCATCACAAGCACGGCCCTGGGCATCGGTGAAACGGACCCCCCGCACCCGGTCCGCATCCCGCACCACCCCGGTCACGGCGTGCTGCTCGCGGACCTCCACCCCCACACGCTCGGCGTTACGCAGCATGATCTCGTCGAATTTCGCACGTTCCACCTGGTAAGAGAAGCCGGTTGGCTCACCCATACGCCCAGAAGTCGTGAACGCGAACGTCCACGGATTGGGGTTCTTGCCCCACCGGAACGAACCGCCACGCTTCACAGTGAATCCGGCCTCCCGCAGGGCACCCTCCACTCCAAGCATCGGGCAGATACCGTGAACCGTGGACGGCAGCAGCGACTCGCCGATCTGGTAGCGCGGGAAGCGCTCCTTCTCCAGCAGCAGTACCCGATGACCGTCCAGCGCTATCAGCGTCGCTGCCGTGGAGCCCGCAGGTCCGCCGCCGACCACGATCGCATCGTAGAATTCGCCTGACATGAGACCTCCCTGGATTCGTGCGATACAGGGTTCCTCCTGCGGCGTTTAATGCTGCAGTACCCAGGAGGCCGTTTCCGGGTATCAGTGCACCGTGGTCAGCGACTACTGTCTAGTTCTTAAACACTGGAATTAGCGGTCACCTCGCGCGAAATTGCGCACTTGTGAACGGCGCAGGTCTGGAGGCGTCGGCGGGGTGAAGCTGCTGGTCAGGGTCTTCTCGGCTGGAGTCTCACCCGAAACGCCTACTGATCTTTGATGCCGCGTTTGATAATCTGGTCATGTTCGGTATACCGAAGATGTGGTGACTCGAACTCGCAAGCTGTCGAGCCCAGTTGACCTCGATCGTTCAGGGGCTGGTCGGCGGTGATCGTGGCGGCTGGGTGCCCGTTACTGACTTCGGCGCTTCGAGGTGGTTGATCTGCTCGTGGGGCTGACTGACAGTCGGGTAGCCCGAGGGGATCGCACCCAATGCCAGGAACTTACGCGGCACGGGGCTCGGCGGCGGGGCAGGGTGGATCTTGCTGTTCAGCCTGGGTCGGAGCCTGTGTGTTGGCCGCTTCCGGTGTGGTGATGGTGAGGCGGTAGGTGACGTTTTGCGAGGCGGGGGCGCTGGATGCCTGCCGGGAGGGGAAGTGGAACAGTGGCCGTTTGGCCATGCGCGGGCAGGTCCGGCAGGTGACGTGTTTGGTGACCAGGCACCGGCCTTGGTGTTTCATCGTGAGGGCCGGGGGTGCTGACGGAGTGTGACCCCGAATAGAAGAGGTGCCCGTCCGACCTGCGAAGGTCCAGTTGTTGAGGACAGGATCGTCGGCTGGGTGGAGGGCACCTTTTCCGTGCGCAAGGGTAGCGAACGCTTTGGGGGTCTGGCGATGTCGGCCG
>NZ_JBVKCZ010000079.1:0-16142 GCF_055634335.1 Streptomyces sp. NPDC111802 | reverse complement strand
CGGCCCACAACCTGACATCAGCAAGGCCCCCACCCATAACCACACCAACGACCAACCTGGCCAGCAGTCACGACAAGCACCGTTGCAGTACTAGGCCACCAGGTGTTCAACACGCCCCTGGCAGGGCTTCTCGGAGGTTCCACCAGCGGGTGTCCTCGCGGTCTCCTCGTTGGCCTGAGGGGACCGGGCATCGGTGGTACGGCCTGCGAACCAAGCCGTGTATTCGGCTCGCTGGCCGGGGACGAGTACGAAGCCTGCTAGGCGATGAACCGCAACGGCCCATCAGGCTCATGACCGCTCAACTCCATCAACTCGCGTACGGCCATATCACGCGGCGATGCGCCTTCCTCACACGCCGACCAGGCAGTTCCCAACCCTGGTGGCGATCGAACGACACTATCGACGTGCTATATCGCGGCCAATGCCGTCGCACGGTCAAGACCCCGCAATCTACGGGGCCGACGGCTCGTGATCATGCGTGGCATGATCACCGTCAGCACGGTACCGCCCAACGCGTCTGCCGCCAGCAGGGCCTGTTCGGCCGTGCGGGCCCGCTCGTCACACCGAGCGTGCAGTCGATCGGCGCGCAGCGCAAGCCGAACGCCACCGTTCGCGGCCGATTAACAGGAACAACCCCGCCCATCGAACGGTGGCTTCGCTCGGGGCCGCGTACGCCGAGGGTGTGGTCGTACCATGTCTGGCTACGTCCGCGGCGTCATGACGACCGACCCGGCGACGGTCGAACTGCGGACCCCAGTTACGACGGTGGCCCGGATCATGCGAGACGAGGACATCGGCGCCGTTCTGGTCATCGAGGGCGAGAGAACATTGCGTCATTGCTGCCCTGAGCCTGATGGGCGGGTTTTGTCGGCCCGGGGACCAGGAGAGTTAAGCAGAGGACAGGAGATTCCCTCCAGCTACCCTACCGGACACCAAACCAAGCCGCTGAGAAGCAACGTGCATACAGCCCGATCTTTCAACACGTTCACGCTTTCATCGCCGAGAGCTGCTTCCTCGGCAGGTCCGCTTCCGCGACCCTTAATCCCTCCGAACTACGGCCTGCTACCCCCAAAAGTGAAGCGGCTGTTCTTGACGAAGCGTCGTCCGACAAAGCGCTTCTTGCCGGGAAGGGCACAGGTGACTCAAGGGGCTTGGTACCTATGACAGCAGGCAAAGACGGGGCCCAAGATTGCCGCTTCGCAGTTGCGCGATGCGAACAGCTTGCGACAGAAAGTGCTCTCCGATGCCCGCAGACGCCGAAACCATTGCTGTGCTGGAAGCAACCAGCAGATCCTTCGTGCTACCAATCATGCAGCTCGACGGGGATCTGCGTGACGCCGTTACGGCCTACTATCTCTCCACCCGGGCCATCGACCAGATCGAGGATCACCCCACCTTGCCGCCAGGAGCGAAAGCCGGACTTCTGCGCGATGTGGCCCGGATCCTTCAGACCCGATTCGACGAGACTGCCTTCGATCCGATCTTCCAACCGCATCACCAGCACCTGGAACCGGTCACCCTCCAGCTCGGCCGATGGATGACCCGCGTACCACCCACCAACACCGCCCCACACCTCTGGGAAGCCGTCTCCACCATGGCCGACCGGATGGCCTACTGGGTCGAGCGTGACTTCCACATCGCCACCGAAGCCGACCTGGACCGCTACACGTACGCCGTTGCCGGGTCCGTCGGTGTTGGCTTGAGCACCCTTTGGCACTGGCACGCTGGCATCACCACCGACCAGAACGACGCCATCGCATATGGCCGCGGCCTACAAGCGGTCCACATGCTTTGGTCCCATAACGACGACCTCGCCCGAGGCGTGGACTTCTTCCCCGACGGCTGGACTTCGGCAGACATGCGCGAGTACGCCCAACGCAGCCTCAAGCATGGCGCCCACTACCTGGACGCCATTCCTCCCGGACCCATATGGAACTTCTCCCACCTGTTGTGGGACATCATCGCCGCCACCCTCAACGCCGCAACACGCGAGGAAGCCACGCTCACCCGCCAGCAAATCACCACTCTCGCCCGACGGTACCCAATTCCCGGACATGGCCAGGGAGACGACGTGAGTCGATGCCGTTATCGCAGAACGGTCCGGCGGTGAACTGCCACGACCACCGCGGCCCGTGTGGAAGCGTCACTCAACGCCCCACACGGGCCTCTCACTGCTGTGTAGCGGTACTTCAGGACAGGTTGAACGTCGTCAGCACTGCACGGTGATTGCTGACCCATTCGTTGTTCTGGTGGTGGGGTTCTGGCTGTGGCGTGCCCCGGACCTCGACCGTCGAACTGATCGGTGTTGCGGCACCGACGTAGTGCACGAAGTCGATGCGGTCCTGCGGTTCGTCCAGCTCGGGGAAATCCCGGTTCTTGGGGACCATGGCGGCCCAGGTGTCGCCTGGCGACGTTGCCGGATCGGGGTGGACGACCCGATACGAGTCCTTGAGACCGGCGTCGGCAACAGCCCTGGTGGTGGGCCAGTTGACGGAGGCGTATCCGCAGTTCAGGCTCGCGGCCGCCGGTACCCAGTCCAGATGCGACGGCGAGTTGAAGTCGCCAGCCAGGAAGAGCGGCGGGCCGCCGCTCTTCGCGGCGTTGATCTCGGGTTTCGCCCTGTTGAGGATCTCGTTGATCTGCTTAACCCGCTCGGAGGAATTCCGCTCACCATCCTCGATCTGTGCTGGCGTCATGCCCTCGAAGCAAGCGTTGTACGGCCCGTAGGCCTGAGAGATCAGGTGGACCGACCACACCACAGCTTGCTTGCCGGCGCCCAGGTTGAGCCGGACACCGAGTCCGCGGCCGTCCAGCACGGGCCCGAAGGTCTGCGTGATGGCGTACCTGCTGATAAGGGCCAGGCCGCGGCGGGTGCCTTGGTAGTAGTACCAGCCCAGGCTCCTTGCCAAGTCCCTGGCAAAGTATCCTCTCGTTTCCTGCAGGGCCACCACATCCGCGCCACTAGAGGCGATGAACTTAGTGGCCTTCGCGAGCCCTCCGGTCACCTCGGTGGCGGCATTCCAAGTGTTGAAGGACGCCACCTTCAGTGTGGTGGCCGCAGTCGAGGGCAGGATGAGAAACTTCACCGGGCTGGCCACCCGGCGGTAGCCGTCATTGTAAAGGTAGTATGCAACGTAGTGCCCGGGGCTGAGGCCGTCGGTCGGGATCGTCAGTTGGCCGGAGGAACGAGGAGCATACCTCCACTTGCTCGCGGATCCGACACGCCGGTCATTGACGGCGCCGTTGCCGGGATCGGTAAAGATGCCCACCCAGTTACGGGACGCGGGCCAGCTCGTGCGGTACGCAATCGAGACTGGCACACCCGCCAGGTAATCGAATTGGTCCAGGCTCATCGAACCGGGGGATGACCGCGCGGAGTTCATCACGCGAAACGTCACCGGGTTGGCCAACCACTCATAGCCGTTATCGTGCAGGTAATAGACCACGTAAGCGCCCGACCGGAGACCGGAGGCCGGAATCGAGATCCGACCCGAGGCGCCTGGGGCGTATTTTCACTTCACCGACGCCCCGAGGCGCTGGCCATTGACCGGGCCATTACCGGGATCAGCGTAGATGCCAACCCAGTTACGGGAACTGGAGCGGGACTGGCTCACCTCCAGCAGTTGGCGGGCGACAACCTTGGCGACGACACGCCCCGTGAGATGCGCCTCAAGCCCGCCCTCGATCTCGGCCAGGGAGGGCCCTTCGCGGGGCGCCGCCCAGCCCACCGCCACGTGTGGGCCGAGGTCATCTGCCAGGACATCATCAAGCAGATCGTCCACGTCGCCGACGAACTCGCCAGAGCGGCACCTGCATAGCGGCGACGGGCGCAGTGCTCCGTGGGCAGCCAACCGGGGCTGATCGCGGATCCCGAGGATCAAGAGGGTGGCGACGAACGCCACCGAAGGCAGCCACGGCAGCAGGAGAGGAAGTGTTGTCGAGGACCCTCTTGACGATATCGTCGTTGGCATCGATGTTCCCGGCCACCGCCAACGCGGGGCGCTCCGCCGCTCATTGCTGCCGTTTCATAGGGCACCAGCCTCGTCTCGCACTCAAGTGCGCAGGCGCCATCTAGGCAAAAACGAGAGGAGAAGGGATCCCAATCTCCCGAGGTGCCCTCACCCGTCCCGCCTGGCACTCCTTTTTCCTCATCTCCTCCTAGCAGGTTCGCAGGAGCCTGCAGACGGGGAGCCGAGCAGGTACGAAAGCCCTACTCGTCTGTTCAGAGGCGAAGATACAGGCATCTGCAGGGCGATGAGTGCGCCTCGGACCCGGCATCTGGACGCAGGGACGGATGTGCCGTTGAGCAGGCGGCCGTGCCACCCTTCCGGGCGATCTTCTTCAGGCGGGCCTCAGGCGCGGTCTATGGCTGACAGCTACTCAATTGGCAGGAGCCGGCCGGGATGTTCGATAAGGCGAAGACGTCGTTGTCGTGAGCCATCCTCAAAAGGCGCTGATCGTGGCGAGAGCCGCGAGGACGGTGACAGTGATCCGGCCGGCGCGCGCTCGGGCCAACCGAAGGTGAATTTGCCGGTGCCCTCCGGCCGGGCCGGAGACCTGATCAGGACGGTGCTCGACAGCGGCATAGGACGCTCGGTAGAAATCACTCTCAACGCCACCGACGAGGCCGGACTTCCTTCCATAGTGCTTCCAACTCCCGTCGTGGGCCGGTGAGTTATGTAGGAAACGCAAGTCGTAGCCGACCAGACGGACGAGTACGACAGAACCATTGGGGAATCGATGCCGTGCTGGGCACCCGCCACTACACATACGGCTCGGCGCTGTCTGCCGGGGATGGAGTCCCTGGTCGCATACGTCGCCGAGAAGGCCCTCACCAACCTTGTCCTGGGTCAGGCCCCCAGGCAGAGGGAGACCGGGCAAGGAAAGCGGTGACTCAGGTGACCACGCTGCGCACTCTTGGAGACGGCGTTACCGGCGTGCGGTGCGACACCGGGGGATGCTCAAGGAGTGTCGCGGTACCGCACACCCGCAGTGCCCTGGCCGCCCGCGAATTCACCACACAGCTCGGCTGGTCCACCCCGGCCGTCACGGCGTCAGCCATGGGCAACCCGCGTGCCTCCGACTACTGCCCCTCCTGTACCAAGGAACGGGCACGACGTGACGCGATCTGCCCCCGCTGTGTCGGAGGCGAGCTGTTCGATCTGCTTGGCCATACCCGTGTGGGTCACTTGGCTGCCCGTGCCCTCTATCAGTACGACGCCTCTCTCACCGGCGAGGAGGTCGCCCGCTTCTCCCGGGAGGAACTGCTGGCCATGCCTGCTGTCGGAGACCAGATCGCCGATTGTGTCACGGCTGCCATCGCCGAGGCGTACGGCAGCGGGCCTCGCCAGAACAGTTCATCCGGCGCCGGCGACCTTCCGAGCAGTCCGCGAGTTCGATTTTCGACCCCTGCCATGCCACGCCCCAGGAGCAGGAGACGGTGTGGAAAGTGCTGACCAGCGTCGCCGGCCAAGCGCCAACCCGGCAGATGACCGGCCACGACAGGAGACGCAGTTGCGGCGGCGAGAGACCATCGCCAGGGGCGGTTGCGGCCAACAGGCTGTCAGCGCAGGCGGCTGGCAAGCTGACGCGAGAAAGCGTAAAGCTCCTGCACGTGATGGCATGCAGGCCTGGTATCAACCGGACAACGCGTTGGGGCCCGCCACCAAGCAGGAACGTGACCGACCCCAACGCTCAACCCAGGGCCACCGGTTCCCTGGGCCTACATACCAGAGGCAGAACACCACCCATCATGACGGGACAGCGTGCCGAGGCCTGCCCGCCTTCGCGACTGCCCCACGGGCAGGCTAGCCGATCGACCAGGTGTCCCCTCTGGTCCCGACGACTGGCTGATCGATGCGGGGGGCTGCGCCAGGCTGATCAATGATCTGGATGCGATCGACCGCGGTGTACTGGTGCGCGTCAATGCGCTGGACCGTGGCGGTCAGGGCCAGTCTGTGAGCAGGGGCTGCGCTGCCGGAATAGAGTATGGCGGCGGCCTGCGGGACTGCGACGCCGAGCTTGTGGGCGTTGTAGTTGCAGCTGGCAGTGCCTCCATACATCAGGGAGGTGATCAGACCCTTTTCGTTGATGGCCCAGCCAGGGTTGGTGACGCCGCAGTCGTCGAACGGCTGCAGATCGTGAGTGCCGAGCAGGCTTCCGTGGTCGGTGAAGTGGACACCGCCGGTGCTGGTGGCAGAGTGGATGCGCCAGACCGGGTCGCCGACCCATGTGGGCCGGTAGGCGGCAATATACTGGCGGTTGAGCAGGCGGATATCGGCGTCGACGAAGTCACCGACCCTTGCCACGTACGTGAAGTTCTTCGGGATGGTCTCACTTGAAACGGCGAGGTGCTGGCCGTGAGGGCCGCCGTTGACCGAGCGTCAAAGTACATTTCCCACCGCCCGGTGCCGTTGTCGTAGTCGGCGTTCCAGATCAGTGAGGGACGGGCGCACTTGGGGACACTCGCGCCGACAAAGTTGACCTCGTGGCTGCGGTCGGTCAGCTGGGGCCAGTTCACACCGTCGGACGAGCTGAGAATCGAGCAATGGTCGTCGGCCGCGACAGAGGTCGCCGTGGTCATCGCCATGACCCAGCCGAAGTTGCGCTTCACCGCGGAGGGGTCATTGACGTGGGCGTAGACACCATGACCGATGATCGTTTTGATGTCGGAGTAGCCGCCGGCCAGGGTGTCATCGAGGGTGGTGGCCATGTAGATCTCGTCGTATGTCGTCTGGGTGAGCCAACCGCCGAAGTAGACGTTCCACCTGCCATCCGCCTTGACGGGATTCGCACCGTAGAGGTTCGCCCCACTAATCACCGGGTTGGCGGCGTGCTGAATGAAGAGTGCGTTGCGAGGATCAGCCACCAGCCGGCCCACGTTGTTGACGGCGAACGCACCACTGGCCTTGCCGGCATATTGCAGTCCTGGCCCGGCAGAACCTGCCGCCGATGGCTGCGCGACGGGTGAGTCAGCGGCCATGCCAACACCCACTGAGATCAGCGCCGCGCAAAATATCGCGACGGCGCCACTCACTAACAGCCATCGACAATTCCGCATACGTCTGTGCATAACTCACCTTGCTGTCAGGATTGCCAAGCAGGACGAGCCATGGTCTATGTATGCATCGAGTGTAAACGGCGTATCGCGACTATGGATGTCATTCGACTGTCAAAATGGACAGGATCTTCTTGGTCACGGTGAGAATCAGCGCCTTGCATCTTAGAAACACTTCTTGACCTGGGGAAATGGCGTCCGCACATGTCAGCGACCACGTCCAGCTGGGCGCGAACGGCTGCGCGAAAATACTGCGGATGGTGGGCCGCCACTCACCGATCCCTTTTCGATCCCGCATGGACGTATCGCGCGAATTGAAGCCCGACTCGCTGTCGCCGACCATCAGTCGGGGATTTCGCGACCGGCGGTGGTGGGATGCCAATGGGACGTCCATGGCCTGGGAGAGGATCCTACAGACCCGGAGCATTCTCAACTCCGTCGGCGGCCGGTTCAACTGACCGTTCACCAGAGAGACTCCGCGGTAGCCTGCCCTTGTTCAGGGCAGAAAACGCCAGTTGGGGGCACGCTCCGGCCAGACACCCGCGCACTGACGGCCTGAGCAGCTACACCATGCGGCGGGAGGCATCCACTGCTCGCGTCGAAGACGTGCGCAAGCAGTACTTAGACAGCTACCGCAGCGAGGGCAAAACCGAGGCCAAAGATGCCGCTGTCATCGCTGACCAGGGCCGGGTCCGCCGCGACCCTTACCCACCACAGCCGAAACCGTCACCGACGACCTCAAGATCCTCACGGTCGGCGCATGGACCTCGTAGCCCACCGTACCCGGACCGTCAACCGCCTCCGTGGCCTCCTGACGGGCCTCTTCCACAGCCTGGAACGGGCGTTGGATCTGACCAACAGCGGCCCGCTCACCTTACTGACCGGCCACCAGACCCTCGCTGCCATCCGGCGAATCGGCGCCGAGCGGCAGAAGGCCACCCCGCAGGCCCGCAGCTTCCAGGTCGAATGTGGCGCAGCAGTCGAGGAGCCCCATCTCCGCGCGGGCGTTCACGGACGGTACTACGCACTCCAGAAGCGGAATCAACCAGCCCCCCCGATTCCCCTGGCCCAGGATGACAGTGTTTGGTTCCAGCAATCTGGATACCAAAGTCGGCAAACAACAGCGCCGCATAGAACATCTGGTCGTGCTGCCCTGGGGGACTCATTCCAACTGTTTTCGGCCTAACCGTGGGTCCCTGAGGCCGCCGCGCATCCTACGTCTGGAATACGCCTTTCGTCGGCGGGCGATTGGGGCATTGGATTCCCCGCGTGGCACTTGCCATGTGCCACCGAGGGTGGCTTTCCACGCCTGCTAGCGGCCATGGTTCAGATGGGACGTGACGATGACAGAGACCAGGCGTGCTGCGACTGGAGCGCTGCTCGCGGCGGTGCTGGTGGCTGCTTCCGGCAGCGCGCGGGCAACCGCGGATGGGACGGGAACTGCGGGCTGGCACCGCTTCTACCATGCTGCCACGCACCTCTACCTCGGTGTTCTGGGCAGGGACGGTATCCTCGGGACAGTTCAGCCGAACCGAACAGCGGCCCAGGAGTTCCACCTCCGGCCCGGTCACCCGGGTTTCCAATTAGAGAGCAGATTGTTCCCGGCGCGCTGCGTCACGGCCACGGACACGGAGCACAATGTGCGTCTGGAGCATTGTCGTCCGAATGACTCCGCACAGCAGTGGGACTACCGACTCAGTGGTGAGGGCTCCGCCATCGCCAGCGTTCAGTTACCGTACGAGTGCATCAGCGCGGCCCCCGCCAACACCACAGTCTTGCAGCTCTGCGACGGGTCCCTCGAGCAACGCTGGTACCCGATCGGTTGACTGACGGGCCGCTCCCACCACAACCACTCAGCCCCTGCAGGCACGCAGCCAATGCGTCTCGGAGCCCCTTCCTTCCACAGGCCTTCGGCTCAAGGTCCGACGCCGGAGGCCTTCGCCATGATCAAGCCCGCTCAGCGTCAACAACGCTCGTGATCAATACACCAGGGCCTGTCCGATGGGGCAGGGCAGGTCGTTGGCAGGCGAAGGCCTGTGGTGGAGTGGATGCACACGATGATCCGGTCGACGGCATCGGTATGCTGGATGTGGGCCAGCAAGCGGTCCCAGGTGTCGTCGCCGGACCAGCGGCGGAAGCGTTCGTAGACAGTCTTCCGCGGCCCCGTAGCTATCGGGCAGATCCCGCCAGGCCGCTCCGGTGGCAGCTTCCACCCAGGAAACGCGGTTGAGGACCTGCCGCCGGCCGCGGACCGGGCAGATCATCCGCGACGCAGCCAGCAACGGCTCAATAGCCGCCCTTGCCTGATCAGTCAGCTCGTGACGACGCACCACGAACAGATCAACGCACCAAGCGCCTTACGGACACGACCTAGGCACGCACACCGGTGTGATGCCTGCTTACCGTGCGGGCCTTTCGGATGGCGCGGGTGAGGAGTGGAGGCAGCAGGTCCATCGCCAGGCGGCGGGCACGGCGGTGCACCTCAGAATTCGCTGGATTCGAGGCGGCCGTCCGGCCGACGGACACGGGCACAGGCACCGTGGGTTCCGGCGCCTCCGCGTAGCGGGACATCGGGAAATCAGGGGCCTTCATGCTCTTAGACTTCAGGCGAAGGAGATGGTGTCCAGCGGCCACCTGCCTGCTCAGGCCGCAGTCGGTACGGCCGCGGGCCATCGTCAGCAGCTCCTTTTGTACTGGCTCTGGGTCACCCCAGGTGCCGTATAGCTTCTGTGTGGTCAGGCATACGGGACGAAGCCCCCGGGTGAGCACGGCCTCCCAGGCCGCGACGGAAACGCCAGGAGTGTGCTCGGAGCGAAAGTCGTCCAGTACGACGATACCGTCAGGTAACAGGACGTCACGCGCAGCGCCGATGTCATCGTAGACATGCTCGTACAGGTGTGAACCGTCGATGTGTACAAACCGACAGGAACCGGGTTCGACCTCATCCGGCACGAGTGAGCTGGGACCGTGCACAACGCGCGGAAGCTCGTCATGGAAGGAGAGGTAGTTTGCCTCGAAGACCTGGCGGGTGAGCGCGCTGTAGGACTTCTCCGCCTCAACTCGGTTCGCTTCGTCAGGGGCCTCACCCTCGAAGAGGTCGCACACTGTATAGCGTTCGCCCTCTTGAAGATAGCGGCCCAAGAAGATCGCGCTCTTGCCCATGTAGACCCCGACTTCCAGCAGATCGCCACGGACGCCCGCGGCCTCCTGCCTGCGCAGGAACCAGTCAAAGAGCACCTGGTCAAGTAAGGGGAACCAGCCCTGGACGTCGTCGAGTCGGCGGGGCCGCGGGAGAGCCTTATGTGCAGTGGTCATGAGAGGCAAGCACATCCTCGTTGCGATGGTCCGTTTAGGAGATTGGCTGGACTGTCTTGATCAAGGAGCAGGCGCCCTGCAGGCAGGCGGCGGTGATCTCATAAACCGCCGCTTGCTCACACACGGATCAGCCGTCAGGCAGAGTTCGCTCAACCCCTTGTGGCTTCCAGTACGGCGCGCTGCACGCCAGCTGCCGTATCACTGGCTGGATATATGCGGGTGCTATGCAGTCTCCGTGTACCGGGGAGTAACAATGCCCGCGAAGCCCAACAACCGATATGGAAACGATTCTGCACTTCAAGAGCTAAACGAATGCACATCGTCGCGGCCGTTTCAGATGAACCATTCATACATTCACTGGCCGATTCGGAAGCGTGCGCCTGTTCCATCAGGACCTGCCAGTTCCATCCTCACTCGTTTCCTGAACCTCTGCAGACAGCGACTAAAGTGCCTGGGGAGTCGACGCATGCATCCGGGCAGGTGAAGCAACCGGTCAATGGCTCTTGTGCCCGGGCCGTCAATCGGTCGCACTTTGGTTCCCCCCGTTCCAGCGCGGGATTGGGGTGAATGGGGCAGGAACTCCCACGAGCGCGGGTCCTGCGTCCCTTAGAGCGTTAGAGACGCTACAACAACCGATTCCCGCCACAGCGCACGACTCGCCGAATGGGCTGCCGGTCCTGAAGGGAAGACCGATACGTCATCGGGCCGAGCGACAGGGATCGACTTCAATCACGGCAAGCGTGTGGGCGGAGCCCTTCCTGCGCTGGGTTACACCCCAGTGGGTGCCGGGGAAGACGGCCGACAGCCTTTCGGCGTGTTTACGTGCATCGCCCGAGCCGACGGGGCCGCATCCCGAGCGGGCCGAACTCGTCGAAGGTAAAGACCAGTCCAGGACCTCGTCGATGCGGTCCAGCTTCACCTCGCGGTCGGGGTCCGGGGACTCCTTCCATATCTTGCTGCTGGAAGGTGATGCCGCGACAGGCGAGCAGGCAACGTAAGGCTTGCGGTTCATGAAGGTCATCCGACCGCGGACTTCGCGTAGGTAAGCCACCAACTGCGCAGCGACCAGCGGGTGAAATTCACGCCCAGCTAGACCGGTCGGGTAGCCACTTGGACGACGAAGTCTTCCTCATCATCGCTGAGTCCGCGGGCACTGTCTCCCGCCGACCGGGAATCCAGATAGACCAGGGTCCGTCTTCGAACTGATCTTGCCCGCTGAAGCAGCGCTCGAGGGTAGTGTGGCGGCGGTAGGTGTGTCGGTCAGTCGGTCGAATCATCATCGGGGTCTTTTAAACTTGCGGGATCGATTCGCTCGACAATGGTGTGGGTGGTCACCGTGTTGCGCAGGTAGGAACGAAATCCGTTGCGAGCGGGCAGCCTTTGCCCTCGCAGTCGAAGTGGATTGTGGTGGCCAGTCCTCCGCGGGATCGGCCGAAGGCCTGATCCGCCGTTTCGTCCGCCTGCGGATCCCCCCGTTCCTGCCGATTGGCAGCAGCGTGCTGGTAGGCGCGGACGATGGCCGAGTCGATCTGGGCGAGCCAGTCTAAGGCGGGTGTAAACCGTCTTCCAGGAGCCGCAGCGTTCCGGCAGGTCACGCCACGAGATCCCCGTCCGGATCTTGCAGAACACTCCGTTGATGGCCTGCCGGCCCCCACGCAAGGAAGCCCTGCCGCGGCCCCCGGAATCAGATGACCGACCAATTCCCCCACCCGCCTCGTAAGTTCATAGCTACGTATCACGCAACCGTGATCCACCATCCAGTGATCTTTGAAGACGGACCCAGGCGTTGCCGCTCCATGCCCTTCCACCCCTGAACTACAATTTGACCCTATTCAGGGCCCTTTGGCGGAGGCATGAACCGAAGGGCCAGCACCGCTTCTTTTGGGTCATCGAAACGTACACCGATCCCGAGCTCACCCAGTAGATATAGAGCCCATCTGTGGATTTCATGGTTGTCTCGGATCGCGTCATCCAATGCTGGATCACGCGGTTCGTACCATTCGGGAGTTGAGTGCCTACCGCCGAGCCTGATCGCGGCTACTATCCTAGCTAATTCTTCGAAACGGTTCAGGTCAATGGTCGGCCGATTCTCTGTGCTCATACTCTGGATTGTGCCCTCTCGAGAGGTGACTTGCACGGTGAGGCGCCGCAGCCATCCCGAGTGGTGATCAGCACAGCGAGGACCGATGCGTCGTCAATCTCTCAGCACCCTATGGTCAGTTGCTCCACACCCAAGTGGCGTAGTTGCGGATGCGCATCTCCCTGACATGGCGTGTCATTGCAATGTCAGAAAAACGCCGATCGTGGAGGCAAATTATGCGTCTTCGCACCTTGACCATCACAGCCACACTGGCCTGCGCCGTAGCCCTTGGACAAGCGACCGCTGCTCATGCAGACCCCAATCCCACCACTGCAGTCGCGGCCAACAGTTCAGGCTTACTGTCCGGCAACATTGTCCAGGTGCCTATCCAGGTGCCAGTAAATCTCTGCGGAAACAGCATCAACGTCCTCGCACTCTTAAACCCCGCGTCAGGGAACGAGTGCCACAACAGCTGATGCAGTTCGGCGGCCCGCACTCCGAAGGGGGGCGGGCCGTCCGCCTTGCGCCGGAATCAGAGCGTCCATCTCGACCCGACTACCACGAACGGGCAGCTCGGAAATCTCATCGTTGCAGCTCGCCCCTCGTTCGCCCGGCGGGCGATTCTGCAGCAGGTCATCGGGGGGGCTTCCCTCGGAGAGCTCGTGCGGCAGCACGACCCAGGCGGCCGTCTTTCACCGTACCACCAGCTCCGTCGTTGGGCCGGATTCGGTGACGAGATATCGATTATCGATTGTGGAGGTGATCTGGCTTACAGCGCTGTCCGCGCTTCCCAGTACGCTACGCAATATGATGGTGCCCCTCGACCGAGACGTCTGGGCATTGCTACACATGGGTCGACCGGTTGCGCCATGACAGAAGGATCCACACCTCATGCGGCTTCGGATGACACCGAGACGATCGGTGCGTCGATCCCACGAGACGCGCGACCTTAGACATGGGAGCGGGGGCGCGATCTCATGGCATTGAGGCTTAACCCAATGCGCCATGGCCATCAGATGCGGGACAACTCGCAACACCAGCCGCGCCCCTCGGGGAGTAACTGATGAGGACTTTCGTTAAGTCAAATCCAAACGTCGAACAGAGACGGACCGCGCCCGCGCAATCACCGATGCCGGGCTCTCCGAGGCGTACGGTGGCATCTGGGGCATGATCGAAACAGTCCTGCCCGGACTTCTCTTCGTTACGATCTTCACGGTGATTTGCGTGTGTCGGCGATCACCGCGTTGACCCTCTCCTTGATGTTCATGGTGGAGCTGAGTCTGCGATAGCCGGATAACCACGACATCGTGCGCTTGACCGCCGAAAGGCTGCGGCGCAAACGTTCGCTGGACTCGACGCCCATAGCGGGCGACGCGCACACCAATCTCATAGGTCGACAGATCCAACAGCTGCCGCACCTCGTCGCGGCCGGCAACAGCCGACCATCTGCACCTCAGCTTGCTGGAGCTGCACTGCTCCTCGGGACACCCTCACCCAATTCCAACTCCTCCATGTCAACTTCCCTGTCCGCCGCCAGCGAGGAGAAGAGAGTCTGGGCTTGAGGGTATCGCCAAACAACATTGGCCTTGTCTGTCGGAACATCTACCTCGCGTGGGTAGTTGGGAACGGTGACAAAGGTGAGTCGGCGCCTGGGGATCTTCCTGAGACTCGCTGCGACGTCGTACAGTGACCTGCTTTCGGCCAATTCCTTGTCCATAGTGAGCGATTCGGTCGCGGACTCCAGGAACCCGTACAACGCGCTGGGGGTCGTGAGTTTCTGCTCAACCTTGTCGACTAAAGCCTCCATGAACTCCTGCTGGCGGCCGATGCGTCCGGTGTCACTGCCGTTGCCGATGCTGTAGCGGGCGCGTACGTAGCCCAGAGCCTCTTCATCATTGACGGTCTGGCATCCTGCATCCAGATGGAGCTGCGAGTTGGTGTCGCCGATAGGTTCCCTGAGACAGATTTCGATGCCGTCGAGGGCGTTCACCATGCCTTTGAAGCCCTGAAAGTCGACCACCACGAAGTTGTCAATGCGCAAACCGGTGTTCGCCTCGATCGTCTTCATGGTGCAGGCAACTGCGCCTCTGATGTCACCCTTGGAGCCGCCAATGGAATACGCTTCGTTGATTTTGAAATGGTGAGGAGTGGACTGAGTTCCGTCGCCACGGTCGCAGGCAGGGATCTCGACATATGAGTCGCGTGGCAGGGATACCACCATGGCCCATTGCCGGTTCGCTGCGATGTGGACAACCATCAGCGAGTCCGATCGCATGCCCTCCAGGCCGTGGCCGTACTCGCCATTCGTTCCCATACGGCTGTCGGAACCAACGACTAGAATGTTCCTGGCCTCACGGCTAAGGCTGGACGGACGCTTCTCACCGAACTTGCTCTCGATATCCAAGACTTGGATATTTCCCTCCAGATGGCGGTAGAGTCCGGCTCCGACAGCGGCCACCGTGAGGACCAATAGGGATAGGACAACGACTGTCCACCCAATTAGTCCGCCCCGCGGCGACAAACGTGCCGACTGGCCGTGATGTCGGCTTCGGGGTGTGGTGCCCGCCGTCATTCCAGACCGCTTCCGTGCACGCCCAGTCCTGTGGCTGTCGCCCACGCCAGCCATCCTTCCGCTGCAACTTGTCAAGGCATGGCTGCCTCGCTATCTGCACACCCCCACCCCCCGCAGCAGCGTGCCCTCATCCGCAGGATGGACCCAGTGATCTATGGGCGATCCGCTGCCACTACGTATATGACGGTGGAACAGGGCGGCTATGACGGCAGAACGTCCGTTGATCTTCTTGCCGGTGTCGTACTCCCGGGAGGCAAGATGACGGTGGCACACGCCTTCACCGACTGTGAGTCCACGACCGCCGCATTCGGCTCCCCCTCGCAATTCTCCGCAGCGCGGACGGCTCCGCGCAGCCGGTAGTTCAGCTCGGCCACCAGCCCCGCGTCCCGCCAGCGGGCGAAGAAGGCGTACCCGTGCGGTAGCGCACCGCGTCGATCACCTGTCGGTGGTACTGATTTTTGACTATGGGCTTGATGCCGGTGGAGCGAGTTCGAGGCCGGTTCCGGCGAGGAATCCGATGAGGAGTTCGGGATGGCGCTGGATGTAGCGCAGGGCCTTCTTCACGGCCCGGTGAAGTTCGTCAATCGAACGGAACGCCCGGTTCGCGATCTTCTCCTTGGCATGCGCCCACAGCAGCTCGACCGGGTTCAACTCCGGTGCGTAGGACGGCATCTGGATGATCGTGAGCCAGCCCCGCTGCTGCGTGTACTGCTTCACATGTCTGCTGATGTGGCTGGAGTAATTGTCCCAGATGACGGTGACCGGGCCGTCCAGACGGCGGTGCAGCAAGGCGAGGAAGCGGGGGAAGTCCTTCTTCGTGTAGCCGCCCGACGGCTTGACCGCATAGATCATCCGGGGCTCCTCACCGTCCTTGAAGCACACCCAGGCGGCCATGCTGATCTTGCCGTTGCGCTTCTGGGACATGCGCAGTACCGGCGTCTGACCGGCCTTGCCCCAGGTACGGCGGATGGGCCCGTTCAGCCAGGCCCCGGCCTCGTCCTCGAAGCAGACCCATCCACCGGCGGCTGTGACCTGCGCGGATGGGAGGCCGCCGGCCACGTCTCCGCGCGCCATGCGGCAATCGCCTCCTCATCACGCTCCACGGCCCGCACCTTCGG
>NZ_JBVKCZ010000078.1:0-17793 GCF_055634335.1 Streptomyces sp. NPDC111802 | reverse complement strand
CCCCCTGGCACCCTCCGGGGGGACCGCCTCCACTGCCTGGCCCGACACATCGCCGAGCAGACCATCGCATCGGGCCGTGTTCCCGGTCTCAGCCGTTCACCACAGCCCTCGCACACCGTACTCTGGCCTGCCCGGCGTCCTCGGACACAGCTGGCCTAGGTGCCAACGCTACTCACCACCGGTTGGTCGCCTTCACGCACAGCGGCTGGGTGCCCTTGATGTAGCCAGCGCCCGTATCCCTCCAGAAGACCGCGCACCACAGGTCACCGTTCGCACCGTCCTGGTATCCGGACCAGTCATGCGTGCGGTCCTTCCATTCTCCGTCCAGGCTGTTCTTGATGGTGCCGCGCGGGCCGAACAGCTCCCAGTGGCCCATGCCGGTGCTGGTGGTGGCACGGACTTCCATTTTCTCGACGTCGGCGTCGGCCACGTTCTGGAAGGTCACACACAACTCGTGGGAAACGAAAAGCGTGGTCGACTGGCAGACTGTCCGGATGTCGGTGGCCTCGGTCGCGGAGGCGGAGGCGGTTCCCGCCAGGACGATTCCCGCAGCCATCGCGGCGGCCATGCGCTTCATAGTGTCGTTGTTCCTTTCGGAGAGGGGGACGGAGGATCCGGGCCGATGCGTGCCGGGCTCAGAAGTAGACCGGGGAGCAAGCCGTGTCCATATAGCCGCCCCCCTCGTAGAGCGTGGCGCAGACACGCGAGGCGTCGCGGGGCATGAGGACCGTGACCTCGAACGTGGCGACCTCGTCGCGCCGGTTGCCTCCCCACGAGCGGTCCCTGCTGAACATCTCCCTGTTCTGGGCGTCCAGGACCCGGACGTGGAGGCGTGGATTGCCCACGCCCGTGGCAGAGATGAAGTTCCCACTGATCGTGTTGAGATACCTGGGCGACTGGGCGTCCCATTTGACGCCCAGGACGCCCGTGCCCCCCTGAATCTGGGTGATGCCCGATCCAAAGGCGGCGGATGCAGGCGCGGCGGAGATCACGGTAGCCAGAGCGGCCCCCGCGCCCGCCAGGGCGAGACCGCGCAGGGGCAGCCGACCCCTCTCGTTCCGCCGCGTCTTCCGGTTCTTGTCTTTCTGCAAGGACATGCTGTGCCTTTCAGGCCGGGGCAGGAGAAAGCTCATCGGGAAATGCCGTGTTCTGGGCTTGGTTACAACGTATGAATGGTGGACGACCGCCGTCTATCCGTTCTCCGCCGAGTGTTCCGCGCGTATCGGATTGCCGGAACGGCCCGGGCCTGTCACGCTCCGGCGGATACACCCTCGGAATGGAAAACGGGTCTCGGGAATGCCAGGTCCCATTCCTGAAACGGCCCTGAGCACGCCTCAAACCAGCAGGCTCTAGCTGCATTGACCCGGTGCGTTGTTCACGCGGCTGATAGGTGGCTGGCCGCCGAGTGCGGTGTGGCAGCGGTGATGGTTGTAGGTGCGCAGGAAGTTGTCCAGTGCGGCGGTACCTTCGTCGTTGTTGGCGTAGGGCCGTAGGTAGGCCCATTCGTCGAGCAGGGTGCGATTGAAGCGTTCGACCTTGCCATTGGTCTGGGGCCGGCAGATGCGGGTGAGTTTGCCGGCTGCGCCGAGGTCGGCCAGCGCCTGCCGCCAGGCGAAGCTCTTGCGGTAGGGCCAGGCGTTGTCGGTCAGGACTCGTTCGAGCTGGCCGATGCCCGATGCGGCGAAGAAGGCGGCTGCCCGGCGCAGGAAGGTCGCGCAGGTGGCGGCCTTCTCGTCCGGGTGGCTCTCGCTGTAGGCGAAGCGGGTGTGGTCCTCGACGGCGGAGTGGATGTAGTCGAAGCCCACGCTGTTGCGCCGGGCGCGGCCGACCTGGCGGCCCAGGACCTTGTGACCGCCGCCGTCGGGGATGCGGCCGAGTTTCTTGACGTCGACATGGATCAGCTCGCCCGGCCGGTCACGTTCGTAGCGGCGGATGACCTGGCCGGTGGGCCGGTCCAGGAAGGCCAGTCGGTTCAGGCCGTGGCGGGTGAGGATGCGGTGCACGGTCGACGCGGGCAGACCGAGGATCGGTCCGAGACGTGCGGGTCCGAGCTTGCGGCTCTGGCGCAGTCGGCAGACGCGGGCTTCGGTTGCGGCAGTGGTTCGGTGCGGTGTCGTGCGTGGGCGGCTGTGCAGTCGATGAGCCCGCTTTCGCCCTCGGACCGCCGGCCCCGGATCCACCTGTGGGCCGTGGGACGGGAGATACCCATCTCCGCGGCGACATGCGCGACAGGACGGCCAGAGCGGACACGTTCGATCAGCAGCCGCCTGCCGTGAACGGTCAGCCGGGCATTACGGTGGGACACGAAGGCCTCCGTGCGGTGAAGATTCGACACCTCCACCACACACGGAGGCCTTCGCCATGATCAAGCCCGGCCAGCGTTAACAACGCTCGTGATCAATACACCTAGCGCCTTTCGGCGGTGCGGGACGGCACCTGCCCGTACGCCTCGCGGTAGTACGCGGCGAACCGGCCCAGGTGAGTGAAGCCCCAGCGCGCCGCGACCTCGGCGACCGTCCCGGACGCGGAACCCTCCGCGATGCGCAGCAGGTCCCGGTGCACCCGATCCAGCCGTACGCGCCGCAAGTGGGCCGCAGGGGTAGTCCCGAGGTCGGTCCGAAAGCGGTCCTGCAGGGTACGAGGGCTGACCCGCGCCGCCGCAGCCATGTCCGCTACCGACACCAGTTCACCCGCGTGTTCCTCGCAGTACGCCATGGCCCGTCGCACGGCACTCGATAGCGCCGGATGAGCGTGCGCGGGCAGGGCGGCGGAGTGGTCCTGCGGCTGGAGATCCACCAGGCTGTGCACAAGGACCTGTTCGAACTGCGCGAAGGTATGCGCGGTCCCCAGCCACGCGGCCACCACCGGGTCGCCGTCCGCGAGGGCGGGGGCGAAACGCAGGGCGGCGGCGGGCGGTTCGCCAGTCTGCGCGCTGACAGCGTTGTCCACCGCCGCCTCAGCGAAGGCGCACACGCGGCGCAGGTGTTCAAGCAGCGGCCCGAGCCAGCCGTCGACATCGGGGGCGTTCCAGTCCGCGACGGGGCCTTCGGGGAGGTAGGCGAAGTACCTGCGGGTGCCGGGGAACTGCCGCAGCAGCACCAGGGCCACACCCGTCAATTCGCCTGCCTCCGGATCCGGTCCCCAGCCGAGCAGTTGGGCGCGCCAGCCCTCCTTGACGTCGGCCCAGGACGGGAGTTGCAGAAAACCGGCACCCAGCGCCGCGCCGGCGGGGGTCGCGAGGAAGGCGCGGTAGGTCTCCGCGGTGATGGTCGGCAGGACCACGCCCCGGCCCCGTGCTTGGCACACGCGGCTGGGCGGCACGAGCAGCGCTGACACAGTCTGAGCCTCTCCTTCTCCCCGGGTCTGTCGCGGGGACACACAGGAGGCTCACAGCGGCCCATGACCGCTCCGTCCGGCGAATGTGACCGGACCATGACCGTTCCTCACCAGACGCCGTCACACAGCCCCATGGCGGCTGACCTGGCGTTTTGCAGCTCTACAGGTCGACTCACCCACCCTGTTCCTGTCCTTCCCGAAGGTCCTGCTGTCGCGTACCCGTGTACTCGCCCATGCCCGCGTCCGGGCCGCCGTCGTGGCCGCACTGCTGGCGCCGCCCCGGTTCGTGATCGCGTGAGGCCGAGTAGGCCGAGCGGAAGTTTCGGGTCGCGGGAGTTGGCCCGGAGTGTGACGACGACGTTCTGGGTGCCGGCTATGCGCAGGGCGCCGGTGGCAAGGTTGCGCCAGGTCGCCATGGTGCGGGGTGCACTGCCGGTCCGAAGCTGCGAGGCGTCCTCGGCGAAGGTGGTGTCCCGTACGTGGTGCAGGGCCTCGATCTGCCAGTGCGAGCGGATCATGTTGGCGAGTTGGGCGGGGGTGGCCTGCTCGTGGCGCGTGACGGCTGCGCGACGGGTGGTTGTCGAGCCAGGCCAAATCGCGTCAGTGAAGTGGTCGTTCCTGCGTTGCCAACGTTGAATCAACCCGCCGACCCGGCCGTCAACGCGCCCCCGTAGCCGGATCGCTCCGCTGTAGGACCGCACAAGCCTTGGCGACCTCCGACTCCGCGCAATCGCTTGCCTCCTGGGAGCGGTCCGCCGCTCTTCTACTCGCGGCCAGGAAGCCAACAAGTGCTGCCACGAAACCGGCGAGCACGGCACAGTAGTGGGCCGTGCGGGCGACCAGACGTGCCTGTCGCAGGTTCAAACGGGCGGCGGTCCGTCGCCCCTCCCGTCCTCGTCTGCCCGCCGAACCGGCCGCGTTCGCCGCGCCTGCGGCACAGAGTTCGGCGAGCACGGCGAGCGAGGATGCCAGGGGCACCAGACCGCCCAAGGCCAGACCAGCCGCCAGGGGGACCGAAATGACACGTTCCGATGTCGGATGCGTCGGCATGAACACGGTTGCCAGACCGTAGCCGGCCATGCCGAACAGCATGAAGGCGCCGAACGCGTTCCCGATCAGGGACTTGAGCGGACCCGTCCTGCCTTTCTCGCCCGACGGCTCCTCATTGACAGGCGCCCTTCCGGCACGGCCCGGGCCTCCGACCGATTCATCCTCCTCGATGCGCGCGGTCCGGTGGAAGGTTGGCCGGGACGAAGCATGGTGATGCACGTCCCCGATGACGTCACCCGCGATGAAGATTCCGGGACCGTGGTTGTGCTGATCCCCCATGGTCGATGGTTCAGGTGTCTCTGCCATGCGCCGCACCGTGGTTGATGGTGAGCCCGCCAGCGACACTGCCGTTGATGAAGGTGCCCGAGCCGTGGTTGTGTTGGTTGATCACTGTGGTCGGCCCGTCCCTTTCAACAAGCGCCCGCAGTTCCTCGAAGGTCGCGCGGTCCGCGCGTACGAGTCCTTCCAAGCCCAGCGCCCACCCAGCGGCAGCCCGGCGTGCCGCCTCGTCCCGCTCGGGCGCGGAACGCTCCATGACACTCGCACGATCCTGGTCGAGGCGCTCCAACTCGGCTGCGGTGTCCGGCTGGTCGCCGCGTCGCAGAAAGCGCCATATGATGTCCCGCGCCTTCGCGTAAGTGTCCTGTGATGCCTGGCTGAGAAGTGCCGCGAACACTGTCGTCACGGCGAAGGTCAGCTCGTCCACGTGTGTCTTCTCCCCCACTGGTCCCAGCACTGTATCCGCGCGCGCAGACGTCGGCAGCCGGAACGGTTCATCCCGGATCCCAGTGGCCGTTAGGGCGTCATTTTAATTCAACCCACCCACGACGAAAGGGCGTTGGCAAGCACCTGCCCGCCCTGTTGGACGGCGGTTCCGGCCACCAAAGCGGGAAGGGCTTGAGCGACCCCCCTCAAGGCGCCGGCCTGCGCCTGGGGGTCAGTCGCGGCCAGCGAGGTGTCGACGGAATCCGTCATGGCACGCAGCACTGCCGCGTTGGCGAGACTCGCCTCGTTCTGATCCACGTCGGTGCGGAAAGAGGCGAGGAGTCCACGTACGGTCTCGATGTCGACGGCGCCCTGCACGGAGGCGGACTGGTACACGTGGGAGATATTCTGCCCCACGACGTTCTGATTGGGGGCGTTGTTGTTGCCACCGATGCTGATGCCCGAACCCCGCCCTTGCTCCTCTTCGCGGCGGCCACGTCCGAAGATCATCACTTGCCTCCCTGGGTGCCGTTGCTTTGGCCCACGCCGCGGATGTCGCTCCCCGCGACGTTCTGGATAGGCGCGTTGTTGTCGCCGTAGACCTGAATGTTGGTGATGACCGCGGCGACTTGGCGCTCGTACGGGGCGGTGTCGACGCCCACTTCTTCGAGGTACTCGGAGACGGTCCGAAAGATGCAGGTCTGCATCAGCACGACGTGCCGCTTGGCATCGTCACTCTGGTGCATATCGGTGACTTCCTCGGTGGAGTATCGGTCCCGCAGGCTGACCGGGTCCTTTTCCTCGGCCCTGCCCTCCCCACGCTGTCCACCGAGCCCGAGCCGAGTCACGAACCGCCAGAGCGCTACTGGCCTCGCGACCGCGTCCAGTATCGATTGGGCCACGAGCCAGCCGAACAGACGGGGACCACGCTTGGCGACCGGAGCGCCGACGACCCGCAGTTCGTTGTACACGGGCGTGATCACCTGCGGCCGGACAGTCAGCCGCAGTTCCCCCGCTTCCAGCGCAGCGTGCACGAACACGCTGACCACCACCTGTCCGTCCCAGCTGACGCACTGCGCACGCAAGTACAGCCGGTCCGGCATGCTGGAGGGGGACCGGCGCCCCCGTCCCCGCAGGTCCGGCATTTCCAGCTTGGCCGCGCGAGTGCGCTGGAGCCATAGCGCTGCCGGCAGAGCCTGCACCTCTGTGACCGAGAACCCCGGCAGCGGATCGGTGATCTCCCGAGCCCCGCGCCCCAGCTCGCGGAGAGCAGCACCCATCCTCCGCAACAGTTCCCACTCGCCGAACGGCTTGACCGACTCCTCCGGGTCCATGGGCTTGAGCGGGATACCAATGTCTGCGGCACCCCATACGTCGCGCCCGGCTCCAACGAAACGCTCCGGATGGTCGTACGGCAGCTCCTGCCATGTCTGTTCCCGACCAATCTGTGCCATCCGACGCCCGCCCTTCGCAGCTGCCCAAGGCAACCGGCCGGACGCCACTCCTTCGCGGATGATCCCGCCAAGGGCAGCCCGGGCCACGAGCCGATCCGCGCCACAGACCAACGCGGCCCCAGCCAACAACGCAAAGGGCAACAGCAGCAGGCCGACCCGCAGACCGACAGCCTCACCGCCGACCGGCTGAAACGGAACCACCGCGAGCACCCACGGCACGCACAGCACCACGTACGCCGACCGAGGAGAGGTCGCCAGCCGCGACTTCTTCACCTTCCGCTGCGCACGCAGCGCAGCCCACCGCATCACCAAGGCCACCAGGAGGACCCCACCCCACACAGCCGCAGCCCGGGGTGCCGCATAGGTCACGCCCGCGGCGACGAGCAACAGGCCGACCCACCGGAGCCACCTTCGCCGCCGTGCACGCAGACTGTGCGCGACCACCGGCATGAGGTCGAACCCGTACGACGGCACGGGCACGGGCGGCCCGTGCAGGACATGATCCAAAACCCACTGCGCCATGGGCTCGCCCAGGGGCGGGCAGTCATCGCTGCCCTCCAGGTAGATACGCCTGCGCGTGCTGCGGCGGGGTCTGTCCGGCGCCTTGTCCTTGCCGCGGAGCCTTTGCCACCACGCCTTGGCAGACTTGACCCGGTCAGGCCGCGCGTAAACAGCCTGACAGAGCAACCCGGTCACCTCCGACGCGGTCGGATCCACCTCACCAGAGGCAGCAGGAGCGGGTTGAACCGGCACCGCCGGCCCCTGGACCACGTCCTCCGCCGCACGTGGCCGCACCCGCAGGCCCCACCCGAATCCCATCCCGCCCCCCGTTCGCCAGTACGGCGGGCATCTTCACGGCGAAATCCAGAAACCGCCAGATCGCAAACGCGACAATGCACGCAACTGACTTGGCGAGTAGGAGTTGACCGAATTCTGCCCCTCAGGCCACTCGGCCGCAGCTACGGGAAGCGGCCGCGTTTCTCGACCAGCCCCGTCTTGCGCTCCGAGGCGTCGCGTCCACGGGGTCAGTGCTGCGAGACTTCCCCCAGTCAGTCAGCGTGCTTACGCCAGCGTCTCCGTTGAGCCGGCCTCCCCTCCCCACTAGCCTCACGGCGCGCGCCATCTCTGGGGAGAATCTGGGGAGTACGAAGAGCGCTGGGGAGCGCCTGGGGAGAATCGACTGCGTTACCGGACAGGACGCTGAAGGATCCAGAAAGACGGATCAGCCCAGGTCAGCGGGAGTTTCGACAGCATCACCGCAGGTCAGGGCCTTCCGGTAGACAACATCAAGAAGATCTCGGCGTGGGCGGCGATTCTCTTTGCTCCGACACTCGTTGGCACTATTTACGGGATGAACTTCGAGCACATGCCGGAGTTGAGTTGGAGGTTCGGCTACCCCTTCGCGGTCGGCTTGATGGGGGTGGTCTGCGTCAGTCTGTACGTGATCTTCAAGCGGCGGGACTGGCTCTGAGCACCGAGCCAAGGGGGACCGGCACTCACGCACATCGCATGGCAGTGTGCGGGGCCCCTCCAGGTACGATCCCGCGGACCAGTCAGGTCAGTACACCACCGGCGAGGGGCGGGCGGCCTTGAGGGACCGAGTGACGAGCGCCGATGCCGCGAGTACGGCCGACGAGGCGGTCGAGGTCCGGCGGTTCTGGCGGCGGCTCGGGCTGCCGGGGCTCGTCGACGTGCACACCCACTTCATGCCCGAGCGTGTGCTGCGCAAGGTGTGGCACTACTTCGACTCGCTCGGCACGCTGACCGGCGGGCTGGAGTGGCCCATCACCTATCGCGCGGAGGAGGCCGAGCGGATAGCCGTGATCCGGGACCTCGGCGTCCGCGCCTTCACCTCGATGCTCTACCCGCACAAGGCGGGCATGGCCGAGTGGCTCAACGACTGGGCCGCCGACTTCGCGCACCGCACCCCGGACTGCCTGCACACCTCGACGCTCTTCCCGGAGGCGGGAGTCGAGGCCTACGTCGGCCGGGCGGTCGAGGCGGGTGCGCGGGTCTTCAAGGCGCATGTGCAGGTGGGGGCGTACGACCCGGCCGACGAACTCCTCGACTCCGCCTGGGGACTGCTGGCCGAGGCCGGGACACCGGTCGTGATCCACTGCGGCTCGGGACCCATGCCCGGCAAGCACACCGGACCCGAGCCGGTGGCGCGCGTGCTCGCCCGGCACCCCCGGTTGCGGCTGGTCATCGCACACATGGGGCTGCCCGAGTACGAGGACTTCCTCGACCTCGCCGAACGGTACGAGGAGGTGCGGCTCGACACGACGATGGCGTTCACGGACTTCAGCGAACGCCTCGCGCCGTTCCCGACGCGGGCACTGCCCCGGCTGGCCGGCCTCGGCGACCGCATCCTGCTCGGCAGCGACTTCCCCAACATCCCTTACCCCTACGTCCATCAGCTGGCTGCCCTGGAGCGCCTGGAGCTCGGGGACGACTGGCTGCGCGCCGTCTGCCATGACAACGGGGCACGGTTGTTCGCGTTGTGACGCGTGGCCGGCGATGGCGCGGGCCGGGGCCGGGGCCCTGGTCGGCGCGCTCGAGCACGCCGTGATCACGGCGTACGCCGCCGGAGTGGTCAGGGCGAAGTCCTGACCGATCACCTACTCCGCCTTTACAGGAGCTACGCTAACGTGGTGAACGAAACCGTTTCGTTCTGCTTGGCAGGCCGCCACCCGCCTCCACCAGGAAGAAGACAGGCATGGTCTCCGTACTCGTGGTGAACGACCAGTCTCTCCAGCGCCTCGCCCTGCGTATGCTCCTGGGCGCCGAGCCCGACATCGAGATCGCCGGGGAGGCGACGAGCGGCGCCGAGGCGGTCCGGATGAGCGCCGCGCTCCGTCCCGATGTCGTCCTGCTGGCAGGCCGCCCCTCTGGGGAGGACGGCGTCGACACCGTCCGGCGGATCGCCGGGCGCCGGCGTCTGCCGCGCCCCCTCGAACCCGCGGGCACGGACCCGCACACCTCCCGAGTCCTGGTGCTCATCCCCGCCGGTCACGAGGAGTGCGCGTACGCCGCGCTGCGCGCCGGCGCGGACGGATTCCTCCTGGAGGACGCCGCCCCCGACGAACTCGCCTCGGCCGTCCGAGTCGTGGCCGCCGGGAATGCCGTCGTCACCCCAGCCCTGACCCGCGCGCTCATCGACGCGGTCCGCGAACAGCGCACCGCACGGACCCGGCCGTACGATTCCGGGCTCGACACGCTCACCGGACGCGAGCGGGACGTCCTCGTCGCCGTCGCCTCCGGCTGGTCCAACGCCGAGATCGCCGAGCGGTTGTCCATCGCACCGACCACCGTCAAGACGCACGTCAGCAACATCCTCACCAAGATCGGCGCCCGCGCCCGCGTCCAGGCGGTGACCTTCGCCTACGAGACGGGGCTCGTCCGGCCTGCTGCCTGACGACGCGTCAGGGTGCGGGCGGCGGCGGCGCCGACCCGGTTGCTGACGATTCGTCACCAGTGATGCGTCGCGGGGCGGGTCGGCGTGCATGAGGGTTCAGGGAAGTCCGGGGAAGTCCGGGGAGTCGCTGCCAGGTGCCTGGACCCCACGGGTCGGCGCCGGGCCAACTGGCGTCCCGCGCTACACCATCCGGTGGCCTTTGACCGCCACAGTGTTATTCATATCACCCGATTTCCTATTCATTCCACTGTCCGGCTCTTGGTGCTGACCAGCCGTCACGAGGCCCTGAACCAAGTCGAGGAGAGTGGAAGATGACGACATCGCCAAGATGGCGATCTGTTCTGGCGCCGGCTGCCATGGCCGCCGCGCTCGCCGCAGCCGCCCTGGCGAGCGGGGGCACCGCCTACGCCGATGACCACAAGACCCCCCACACGCCGTACCCGCACAAGCCGGCCCACCCAGCGCACCCGGCGCACGCGCCGAAGCCCGAGTATCCGGCGAAGCCGGTGCATCCAGGGAAACCGGTACATCCGGGGAAACCGGTGTACCCGGTTCACCCGGGGAAGCCTGCGTATCCGGCGCACCCGGACAAGCCCGCGCACCCCGTGAAGCCGGCACACCCGGAGAAGCCGGCGTATCCGGTGAAGCCGGTCAAGCCCGAGTATCCGGCGCACCCGGCCAAGCCCGCGTACCCGATCAAGCCGGTCAAGCCCGACTACCCGGCGAAGCCCGTCAAGCCCGAGTATCCGGCCAAGCCCGCCTATCCGGCCAAGCCGGTCAAGCCTGACTACCCGGCCAAGCCCGCGTACCCGACCAAGCCCGTCAAGCCCGAGTATCCGGCCAAGCCCGCATACCCCGCCAAGCCCGCCTACCCGGCGAAGCCCGTCAAGCCTGACTACCCGGCCAAGCCCGCCTACCCCGCGAAGCCCGTCAAGCCTGACTACCCGAGCAAGCCCGCATACCCCGCCAAGCCCGCCTACCCGGCGAAGCCCGTCAAGCCCGACTACCCCGCGAAGCCCGCCTACCCCGCCAAGCCGGTCAAGCCCGACTACCCGGCCAAGCCCGCATACCCCGCCAAGCCCGTCAAGCCTGACTACCCGAGCAAGCCCGCATACCCCGCCAAGCCCGCCTACCCGGCGAAGCCCGTCAAGCCTGACTACCCGGCGAAGCCCGTCAAGCCCGCCTATCCCGCGAAGCCCGCCTACCCGGCCAAGCCGGTGAAGCCCGACTACCCGGCCAAGCCCGTCAAGCCTGACTACCCGGCCAAGCCCGCATACCCCGCCAAGCCCATCAAGCCCGACTACCCCTCCAAGCCCGCGCATCCGGTGAAGCCCGACTACCCGTCAAAGCCCTCCCACCCGGAGAAGCCTGACTACCCGTCCAAGCCGGTCCACCCGGTCAAGCCCGACCACCCGAGCAAGCCCTCCCACACCAAGCACCAGAAGAAGGAGTGGTGACCAGGAGCGCCTGATCCTCACTGGTGCAGCCCAGGTGATGCCGGGCCCGGACGATCCGGGCCCGGCATCACCGCTGTCGGGGTGCGGACGGAGTCGGCGGGCCGGCGCAGCTCGATCGCCCGGTGGAGCGCGTCCCGGCAGGCGAGGATCGGGGGTGGTGGCCACGGCCCCGGCGTACGACCATGAAGGCGCGGCGGGCGCGTTGGCCGCGAGGGAGTTGGTGGAGGGCGACGGTCGGGGGGGTGCCCGTTCCGGACGAGGTCGGGGAGGAAGGCCGCGGCCAGCCCCCGTTCGACGAGGCGGAGGTGGAGCAGCAGGTCGTGGTCTCGAACCGTACGTCCGGTTCGAAGCCGGCGTGGCGGCACAGGGCATGGCCCAGTGCCGGGCGGCCGTGCCCTCGGGTTCCCTCACCCAGGGGTGGTCGGCGAGCGAGGGCGAGGACCAGATCGAAGTCGCGTGCCTGTAGGGCGGGAAGGGCCTTCTCCGGTTCCGCCTGTGTGACGTGGACGCGCAGATGTGGGTGCGGCTCGCGCAGCGACCCGAGCGCGGGCGTATGGAAGGAGGCGATGCGCAGAGTGCCGGTCAGGCCCGCCCTCGCGGGGAACGCCTGGCGGACCGGCCTGCGGTTCGGCCTCGCGATCGCGACCGTGGCGCTCGGTCTGGGCGAGGCGGAGGACGCGGTGGCCATGGGCGTCGCCCCGGTCTCCGGCGAAATGCCCGATCGGCTGAGCGCGGGGGTCGAGGAGGGGGAGGGGGAAACGTCGCCTCTACGGGATCTCCTGTTCGGCCCAGATGATCTTCCCGCCGGCGGTGTAGCGGGCGCCCCAGCGATGGGCGAGCTGGGCCACCAGGAACAGACCGCGGCCGCCCTCGTCCGTGCTCCGGGCGTGGCGCAGACGCGGGGCGGTGCTGCTGGCGTCGGCGACCTCGCAGGTCAGGCGGGAGTCGCGGAGCAGTCGTAGGCGGATGGGGGGCTCGGCGTAACGGATGGCGTTGGTGACCAGCTCGCTCACGATCAGTTCGGTCGTCATGGCCAGTTCGCCGAAGCCCCACGCCTCCACCTGGCGGGTCGCCCGGGCCCGGACGTCGGCGACGGCGGCCGGGTCCACGGGCACCTCCCACGAGACGACGTGCTCGGCACCCAGGGCGTGGGTGCGGGCCAGGAGCAGGGCGATGTCGTCGGGCTGCGGTGTGGGCACCAGCTGCCGCACCACCGACGAGCACAAGGTGTCGAGGTCGAGGTCCCGCCGCGACAGCAACTCGCCCAGACGGGCCATGCCGTGCTCCATGTCCCGGTCGGCGGCCTCCACCAGGCCGTCGGTGTAGAGGCCGAGCAGACTGTTCTCGGCGAGTTCGATCTCGGTGGACTCGAACGCGATTCCGCCGAGGCCGAGCGGCGGCCCGGGCGGCGGTTCGGGGAAGGAGACCTGCCCGTCGGGCGTGACGACGACCGGGGGCGGGTGTCCGGCGCGGGCCATCGTGCAGCTCCGGGTGACCGGGTCGTAGACGGCGTACAGACAGGTCGCGCCGAGGAATCCCGCCGTGCCGCGCTGGGCCGCGTCGCCCCCGTCGCCGTCCCGCTCCTCGCTGAGCCGGAGCACGAGGTCGTCGAGGTGGGCCAGCAGTTCGTCGGGCGGCATCTCCATGTCGGCCAGGGTCTGTACGGCGGTGCGCAGCCGGCCCATGGTCGCCGCCGCGGTGATGCCGTGGCCGACCACGTCGCCGACGACGAGGCCGACCCGGGCGCCGGAGAGCGGGATCACGTCGAACCAGTCGCCGCCCACGCCGCCGGTCGGGTCCGCCGGCCGGTAGGAGGAGGCCACCTCCAGTGCCGTACCGCCGGTCAGGGCCTGCGGCAGCAGACTGCGCTGGAGGGTGACCGCCGCGGTGTGTTCCCGGGTGTAGCGGCGGGCGTTGTCGACGCAGAGGGCCGCGCGGGCCACCAGTTCCTGGGCGACGAGGACGTCGTCGGGCTGGAACGAGACGGGATTGAGCGAGCGGATGAACGTGGCGAGGCCGAGCGCGGCGTTGCGTGCGCGCATCGGCACGGAGATCAGGGAGTGCAGGCCGAACTCGCGGATGCTGGCCGCCCGCGCGGGCTGTTCGCTGACCCACACCTCGTCGGACGGGTCGAGGACCGGGATGAGGATCGGTTCGCCGCCGATGAGCAGTTGCGCGTCGTGCGGGGGCGGCACGAAGTCGACCCGTTCCCCGACCCGCGCCACGGCCTCCGGGGAGCCTTCGCGCACCGAACTCAGGCCGGCCCTGCGCATCACCGGCTTGGCGGGGGCCGGGCCCGCGTCGGTCAGCCACGCGCCGTGCCCCTCGGTGCTGAGCACGGGCTCCAGCAGGTCCACGAAGACGAAGTCGGCGAAGCGGGGCACGGCGAAGTCGGCCAGCTCCTGGGCCGTCCACAGCACGTCCAGCGTGGTGCCGATGCGGGTCCCGGCCTCGTTGACCAGCGACAGCAGCTGGCGGGCGTTCCAGCGTTCGGTGACGTCCGAGACCATGTAGCAGACCCCGGTGATCGCGTTGTCGACGTCCACCAGCGGGAAGAACGACGTGGAGTAGGCGTGCTGGCGGTGCGGGTCGGCCCAGCTCCAGCCCACGTACTCGTAGTCCGTGACGGGGACGCCGGTGTCCAGGACCTTGCGCATCAGGCCCTCGATGGTGTCCGCCTGGAGCCCGGGCAGCAGTTCGCTCAGCCGGCGGCCGAGACGCTGCTCGCGGGGGACGCCGCCGAAGCGTTCCAGGGTGTCGTTGAGCCAGACGTAGCGCAGCTCGGTGTCCATCACGGCCATGCCGACCGGGGAGCGGGTCAGGAAGCCGTCGAGGACGGACTGGCCCACCGTCCACTGCTGCCGCTGCTCGCGCGCGGAGACCAGGAAGCACTCGTCGGCGCCGATGCGGAAGGACGCGGAGACGCGTAGGTCCACGTCGATACGGCGGCCGTCGCGGTGCCGCAGCGGGATGTGCCCGCTCCATCCCATGCCGGCCCGGCAGCGCTCGGCGACACCGACCGCGCGGGCCGGGTCACCGGGCATCGCCAGCAGACGTGCGGCGGAGGCGCCGACGGTCTCCGACGCCGGGAGGTCGAGGAGTTCCTCCGCGGCCCGGGTCCAGCCGAGCACAACGCCGCGTCCGGACAACACCGCCGCCGCGTCGGTGGACGCGTCGAAGAGCGCGCGCGGTCCTGCGTGCGTGGGCGCGTCGGGCCATTCTCGCGGAGCATCCATGGGTCCTCACGCAGCGTCCCTGGGGGTCCGTCCCGTCCTCTACACGACCATGTTCCTGCTAGTCCGCCGGTTGCGCACGGGCCGAGGGCTTGCGGGGGCGCGCCGCGACGCCGGCTACCGCCCATGGGCCGAGGGGTCGCGGTTCCGTCGCAGCCCCGATCGGCACGGGCCTGCGGCCTGCTGCCCGCGGTCCCGGTCCCGGTCCCGGTGGCGAGACGGGAGGCCCGCGGGCCGAGGGGACACGGCCCCGCCGCAAGGCCCGATACGCACAGCCCCGCGGCCCGCGGCCAGCGGTCCCGACAGCGAGGCAGGAAGCCCACGGGCCAACGGGCCACAGCCCCCGCCGCAAAGCCCGATACGCACAGCCCCTCGGCCCGCGGGCCGAGGGCCTGCGGCCCCTGACGCAAGGCCGGATGCGCACGTCCCCCCTCGCGGGCCCGACGCTCACGGGCCGACGGCCCCCGAGTGTCCCGGCGCAGGGCTGCTCCGGGGGTTGCCTGCCACTCCCGGAGAATGGCTGCTCCGGGAGTCGCAGGCGCTGGCCAGGGCGCAGCGGTCGAGGGAGGCCCTGTCCGTTCCGCTCCAGCAGGCCATCGCGGAAATCGTCGAGGACCTCACCGGGCAGCGGATCGCGCGGGTGACCGTCGACGGGTGCGGTGCGCCGCTGTTCTCCGTCTCGCTGCACGGCCCGGCCCGTGCGGCGGCTCGTATCAACCGATGCGCACAGACCCCGACGGCCCCGCATCCGATCCCACACAGCTCGACCACGGCCGACCCCAGCCGAGTGCAGGGCCGGAAACAGGTCGGTCCGCAGACCCACGCCCCCCCCCGCCCCCCAACACGCACCCACCCACTCACCCCTCCCCACCCCCGAACTGGCCAATGCAACACACCCGGGAGGAGCATGGAGGTGCCGGTCGGCGTTGGCGTGGTACCCGGCTGGGGTTGCGGCCGGTGAGGTGCCGCCGGTGGAGGAGCTGGGATGACAGCCGAATCCTTGAAATCCGACGGGAGCGGGTACGGCACGGAGCCGACCCGGCCGACCGGTCTGCTCGATGTGCTGAGCGTGGCCGCGGTGGTCGTCGACGCCGCCGGGCGCGTGGTGTTCTGGACCCCGCAGGCCGAGGAATTGTTCGGATACACGGCCGAGGAGGCTCTCGGTACGCCGGCGGCGCGGCTGTTCATCCACCCCGAGCATCTGCCGGCCGTGGTGCAACTGTTCACGGAGGTGCTGGAGACCGGCCGCAGCTGGGCCGGCACCTTCCCGGTGCGGCACAAGGACGGCAGCACCCGGCTGACGGAGTTCCGCAACATGCGGCTGCTGGACGATCTCGGGGACGTCTACGCCCTGGGCATCGCGGCCGACCACTCCCTGCTCCAGCGCGTCGAGACCGACCTGGCGCTGTGCGAACGGCTGATCAACCAGTCCCCGATCGGTCTCGCCCTCGTCGACCCCGACATGCGCTTTCTGCTGGTCAACCCAGCACTGGAGCGCGTCGACGGCACCCCGGCGGAAGAGCACGTGGGACGCCGACTGCGCGAGACCCTGCCGATGCCGGACATCGACACGATCGAGTCCTGTGTGCGCCAGGTGCTCACCACCGGCACCCCGCTGCTCGACCAGTACCACGTGGGCCGCCCGCCGGCCGACCCCGACCACGAACACGCCTGGTCGTTGTCGTTCTACCGGCTGGAGGACCCGGGCGGACGGACCCTGGGCGCGGCCATCTCCTTCGTCGACGTCACCGAACGGCACCGCGCGGCCGCCGAGGCCGACCGGGCCCGCCGGCGCCTGGCGCTGATCGCCGACGCCTCCACCCGTGTCGGCACCACGCTGGAGGTGGAGCGCACCGCGCACGAGCTGGCGGACGTCGCCACGCCCGACCTGGCCGACGTGGTGGCCGTGGACATCCTGGACTCCGCCCTGGCCTGCAGGCGTATGCGGCAGCCGGACAACGGCCCGGAGCTGTTCCGCGCACTCGCGCTCAAGGCGGCGTATCCGAGCGCGGCCCTGCGCGCCGCCGACCCGCCGGGTGACCTCGCCGCGTACGACGGGGACCGGCTGGTCACGCTGTGCGTCCACACGGGCCGGCCGGTCCTCGTGCGACACGTCGGCGAGGAAGATCTGCGGCGCATCGCGCGGGACGACGAGGCCACCTCCCTGCTGGCGCGCGCGGGCGTCCACTCGTATCTGGCCGTGCCGTTGATCGCGCACGGCGAGATCCTGGGCGCCCTCGACCTCAAGCGGACGCGCAACCCGCTGCCGTTCGACGAGGACGACGTGGTCCTCGCCAGTGAGCTGGCCAGCCGGGCCGCCGTGGCCATCGACAACGCCCGCTGGTTCCAGAGCGTGCGCAACACCGCGCTGACCCTGCAGCGCAGTCTGCTGCCCGACCACCCGCCGCACCACACCGGCCTGGAACTCGCCTCCCGCTACCAGCCGGCCCAGGCCACCAGCGAGGTCGGCGGCGACTGGTACGACGTCATCCCGCTGGAGGGCGACAGGACCACGCTGGTCGTCGGCGATGTCATGGGCAACGGCATCGACGCCGCCGCCACCATGGGCCGGCTGCGCACCGCCACCGTCGCCTACGCGGACCTCGACCTCGACCCCGGCTCCGTGCTCCAGCACCTGGACAAGATCACCTGCGATCTGGAGCACTACATCGTCACCTGCCTGTACGCGGTGTACGACCCCCACACCCAGCAGTGCCACATCGCCAACGCCGGCCATATGCCGCCCGCGCTGGCCCGCCCCGGCCAGCCACCGCAACTGCTGGATCTGCCCGCGGGCGCCCCGCTCGGCGTCGGCGGCATCCCCTTCGAGGCCACCACGGTCGACCTGGGCCCCGGCGATCTGCTGGTCCTCTACACCGACGGTCTCGTCGAGACGCGGCAACACTCCATCGACGACCGTCTGAACGTCCTTCTCAGCTTCCTCGACGAACCCCGCAGACCCCTGGAGGAGACCTGCGACCTGCTCCTTTACGGACTGCGCCATCCCGACGACCATGACGACGTCGCGCTCCTCGTGGCCCGGGTGCTCTAGTAGTACTTTGTTACGTTGAGTGATCTCGGCTGATCGTGGGCAGCTTCCCGGAGTGAGGTTGGGGGAAGTGGACCGGCTCCGGGGCGAGTTG
>NZ_JBVKCZ010000077.1:0-19852 GCF_055634335.1 Streptomyces sp. NPDC111802 | reverse complement strand
ACCAACCACGCACTCCCAGTAACGTCCACTACTCGCTGAAAGTTGCCAGACACCCGCCGCTACCTGCAGAAACGTCCTAACTCACCGGCATTGCCCTGTGCGCTATACGTTGAGAGTGGCAAGGAGAGAGCTCTCCTTGCCTTTGCCTTTGTCTATGGGCTTTGCCGTCAACACCCCTCGCGCGGGCCGTTGGTCATGCCAGGCGGCTCAGCAGGACGCGTGCCTCGTCCCTGGCGGCGGCCACCGCCGGCTCGCCGAGTCCGCACAGCCGCAGACACGACGACGCGATGGCGTCCGTGTCGGCCGCTTCCGGATCACGAGAACGCCGTATCTGGATGACGACTTCCACCAACTGGATCAGCAGTTCCCCGATCCGCTCGGGCGGCATGCTCTCGTTGACGCCCCTGGCCGCCGCCAAGGCGCCGAGAGTCCCGTAGCTCCGCTGCAGTTGGTCCCGGTCGGCGCGGAAGGCGTCGAACCGCTCGGCCAGCACTTCCGGCAGCAGATAGAGCGTGCCGATGTTGTACGGGGTGCGGGACAAGGTGCGTACGTCCGTCGCGGCCACCGCGTAGAGGGCCGCGGCCGCACTCGCCCGCTCCGGCACCCACGCCTGGATGCGCTCCACCATCTCCAGGCTCGGCCGCACCGATGTGGCCAGCAGTTCGGCGAGGATCTCGTCCTTGGTGGCGAAGTGGTAGTACAGCGACGCCTGCCTGACGCCCACCCGCTCGGCGATCATGCGGGTGCTGGTGGAGGCGATCCCGTGTTCGACGAAGAGCGCACCGGCGGCGTCGAGGATCTGTTCCCGGCCAGAGGCGTGGGGGTCGGACGGCGGCGTGTGCCGGGGTCTTCCTTGGCGGGGCCGCGTAGTCATGATCTCATCCTGCCACCTCGGCCAACGGCTTCCGGCAGTGACCGGCGCCGGGCTGTCCGCCGGTGCCGCCCGCGGTCACGTGGATGCCAGATAGGCCCGCCAGCCTCCGAAGCGGGTGATGTCGGGCGCGTCCTCGACGGCGTACGGCTCGACCAGGAAGCCGCTGATCCGCCGTCCGCCGGCCAGTTCGACGGTGCCGATGGTCATCGGCGCGGGCACGGCGGCGGTCAGGGTCCCGAACCCTGCTGCCGGCAGCCGCCAGATCTCGCCCTCGATGCCTGAGCCGCCGTCAGCCGCCGTACCACCGTGTGCGCCGGCTGCGGCATCCGGGCCGCCCTCGGCGATCCGGACCAGGCCCGGCTTGGGCGGCTGGGTGGCCAGGGCGTGCAGCCGGTAGTTGCCGGCGGTGCGCGCCGGGCCCACCAGCGTGCCGCCTGCCTGAACCAGCTGGGCGTTGAGCGGCTGTCCGGTGAGGTGGGCGCCGACCACGAACAGGTCGAGCCCCGGATCGGCGAACCGCTCGGCCAACGTGGCCAGGGCCCGGTCGGAGAACGCTGGACCGGTGAGCATCACGCCGAACGGCAGGCCGTCCACGAACCCTGCGGGAACCGCGAGCGAGGCGTAGTCCAGCAGGTTGGCGAAGTTGGTGAAGCGGCCCATGCGGGCGTTGGCGCCGACCGGGTCGGCCGCCACCTCGTCGAGGGTGGGATGCCAGGTGGTGGTCGGGGTGAGAAGCGCCGCGCAGTCGTCCAGGGCCGCACGTGCGGCTGCGCCGAGGGCGGCGAGCCGGGCCGTGTCGGCGGCCCATTCGACGGCGGTCTTGTCCCGGCCGGCCAGGATGATGGCAGCGACGGTGGGGTCGAGGTCCGTACCGATCAGGTCGCGGTGCTTGTCCAGGTGCTCGCCCACGGCGGCGTACCGCTCGGCCACGAACGCGCCGCCGTACAGCAGTTGCGCGGCCTCCAGCAGCGGAGTGACATCGGCCTCCACGATCTCCACTCCGGTGCTCGCCAGGCGGGCGACCGCGGCGGCGAAGGCCGCGAGCCAGCCGTCGGCCATGCCCTCCAGGTGCTCTGGGGCCGGGACGGCGACCCTGGGGCGCGCGGGCGGCGGCGGAAGCTGGGTGCCGGTGCGCGAGAGCGGGTCGGCCGGATCGGGGCCCTCGACGATCTCCGCGGCCGTGCGGGCGAGCCGCAGGTCGCGGGCGAAGACGGTCACGCAGTCGAGGGTGTAGCAGGCGGGGACCACGCCGGTCACGGGCACCAGGCCCTTGGTGGGTTTGACGCCGACGATGCCGTTGAGGGCGGCGGGCACCCGCCCGGAGCCGGCCGTGTCGGTGCCCAGCGCGATGTCGACGATGCCCAGCGCGACCGCGACGGCGGACCCGGAGGACGACCCGCCGGAAATGCGTGCCGGATCCCAGGCGTTGCGTACCGCACCGTGGGGGCTGCGGGTGCCGACCAGGCCGGTGGCGAACTGATCCAGGTTGGTCTTCCCGAGCACCACCGCGCCGGCCGCGCGCAGCCGTGCCACCGAGGGCGCGTCAGCGTCCGGCCGGTAGGCGTAGGACGGCGCGCCGGCGGTCGTGGGCAGACCGGCGACGTCGATGTTGTCCTTGACGGCCGCGACCAGGCCGGCCAGCGGCAGATCCGGATCGATCCCGGCGGCCTCGGCGAGCGCTTCGTGGCGGGGCCTGAGACGGATCCAGATCTCGGGCCGCCCGGCGGACTCGATGCGGTCGTAGGCCGCTTCGACGCGTGCGGCCGGGGTCATGGCGCTCAAGCCTTCACCGCCGCGAGGACCTGGCCGGCAGCGACCTGTTCACCGGGCTTTACATAGATCTCCAGGAGTGTTCCGGCGGCTGGGGCACTCACTTTGGACTCCATTTTCATCGCCTCCAGCGAGAGGATCGGGTCGCCCTTTGCGACGGTGGTGCCCGGCCGCGCGACGGTCTGCCAGACGGTGGCGGTGAACGGTGCGGTGACCGGGATCGCGCCGTCCGGGACGGCGATGGCGTCGGCGGCCGGGGGTGCGGGGTCGTCGTCCCGATCGAACTCGCCGGCGGCCCGCCAGCGTTCCTTCTCGGCCTCGAACGCCGCGCTCTGCTGCTTCCGGAAGGCGGCGATCGTGTCGGCGTTGTCGGTCAGGAAGGTGTTGTACTCGGCGATCGAGAAGGTGCCCTCCTCCGTGTCGAAGGGACCTCGGCCGGCGTCCGTCTCGGCGCGCAGTTCGAGGAGTTCCTCCGCGGTGACCGGGTACCACTCGATGCGGTCGAAGAAGCGCAGGGCCCACGGAGAGTCCTGGAACAGGCCGCCCCTGCGGAACCGGTTCCAGATCTGCACCGTGCGGCCGACGAACTGGTATCCGCCGGGCCCTTCCATGCCGTAGACGCACAGGTAGGCACCGCCGATACCGACGGAGTTCTCCGCGGTCCAGGTGCGGGCCGGGTTGTACTTGGTGGTCACCAGGCGGTGCCGCGGGTCGAGCGGGGTGGCCACGGGGGCGCCGAGGTAGACGTCACCGAGGCCGAGGACCAGGTAGGAGGCGTCGAAGACCGTGCGGTAGACGTCGTCGGCGCTCTCCAGGCCGTTGATACGGCGGATGAACTCGATGTTCCACGGGCACCACGGGGCATCGTCGCGCACCCCGGCCATGTACCGCTCGATGGCGAGACGGGTCGCCGGGTCGTCCCAGCTGAGCGGCAGCCGCACGGTACGGGAGGGGACCACCAGCTCGTTGGTGGGAGGGACCTCGTTCTCCAGTTCGCGCAGCAGGGCGGTGAGGTCACGGGCCTTCAGCCGGCGGGCGTCGGTGTGGATCTGCAGTGACCGGATGCCCGGGGTGACGTCCACGACGCCGTCGGGCGCGTGCGCGGCGAGGGTCTCCTGGAGCGCGTGCACGCGCATCCGCAGGCCGAGGTCGAGCACCATGGGGCCGTACTCGACGAGGATGTTGTCGTCGCCGTCCCGGCGGTAGGTGACCGAGGGGCGGGCCTCGGTGGACTCCAGGCGGCCCAGTACGCCGTCGTCGCCGTCTCCGCCCGTGCCGATCAGCGTGGGCGAGGCGCGTCGGGCGTCGAGGTCGGCGGCTTCGGCCTCCTTGACGGGTACGAACCGGACACTGTCGCCGGGGCGGAGCTGGCCGAGCTTCCACAGGTCGCCGCTGGCGACGACCGCGGGGCAGACGAACCCGCCGAGGGACGGGCCGTCCGGCCCCAGGATGATCGGAGTGTCGCCGGTGAAGTCCAGGGCGCCCACTGCGTACGGCGTGTCGTGGATGTTGGAGGGGTGCAGCCCGGCCTCGCCGCCGTCCTGGCGGGCCCACCGCGGTTTGGGTCCGATCAGGCGGATGCCGGTGCGGGCCGAGTTGTGGTGCACCTTGTAGTCGGTGGCGTAGAGGGTGTCGATGTCCTCGCGGGTGAAGAACTCCGGTGCCGCGTGCGGCCCTTCGGTGACACCGATCCACCAGTGCGAGGTGATCGCGGGACGGCGCTCGGGCGGGGTCGGGCCACCGGCGGCGGCAGTGGACGCCGCGGGCCGCAGCACGTCCGCGGCGAGCAGCGCCCGGCCGCCATGGCCGCCGAAACCGCCGAGGGTGAACGTCGAGGCGCTGCCCAGGTATTCGGGCACGTCGATGCCGCCCCGGACGGCCACGTAGCTGCGCAGGCCGGGCCCCTGTGCGGCACCGAGGGCCAGGGTGGCGCCGGCCGGGACGGGCACCTGCTCCCACAGGGCCGCCGTGGTGCCGTCCACGGTGACCGGGACCGGGGCGCCGGTGACGGCGACCACGGTGGCGGCGGAGAAGCGCAGGGTCAGGCCGCCCGCGGTGACTTCCAGTGCGGGGGACCCGGCCGGGTTGCCGACGGCCAGGTTGGCCTCGGCGAAGGAGACGGGGTCGAAGGGGCCGCTCGGCGGCACGCCGACGTGCCAGTAACCGAGCCGGCCGGGAAGGTCCTGGACGGTGGTCATCGGTCCCGGCACCAGGACGTCGATGCGCGGCTCGGGGTCGTCGGTGGTGGCGAGCGTGCTGGTGCTGTGGACGGCCCCGCGCACCTCGCTGCGCACGGTCAGCGAGCGCAGCAGACCCAGGTTGGTGACGATGCCGTCGACCCGGCTCGCGCCGAGGGCCTCGCCGAGCACGTCGAACGCGGTGTCGCGGGTGGCGCCGTGCGCGATCACCTTGGCGAGCATGGGGTCGTAGTACGGCGAGATCTCCAGGCCTGTCTCGGCGAAACCGTCGACGCGGACGCCGGGCAACTCGTCGCTGCCCTGGCCGGGGAAGACCGCCCGGGTGATCAGGCCCGAGGAGGGCAGCGAGTCCTTACCGGGGTCCTCGGCGTAGACCCGGGCCTGAACGGCATGCCCGGTGGGCGTCCACTCCCGCTCGAACACCCCGTCATCGACCCGGCCGTCGCGGGCCAGGGCGAGCATCAGCTCGACGAGGTCGACGCCGTACGCCTCCTCGGTCACCGGGTGCTCGACCTGGAGCCGGGTGTTGACCTCGAGGAAGGCGGCCTCCTCGCGCAGTGGGTCGTAGACGAACTCCACGGTCCCCGCTCCGCGGTAGCCCACCGATGCGAGCAGCCGGCGAGAGGAGTCGTGCAGCAGGGCCCGGACACGGTCGGGCAGGGCCGGTGCCGGAGCCTCCTCGATCACCTTCTGATTGCGGCGCTGAAGCGAGCAGTCACGGTCGCCGATGACGGCGATCCGGCCGGTGCCGTCGCCGAAGACCTGCACCTCGACATGGCGGGCCGGGCGCACCAGGCGCTCCAGGAACACGCCGGCCGATCCGAAGTTGGACTCCGCAAGGGCGGCCACGCGGGCGAAGGCATCGCGCACCTCGTCGGTGGTGACACAGGCCTGCATGCCGATGCCGCCGCCACCGCCGGTGGCCTTGACCATCACGGGCAGCCCGATCGACTCGGCCGCGGCGACGGCCTCCTCGGCGCTCGCGAGCAGTTCCGTCCCGGCCAGCAGCGGCACCCCGGCCGCCTTGGCCAGGGCGCGGGCGGTGTGCTTCTCGCCGAAGGCGGTGATCTGGTCGGCGGTCGGGCCCGCGAAACGCAGACCGGCTTTCGCTACGGCGCGGGCGAAGGCGGCGTTCTCGGAGAGGAAGCCGTAGCCCGGATGGATGATTCCGGCGCCCTGGTCGAGCGCGGCCTCGATGATCGCGTCGCCGCGCAGATACGAGTCCCGGGCGGGCGCCGGGCCGAGTCGGACCGCGTGCTCGGCCTCGCGGACGTGCGGGGCGGCCCGGTCGGCGTCGGAGAAGACGGCGACGGTGGCCAGACCCATCCGGTGGGCCGTGCGGATGACACGGCGGGCTATCTCACCGCGGTTGGCGACGAGAACGGTGGCGGGGCGGGTCATGCGGCAGCGTCCTCCGGAGTGCTGGTGCCCTGCAGGGCACTCGCGGGGCCGCGCGGGTCCACGACGATCATCCGTAGCGGGGTCGGATTGAAGTCGTTGCACGGGTTGTTCATCTGCGGGCAGTTGGACACCATCACCAGGACGTTCGTCTCGGCGCGCACCGCGACACGGCGGCCGGGCGCCGACATGCCGTCGACGATTCCCAGCGCGCCATCCGCCTCGACGGGCACGTTCATGAACCAGTTGAGGTTGGAGACGAGGTCCCGCACCCCCAGGCCGCGCCGGGAGGCTTCGGCGAGGAAGTTCTCGCGGCAGCCGTGATGGAACATCACATGGTGGCCGTAGCGCAGGGTGTTGGACTCCTTGCCGCAGGCGCCGCCGATGGTGTCCTGACGGTCGATCTCGTTGGCGACGACGGTCATCAGGGGGCGGCCCTCATTGCTGCGCAGGACCGTGCCTGTGCGCACGTAGGCGTTGCCCTGCCAGGCCAGTGTGTCGGGGACGCTGTAGCGCTCCTGGGGGTCGTCGGCGTTGAAGAGCAGGCAGTCGGCGGACTGGTTGCCGCCGACGTCGACGATCGTCAGGACGTGCCCCTTGTTCACCACCGCCGACCAGGGCGCGTTGGGTGCCAGGTTCTCGTCCAGGACGACGGCGCCGTCGACCAGGCTCGCTCCCCAGTCAAGGGCGGAGCCCTCGGCATACACGGCACCGACCGGGACGGTGGAGGCGACGGTGCCGCCCGAGGCGGTGGGGTAGGCGTTCACGGTGTTCAAGATGGTCGCGGCGGGCACGGTGTTCTCGGTCTGAGTGGTCGCCATGTCACAGCCCCCGGGCTTCGCAGTAGTCGACGGCGTTGAGGTACGCCCGGTGCAACTCGGGCGTCGCGGTGAACCGCTCCTCGTGGGGGCCGGTCGCGGTGCCGCGCCAGGCGTGTACCCGCAGAGGCCCCACGATGTATTCGGGGCGCGGGTCCAGCGGATGGGCGACGTTGGCGACCAGCACCAAGAGGGGCATTTCCGCGACGAGTTCGACATGCGCGCCCGGGCCGGCGCTGCCCCGCCAGGTGAGGGCGCCGTCCGCCTCGACGCGTACGCCCTGGAAGAAGGACACACTGGGCGGAAGGTCGCGCCGGCTCAGGCCGTGCTTGGCGGCCGCTTTGACGAAGAGGCCTCGGCCTGACGGGGACGGTCCCTCGGGACGCGCGTCCCCGTACCTGCGTTCGTTCCAGGCGTCGGTGGTCGTGCCGCAGAAGGCGTCGTGCCGACTGGAGGAGTCGCCGGTGACGACGGCCAGGACCCGGCCGTCGCCGGACAACAGCGGGTGGTTCAGGCCCAGGTAGGCCTGCCAGGGGATCTTCTGGGTGTCGGCGACATTGAGTCGCTCGACCGGTTCCAGGGCGTTGAAGAGGAGCAGATGCGCGCAGGCGTCACCGGTCGGGTCGTCGAAGCGCAGCCGGCTGCCGCGGGCGAGGATCTTGTGGGTGTAGCCGCCGGGCGCCACCGTCTCCGCCCACACCAGGGCGTCCCGGTCCACTCCCGGCGGGCAGTGCGGGCTGGTGGACGCCGGAAGATACGGCATCCACTCGCCCGCCCGTCCGCCCTGGGCACGGGCGTCGTCCCGGGCACTGCGGACACTGCCCGTCAGGTGCAGGTCACGGACACTGGCGGGGGTCTCCCCGGTGGCCTGCTGATGGAGGGGGTTTCCGGTGGGTGGCTCGTTGGGCTGCTGCTCACGGGCATTTCCGGTGGGGTGCCGACCGTGCGGAGTGCCGGCCGTCGGCCCTTCGGTCGTCGTCATGGGTGTGCCGTCGTCCTTTCGTCGGTGCGCCGTCGACGCGTCCGGTGGTGCGTGGCCGGGGTGTGCCGCCGAGGCGTCAGGCGGGCTCGGGGACGGCCTCGGCAGGCGGCTCGGGGTGCGTGTGGGGGACGTGCCTCAGCTCGATACGGCGGTGCAGCCGGCGGGCGAGGAAGTAGCCGGCCCCGACGGCGAGGCTGAGCCCGATGGAGAGCAGCGCGCTCCATTGCAGCCACCAGGTGCCCTCGGTGAGGTCGTAGATCTCGGCGCGCGGCCACAGCAGGTTGACCGCCATGCCGACCTGGAAGACCACGGCGAGCGCGTTGACGACGGTGCCCCAGCGTCCCAGCGAGAACAGCGGACGGCCCGTCTCATCTACGCCGTCCGGGAGACGGTCGGTGCCCCGGTACCGGATCCGGGCGACCAGCAACGGCAGCGTCACGCCCAGGTAGGCCAGGTAGAGCATGGCGATGCAGAGGCTGGAGAGCGCGGTGAAGATCGCCGACTGACGGACGTTCACCAGGAGCGCGATCGCGGCGCCCACGCCCACCACGATCGAGGTGATGACCGGCGTGCCGGTGCGGGGCGAGACCTTTCCGAGGTACCGGTGGAAAGGCAGGGCGCCCTCGCGCGCCATGGAGTAGATCATGCGTGCGCCGGAGGTCTGCACGGCAAGGGTGCAGGCGAACACCGCGACCGCGACGCAGCACAGCAGCAGCCGCCCGAGAACGTCCCCGAGCCGGTCGGTGAGGACCCAGGCAAGGCCGCCGGTGGCCAGGTTGCCGTCGGTCAGGCTGCTCGCCGCCAACAACCCCGAGAGGATCAGCAGCGCGCCGCCGACACCCGAGATGATCAGCGCCCGCAGGATGGTCCGGGGCGTGGTCCGGCGTGGGCTGTGCGTCTCCTCCGCCAGCTCGCCCGCCGAGTCGAAGCCGACCATGACGTATGCCGCCATCAGCGACGACGCGAGGAAGGCCCCGAGGTAGCTGCCCTCCCCGGCCCAGCCGGTGTTGTGCACCACCACCTGCGGGCCCCGTTCGGGCAGGAAGAAGAGCGCCAGCACCAGTGCGATCACACCGACGATCTCGATCGCGACGCCGACGCTGGTGGCGGCGGCCATCTGGCGGATGCCGAGGATGTTCACGATTGTGGTGATCACCAGCAGGAGGCAGCCGAGGAGGACCGCGTTCTGGGCGCCGGTCGGGGAGGCGACCGACGGGTCCGCGTCCGGTCCGCCCACGATCTGAAAGGCGGACCAGATGCCCGGCAGCACCGCCTGCGCGGCGATCGCGGCTGCCGCGACGGTGAGGATCTGCCCAATGATCATGATCCAGCCGGTAAACCAGCCGACCGTGGTGCCGGCCAGTCGGCTGGACCACTGGTAGATCGCTCCGGAGATGGGCCAGCGCGCCGCCAGTTCGGCGAAGCAGAGCGCGACCAGCAGCTGGCCCACGAAGACCAGCGGCCAGGTCCAGAAGAACGCCGCCCCGCCGAGCCCGAAGCCGAGGCCGAAGAGCTGGAAGACGGTGGTGAGGATCGAGACGAAGGAGAAACCCGCGGCGAATGACGCGAAGCTGCCCATCCCGCGGCGTAGTTCCTGGTGATAGCCGACGGGAGTGGCGCCGGTCATGACGCTGTCGACGGGATGTGACGCAGGGGTGAGCTCAGATCGGTTCATCACCGCACCTCCGAACGGGGGTTACCTGTCGAGTGACAGGTATTGCGATGGTGGGGCGGAGTGGTCTCGCGGCCGAGTCGCGGGCGTTAACCTCGCGTAACCGGGCCCTCTCATACGGGAGACCGTTCGAACTCCCCGGTGAGAACCGCCTGTTGCCGACCCTGAAAGAACTCCGGTCACCGATCCGACCACCGGCCGAGGCCCCGTACAGCCACCTTCGTTCTTGGCCCTGGGTGAGGGCGTGCTACGCCTCAGCCTCCGTGAGGGCTTGTTCGGCCCAGATCACCTTGCCCTGCGGGGTGTACCGGGTGCCCCAGCGCTCAGCCATCTGCGAGACCAGGAACAGGCCCCGGCCGCCCTCGTCGGTCGTCGCGGCGTACCGCAGATGCGGCGAGGTGCTGCTGGCGTCGGAAACCTCGCAGATCAGCGCACGGTCGCGGATCAGCCGCACGTGGATCGGCTCGGCGCCGTAGCGGATGGCGTTGGTGATGAGTTCACTCAGGATGAGTTCCATGGTGAAGCCGAGCTCTGACAGGCCCCATGCTTCGAGTTTTCCGGACACGGCGTCGCGCATCTCCGAGACCGCCGCGGGGTCCGGACGGACATCCCAGTCGGCGATCCGGTCGGGCGGCAGTACCCGCGTGCGGGCGACGAGCAGGGCGACGTCGTCCTTGGGGCGCTCGGGGAGCAGACTGTCCAGCACGCTCTGGCAGGTCTCCTCGGGCGGACGTCCGGGGTGGCCCGTCAGCGCGTCGCGCAGCAGCTCCATCCCCACGTCCAGGTCGCGCCTGCGGTCCTCGATGAGGCCGTCGGTGTACAGGACGAGCTGGGTTCCCTCCGCGAGGCACAGCTCCGCGGTCTGGAACGGCATGCCGCCGAGGCCGAGGGGCGGACCGGCCGGTACGTCCGGGAAGGTGACGGTTCCGTCGGGCTGGACCAGCGCGGGTGCCAGATGCCCCGCACGCGCCACGACGTAGCGGCGGGTCACGGGGTCGTAGATCCCGTACAGACAGGTGGCGCCCACGACGCCCGTGGCACTCGCGGCTGTCTCGTTCTGGTCGATGCGGCCGACCAGGTCGTCCAGATGGCTCAGCAACTCGTCGGGCGGCAGATCGAGGGTGGAGAAGTTGTGCACCGCGGTCCGCAGCCGTCCCATCGTGGCGGCGGCGTGGAGGCCGTGGCCGACAACATCACCGACGGCCAGTGCCACCCGGCTCCCCGGCAGGGGAATCACGTCGAACCAGTCTCCGCCCACGCCCGACTGGGCGGGGAGGTAGCGGTAGGCGATGTCGAGGGCATTCTGCTCTGGCATGGCCTGCGGCAGCAGGCTGCGCTGCAGGGTGACCGCCATGGCGTGCTCGCGGGTGTAGCGGCGGGCGTTGTCGATGCTTATCGCGGCGCGGGCCACCAGTTCCTCCGCCAGCGACAGGTCCTCCTCGTCGAAGCGCTCATGCTCTTGCGCGCGCCAGAAGCTGGCCATGCCCAGCACGACGCCACGGGCTTGGATGGGGGCCGTGATGAGGGAATGGATGCCGTAGTCAATGATCGCCTCGGCGCGCTCCGGGTCCTGCACGCGCCAGGTCGTGGCGGCCGGCAGATCGCTCACCAACTGGGAGCGGCCGCTGTCGAAGCCGCGCGCGTGGGGCGTGGCGGGAACGTAGTCGAAGAGCCGGCCCTGTTCGGTGAGCGGATGGTCGTCTCGGATGCCGCATACGGCCGCGCGTCGCATCTCCGTCGCGGTGGGGGACGGCTCCTCGCCGTGCAGGACGGCGTCGGCCAGGTCCACGGTGACGAAGTCCGCGAAGCGAGGAATGGGTACGCGCGCCAACTCGTCGGCGGTGCGCAGCACGTCCAGGGTGGTACCGACGCGGAGTCCGGCGTCGTACAGCAGCCTGAGCCGCTCCCGTGCCACCTCCGCCCTGCCGGTCAGCGCCTGCAACTCGGTGGAGTCGCGCAGCGTCACCACGGTTCCCCTGGGGCCTCCCTCGCGATCCGTGGGCCGCTGGTTGACCGCGAGCAGCCGGTCTCCGGCGAGGTGCACCTCGTCAGTGGCCTCGCGCCCGGAGGCGAGCAGTGCCTTCGTCTCGGGATCGATGCCCGGCAGCTCCCGGACGAGCCGTCCCTCGACGTCAGGGGGCAGCTCCAGCAGTCGTCTGGCCTCGTCGTTCGCCAGCATCACCCGCCCGTCCGGGGCCACGATCAGCACCCCTTCCCGAACGGAGTGGAGCACCGTGTCGTGGTGCTCGTACATCAGGGTCATCTCGTTCGGGGCCAGGCTGTGTGTCTGCCGCCTCAGTCGCCTGCCCACCAGTGCCGTCACGCCGGTGGACAGCGCGAGCGCGACGGCCCCGGCGCCCAGGATGATCGGTAGTTGCCGGTGCACCTGACTTTCGACGTTCTTGACCTTCATCCCGGCCGAGACGAGGGCCACCACCTCGCCGTCGGCGTTCTTGATCGGGACCGTGGCCTGCACCTCGCGGCCAAGCGGGCCGTTGACGCTCTCCACGAAGAGCTTCCCCGCCAGCGATGGTCCGATCTCGCCCACGAACCGCTTTCCGATTCGGTCCGGCAAGGGGTGCGTGTACCGGATGCCCTCGGTGTCCATGACCACGATGAAGTCGACCTCGGCTGCCCGGCGTGCCGCCTCGGTGAGCGGCTGGAGAATCTTGCTCGGGTCCGGGGTCCGCAGTGCCGCCAGGACGCCTGGTGAGTGCGCGAAGGTCTGTGCCACGGCCGTCGAGCGGTGCCTTGCCTCGGCGCTGGAGTCCCGCTCCGACTGCAGGACGAGGGCGATGACGGCGCAGGCTACGAGCAGCACCACCAGGGCCACCTGGAAAACCAGCACCTGCCCGGCCACGCTTCGCGGGCTCTTGTTGATCAGCCGCTTGACCGATAGGTGTCGAGAACGGGCGAATCGATTCGCCATGCGACCTTTTTAACACCGGTGATCCAAGTGGGCCAGGGCCCGCCCGCCGGATCCACGCCTGGCTGACCTGGGGCGTCTGTGCAGCCACGCTTGCATGACCTCGGTTCCTCCGGTCATGCCCGTCTGCCGTGGACCCTGGTATGTGGCGCGTGATTTCTCCGCGCCCGATGTCCGCTTAGCCCGATATGATGCATTTTGTGATCATGTCTGCACGGCTTGGGCGCCGTCGTCCCGCCTACAGCGTCCGATGGGATGCCGTCCGGCTGTCACCCGTGATCCTGACCGTCCTCATCGCCGGCCTGGCGTTCTCCACACCCAGGGAGATCGCCGTCAGCCGCCTGCTGCCCGCCGCGCCCGCCCTGGCAGCCGCGATGTGGCCCGTACTCCCCACGGTCCTGCTGGGGGCATTCAGCCTGCTGATCATGATCGTCCTCAGCTTCTTCTACACCGACCTGGGGACGCAGTACACATCTGCCGCGATCATCGCGGTCACCCTGGCCGCCGCATACGGGAGCCATGTGCGGCTCCAGCGAGAGGAGATCCTCTTCCATGTTCGACTCGTCGCCGACGCGGCCCAGAAGGTGCTCCTGCGCCCGCTGCCGCGCCGCATCGACGACGTCGAGATCGAGTCGCTGTATCTGGCGGCCCAGGAACAGGCCCGGATCGGCGGCGACTTCTATGAGGCGCTCGGCACACCGCATGGGATCCGGCTGCTCATCGGCGACGTACGGGGCAAGGGACTGTCCGCAGTGGGGGCGGCCTCGGCGGTGATCAGTTGCTTCAGGGAAGCCGCGTACGACGAGCCCGACCTGAACGCCATCATCCACCGCCTGGAAACCACCATCACCCGCCACAGCGCCACGTTTCCCACCCAGGACCAGCCCGAGCACTTCGCCACAGCTCTCCTCGCCGAGATCCCGCACGAGGGCGGCCGCATACGCCTTCTCAACTGCGGGCATCCCCCGCCGCTGATCGCGCATTGCGGCAAGGTGCGGGTCCTGGAGCCCACCGTCCCCTCCCCGCCCCTCAACCTCGCAGCACTCATCGGTGACCGCTACTGGGTCGACGTCGTTGCCTTTGCCCCGGGTGACCGGTTGCTGCTGTACACGGACGGCGTATCGGAGACCCGGGACCACGCCGGCCAGTTCTTCCCGCTGGCGGACTGGATGCGGGGGCAGGGCCTGGAGCAGCCTCGCGAGCTCCTCGACCGGCTGCACAGGGATCTGCTCCAGCACAGCGGCGGAAGGCTCGACGACGACATCGCGGCACTCGCGTTGAGGTGCTCGGGCGCGCAGGATCGGGGGGCGGTCGGGGCGGAGGGCTGAGTCTTCATGTCCCCGCCGCCGTGAGCGCGCTGCGGTGCTCGTGCGGCTCGACATGCTGGAACTGCTCCAGGCTGTCCGGTGCCGGAGACTCAACCATTCCCATGTCCCGGACAACGACGCCATCAGGGCGTCAGGCATGATCTGACCGCCGCTTGTGAAAGACGTGACGGCCTGGTGCGACCCGTCGCAACGAGTCCGCTACGGCATCCTCACGGGGCGCCATGGCCGACTATCTGCAACCCGTGAACGACATGATCGGCCCGCCCGAGAACCGCTAGGCCCCGCATTGGGAGCGGGAGCGGACGGATGACCCCGAGTCCCCCCCGGCGGCATCTGCGGGTTGTCCCACCTTGTCTTCGGAACCCGGGAGGGCTCGATCCCGTTGGCCAGTTGATGGGTGGGCGCTGGGGCAGCCGCGGTGTCGGGATGATGACGAGGGCGGCGTCAGGGCCGGCAGGGCCATGCCCCCGTCTGCTGGGCCGCTACTCCTCGTCGGAGGTGGTGGGGAGCGTACGGCCGGGCTCCGGGCCCTCGCCCTGCAGCAGGCGGGCGTGGAGCACGTCACCGATGAACAGGTCGTACACCAGCACCCCGATCACCCCGCCGACGAACGGCCCGACGATCGGAATCCACCAGTAGCCGCTGAAGGCACCGGACAAGCTGCCCGGAAACGCCAGATCCTCCCAACCCGCCAACCAGGTGAACAGACGCGGACCGAAATCGCGGGCCGGGTTGATGGCGTACCCCGCGTTCGCCCCGAAGGACATGCCGATGGCCGCCACCACGAAGCCGATCACCAAGGGACCGAGGTTCGCCTTCACGGCCGTGTTACGCAGGTCGATGATCGCCACCACCAGCATGACCAGGAATGCCGTGCCGACCATCTGGTCGATCAGCGGACCCCAGATCCCGCCGTGGAAGTACGGCGCCGGGAAGGTGGCGAAGATCGAGAACGACGCGAGTGTGTGCCCGCCTGTCTTGGGCCCCTTCATGGCGTCGTCGAACGTGTTGATGGCGTCGTGATACACCGCGTAGACCAGCGCCGCCCCGGCCAGGGCGCCGAGCACCTGTGACACCCAGTACGGGACGACCTTGACCCAGGGAAACTTGCGGCGAACGGCGAAGGCCAGCGTCACCGCCGGATTGATGTGCGCTCCGCTGACGCCGCCGGCCACGTAGATGCCGAGGATCACGGCCATGGCCCAACCCCAGGTGATCAGCAGCCAGTCCCCGGCTCCGAGGAAGAACGTGGTGGGCCCCGCGGTACGCCCAGAGCCCGGCAGCGCTGCCACTGCCATCGCCACCACGCCGGTACCGAAGGAGATGAGGACGAACGTCCCAAGGAACTCCGCCATGCACTCGCCTGGCAAACCCGCGCGCTGCCGGAACCTAGATGGCTTGACCAGAGGTTTGATCTCCAATGCCATGTGATCCTCCCAGGGCTTGCTGCGGTCACGTTCGAACGCGGTAGTCACGTCGTAACTCGGCTCGTGAGCCGCTGCAACCGCAGGAGACTCCGATACGGGCTCCGGCTGCCACTGCCACAGATGAACCGTCCGTGGCACCGTGGGCCCGCGACAGCGCCCCCGGCTGGTGCCGTCGCAGGGCGCTCTGAGCTCCAACGTCACATGCCGACCGCCAAAGCGCGATCCGACCAGCTCGCCCGTCCGTCCACGTCACCACCGTGAGCGGCGCCGACGACACCGTCTGCCGCTTCCGCCACGCCCTGTGCCCTTCAGGGACCGCTTGGACCGGCGAGGGACCAGGTTGTCATTGCGGCCAATGACGATCTAGGGCGGACGCCCTGCGTCTGCCGTCGGCACCTCCCCGGCGGCAGAGACCAACTGGGGTCGTCAGGCTCGCCGGCCGCTTGAGACCCAGCTAGCCGCGTCCGTTCCCTGCCAGACCATGGCCTCACCCCGCGTGAACACAGCCCCGACACTTGCGGAGCTAATCGCACAGTTGAGGGTCGAGAACCTGCCGGTGCGCAGCGCTGGGCTGAGGTGCATTCTGAGAAGTGGGGCCTTCAGGTCACTCGCCGGGCCGGCCGTCGGCGAGCAGCGGCCTTCTCGAACAAAGGAGCAGGTCATGCCGTCCCTGCACTTTCATGTGAACTCCTCGATGAGCCCATCCGAGGTGATGGGGGTACTGACCAACTTCAGCCCCTCCCGCGTCGAGGAATGGCCCTCCATCGACGCCGAGCATTTCCAGGTCCACGAGCGGGGAGACACCTGGGCCGAGGTCACCGAGGGAAATGACAAATCGTGGGAGCGGGCACGCTACGAATGGGATCCATCAACGAACGAAGTCACCGTCACCACTCACGACTCGAAGCCCTTCGGCTCGGGTGGATGGAAGTTTGAGTTGACTCCCACGGATGAGGGCACCCTCGTCGACGTCAGACTCGAACGGCATCCCACCTCGTTCAAGGCGAAGATGCTGTCTCCGGTCATTCCCTTCGCCGGTCCGGTGTTCCGCAAGTCCTTCAGGGAGCCCCTGCACACCAAGTAGCCGCACCGCCGATGGCAAGAGCCGCGGCATACGGGCCACTCATGCCTCCTGGAGGTCCAGGCGGTGCAGCCCCTTGCGGTCGTAGTAGCGGGTCATGGCGAAGCCGAAGAGCAGGGCGACGGCGAGGCCGATGGCGATCATGATCCAGCCGCGGGTCAGGCCGGCGTCGGCGCGGGCGTCGAAGTAGAGGATGGCGCGTACGCCGTCCGTCACCTGACGGAACGGTTCGAACAGGGCGAGGAAGCGGTAGAAGCCGGGGACCGCCTGGAGTGGGACCGTCGCTCCCGATGACGGTAGGGCCAGGGCGATGAACACGAACATGGACACCACCTGGCCGATTCCGCCGAAGGCCGCGTTGATGGCCTGCACGCCCAAACCAACGGCCAGGCTCGCGCAGTACGAGAAGATCCACAGCAGCGGCAGATGTGATGCGTCCATGCCCAGGATCGCGACCGTGACGACCATCGTCAGGCTGGTGGCAATCACGACGATGCCCGCGGTCATGATCATTTTCAGCAGCAGCGTCTGCGTACGGCTGATCGGGACCGTCGGACGTCGCGAGTGCCAGGGCCCGATCTCGTTGTCGGTGTAGCCCAGGCCCGCATCGACGCCGTTGTTGATGATGTTGCCGCCCACGAACGCGGTGAGCACCAGCAGCAGCGTGTAGTAGAAGGCGGTCAGTCCCAGGCCGCTGTGGCGGCCGATCGGGTGACCCACCCGGGTGGTGACCGTGACCGGGTCGGCCAGGAGAACGCGGAGCGTCGCGTCGGAACCCTTGTCCGCCGCCTGCGCGGTCAGCTGACGGCCGATCACCAGGGAGCTCCGGTGAGCAGCGCGCTGGGAGATCTGGCTGGCCAGGGACGAACCGAGGCTACCCAACCCGGGGTTGGTGAGGATGGTGAGGGTGGGCCGTACCGTGGCGCGGGAGGTCGTCAGAGCCGCCACCGACGTGGTGAAGTCGGCGGGGATGACCAGGGCGCCGTAGATCTTGCCCGCCGCCAACTGGTCCTGCATCTGGGCCTGGTTCAGCCTGCGCCACTGCACCGCGTTCGACGGGGTCGATGTGATGACCGCCCGGCTCAGCTGCTCTCCCACGGGTTGTTGCTGTCCCGGCAGAGGTGGGCCCTGGTCCGCGTCGACCAAGGCGATCGGCAGATCGCGCAGGCTGCCGTTCGGATTGACGATGCCGCCCATGTAGAGCAGCGACAGGAACAGTGCCACCAGAACGGACAGGATGGTCGGCACAAGCCAGAGCTTTCCGTGCCGCGCGACGACGACCGCCCGTGCGCGCGGCGGCTGCTGCCCGGACCCCGCTGATGTCATGGCACTCCATCCGGCTCCGATCCAACGCCGCGCCGGCCTTGCCGTGATGTCGATCGTCGGACTGCGGCCGTGGGCCGGGGCCACAGCTCACCCCACTGGGATCGGTAGCGGCACCGGGGACGCTGTCAGCGACGATAGCCTTCCCGCAGCCGACCTCCACTCCACGACACGACCGCGACCTGATAAGCACGCGGGGGCTGTTGCTCGGATGATGAGCTCGACGTGTCGGTTTCGACAGAGATGCAGATCGGGCCCGACGATCGCCCCCCGGCCGCGGCGGTTCCGCCATCGACGTAGGCCGGACCATGCCGGTGGGAGCCGTAGAACTCGGCCTGTCCGTCTGGCCCGACCCGCGCCGACGTTACCGCGCAAGGCGCGTCGAAGAACGACCGCCAGCACGCGCAGTGCGCGGTTGGTGTGGTGCAGGGGCGGTCGCCGATCCAGTCGCGCCCTGCCCGTCGACCACCGCCGCTCTCTGTCGACCACTTGGTAGGGTGCGTAGCTTGCACCGCGTGGAGTTATGGCAGCGCTCAAACGGGAGAGGCCAGGCGACGATGCAGGCGTCAGAGGTCCCGCGAGCGGCGGCCGCGGCCATGTCGATCGCCTCATCACTTGACCTGACAGTCGACGACGCGATCGTTCTCCATGACTCGAACAAGCTCACTCTGCGTCTGCTGCCATGCGACGTCCTGGCCCGGGTGGCACCTGTAGCGCATCAGGTCGCGCAGTTCGAAGTCGAGCTTGCTCAGCGGCTCGCCCAATCCGGGTGCCCTGTGGCTGCTCTCGAACCTCGAGTGGAGCCACGTGTCTATGAGCGTGATGGCTTCGTGGTCACGCTATGGACCTACTACGAACCCGTGCCCCTTCGAGAGGTCTCACCAGCCGACTACGCCAATGCGCTCGCGCGGCTGCATGCCGGCATGCGCAAGCTGGATGTCCCGACGCCGCAGTTCACGGATCGAGTCGAGCAGGCTCAACAACTGGTGGCGAACCACGACCGCACTCCGGCGCTCGCCGACGCGGACCGGGAACTGCTCGGCGACACATTACGAAGCCTGAGACGAGTGATCGGCGAGCGCGGCGTTGCCGAGCAGCTGCTGCACGGCGAGCCGCACCCGGGCAACGTGCTCACCACGAGGAACGGGCTGCTGTTCGTAGACCTTGAGACGTGTTGCCGTGGGCCCGTCGAGTTCGACCTCGCCCATGCGCCCGAAGCAGTCAGCGAGCAATATCCGGGTGTCAATCAAGAGTTGCTGCGCGAATGCCGGATTCTCGTGCTGGCGATGATCACAACGTGGCGCTGGGATCGAGGCGACCAACTCCCAAACGGGCGTCAGCTGGGCACACAGTGGCTCGGCCAGATCCGAGCAGCACTCGATCGCAACGGCATGGATAGCCATGGCTGATCGAGGACCCTTGAGGTCGTAGCTGGCTGGCTGTTGATGTCGGGATCTACCGGCCTCCGTCGAGACAAGGCGAAATTATCCGCAGAGGCACACTGGCCGCGCTCCGCCAGGAGCAACAAGGTTGAGCGCTTCTCATCCAGGTCGAGCGGCTCGGGTCATCGATGGTCTCGCTGAGACAGGCGTGCGCCAGGAGCGGCGTGAAGTCTGGGTTCTGTTCGGCCGATCATGTGCCTACTAGTTTTGTGAGTCAGGAGTTCCTCCTATATGTGTAGGCTTGCAGCATGGCTCGTATGGGGCGGCCGAAGGCCGAGTTGGTGCTGTCAGTGGAGGAACGGGCGGCGCTTGAGGGGTGGGTGCGGCGTCGCTCGACCCCTCAGGCATGGGCTCTGCGGTGCCGGATCATCCTGGCCTGCGCGGATGGCATGTCCAACAAGGATGTCGGTGCCCTGGTGGGCATGACGGGGCAGTCGGTGGGGCGGTGGCGGGCGCGTTTCGTCGAGCATCGGATCGCCGGTCTGGGTGACCTGCCCCGATCCGGTGGCCCCCGCTCGGTGAGCGACGAGCAGATTGCTGCGTTGGTGAAGCGGACGTTGGAGTCGACGCCGAGGAATGCCACACACTGGTCGACGAGGGCGATGGCCAAAGA
>NZ_JBVKCZ010000076.1:0-21558 GCF_055634335.1 Streptomyces sp. NPDC111802 | reverse complement strand
ACACCACCACCCCCACCACCAGCGCCGCCAGCACAGACAAACCACCCCACAAAGACCCCTCCTGGCGCCGCTCCCTCACCCTCCTCCACGCCTTCATGCGCGAACAGAGTGACCCCGAACACTGCTACACCCTCCTTGCCAGCGACGCCGCCCATCAGATCGAGCGCTACACCCCCCTCGCCGGCCAAACCGTCATCGACATCGGCGGCGGCTCCGGCTACTTCACCCGCGAATTCACCGCCCGCGGGGCCAACTGCTACCTCATCGAACCCGACCCCGCCGAACTCACCGACCATGGCCCGCCCCCCGCTGGCGCCATCGCCGCCGACGGCCACCTCCTCCCCCTCGCCGACGCATCCGCCGACATCACCTTCTCCTCCAACGTCCTCGAACACGTCCCCGACCCGATCACCTTCCTCAGCGAAATGATCCGCATCACCCGACCCGGCGGACTCATCTACGCGTCCTTCACCAACTGGCTCTCCCCCTGGGGCGGACACGAAATGGCCCCCTGGCACTACCTCGGCCACCACCGCGCCCGCACTCGGTACCAGAAGAAAACCGGAAAAACCCCCAAACACACTCTCGGCCACAACCTCTTCCCCGTTCACATCGGCCCCACCATCCGACACATCCGCAACCACCCCCACCTCACCCCACTCACCATCCGCTCCCGCTATTGGCCCATCTTCCCCACCGCTATCACCCGCATCCCCGCCCTCCGCGAAATCGCCACCTGGAACCTCCTCCTCATCCTCCAGAGAACACCATGACCACCACAGCACCCAACCAAAAACAAGGGAACCGGTGGACCACCAGCAGATTTGGGGCGAGTCATGGCACGTCATACAAGAAAAGAAGCATTATTCGAAGAGATAAAAGAGCTCGTCCCTGCCGGTTCCGGCGAACCGCGTGATCCGGACGTGCTCGGCCGCTTAACGAAATTGACAGGTCAACTCATCAACGCCTACGAGACCGTCGGTGACCTCGACCGCCATCCGTTCGGCGACGTAGCCAACCGAACAATCCGCCTCTACGACGATGAGGTGCGAAAGCAACTACAGGGCAGAACTGTCCTGGTGACGGGCGGAGAAGGCTACATTGGCAGCGAGCTGGTCTCTGTGGCAGCAGGTTTCGCGCCAAAGAGGATCGTCTCCGTGGACGTAGCAGGCCGACGTTCCGACAACTCTCCGGAGCTGCAGTTCTACCGGAGTAACATTGCCGACCTGGACAGCCTGGCCCGCATATTCAAGGCCGAACAACCAGACATTGTCTTCCATCTCGCCGCCGAGCGAGAGCCGGCGCGAGCCGAACAGCAGATCAGAGAGACTATTCACTCCAACATTGCGGGCACGGACAATGTGCTTCAACTTTGCGAAGAATTCAGAGTGAGGCACTGTATCTACTCATCTTCCGGAAAAGCGGCGAGATATCACACGCCCGACGTCTATGCCGGCTCCAAGAAGATAACGGAGTGGCAGCTGGCCCAAGCTGCCGCGACTGGAGAAGTAGACTACAGCGCTGTTCGGTTCACACACGTCATGGAGAACAGCATCGTCCATCGCGAAATGCTGGAGAAAATCGACCGTGGCCTGGTCAGCTTCCACTCGCCGGATCGCTACATGCATGCGCAGACGAAGGACGAGGCAGTCAATCTGCTGCTCAACTCACTCGCAATGGAGAGCGGTTCAGAGTGCCGCTTGTCAACGGTTCGAGATCTTGGTTGGCCCATAGACGTGCTGGCTATCCCGCTCTATGAGATGAAGCGGCGCGGAGTAGTAGTGCCGCTGTACTTCCGGGGCGTTCCGGATGGTTACGAGTCAGAGTTCTTCAGGGGACAACTCGACCACAGCAGGATCGGCGAGTTCAATCCAATGATCAACGCCCAGGAAACGTTGTCCAGTCGGCCGGACGCATCCGCTGACATGACGATTACTCACGTCGCTCCGTTCTCCTTTGATGCGCTTCAGCATGCCCTCGGACGACTAAAGGCATCCGCATCGTCACTCGATCATCCCCACGCCAGCATTAAGAGCCAGCTCTCATCCGCAATCAAGCACGTGAGCAGGACGTCCTTCGAAAAAACGCCGGTACGCCGCGCCTGGGACATATTGCGATGGGGTGTGGACACTCGTGCAGTAAACATTGAGGAGGTCTTACGGGATCACCAGGACACGATTGAGCTGATCGCTCAAGCAGTCGTCCCCCGCCTTTTCCGTGAAAAGCTTGCGTGGACCGATGCAAGTCGACCCACGTTGGGAGATGTATTACAAGTGCTCCGCCGAGCAGATAATTTAGCTCCCGAAGTTGAAAAGCTTGCACAGATTTCGTGCTCCTAGCCTACGGCTGGGCGACTGCTCAGCACTCAGGCAGGTTCTCGGCCTTACCCGTGGTGAGGTAGGCAACCGCCGCCCTCTGAGCACACTCCACACCGGTGGCCGTCGCGACGTGGCTGGTTCCTGGGAAGGTCACCAGATGTGCCTTGAGCCGCTTCGCGGTGACGCGCGCGCCCTTGATGCTGGTAAGCGAGTCGCGTTCGCCATGGATGACGAGCGGCGTGACGTGCTGAGATCCTCGTAGCGCACCCAGCGGCTTCGCGGGGCGAGGCCAATCGGCGCACGGCAGGTATGCGGCGGCACGGCTCCCAGCATCGGGAGCGCCTGTCTTCGCGTAGGCCTGAAGGATGCCGTCGACACTGTCCGGCCATGCGTAGTCGGCGCATAACACGCCGAGGCTGTAGCCCAGGTCTTGTTCCTCCTGCAGGTCTGTAAGTTGCTTGGGTAGGCCTCCCGCGGCCAGCGTCTTGAGGGCGGCCAGGTCGGCGTCGTCACGAGCCGCGTGCAGTGCCGAGGCGAGGTCCGGCCACAGGTCCGGCAGGAGGGCCGCCGCACTCGCGGCTTGTAGCACGGCCTTGGTACGCGTCGCTTTGCTGCCTGATCCTTCCCCCCTGAGGCCGGCGGCCTGCTCCGCACCGCCTACTGGATCAGCATGGAGCGGACAGGCGCTTCTGTGGGCGCGGCACCATGGCGTGAACCCCGAGAGCAGCGTGCGCAGCGTCTGGCGGTTGGCCTCGTCTTCATTGCCAGTACTCGCCGTTTCTTCCATTGCCCCCGAGTACTCGATCGTCGCTCGGGGCCCGGCGACGGCGGGATCCATCGTCCCGTCGAGTACTGCCGCGCGCACTCGGTCCGGGTAAGCACTCAGATAGGCCTGGGCGAGCATCGTTCGGTACGAGCCCATCAACAGGCTGATTTTCTCCTCACCGAGCGCGGCACGGATCGCTTCGACGTCGTGTGCGACGTCTCGCGTGCCCAGGTGCTCGCCGATGGGCCCGAGCTTCCTTGTGCACTGGTCCGTGTAGGTACGGGCGGCCGCAGCGAGGCCCTGCCCGTCCTTGACCTTGGCCAGGTCTTTCGCTTTCCTCAGTTTCTGCAGCGCGTCAGGTGTGTCCCCGCACTCTTTCACCGCCTCGCTCATGCCTGTTCCGCGCGCATCGAAGCCGATCAAATCAAAGCGGTCGGACAGCTCCGGCGGCAGCAGGGGGGCCGGGACATACAGACCGGACAGGCCCGGCACGCCGCTGGCCCACACCAGTGCGCCGATTCGCTCACTTTCCTTCGCCGCAGGCAGCCGTGAAATCGCGATGTCCACCTTCTCTTCCTGCGGGTTGGCGGCATCGACTGGTACACGCACAGTGGCACATTGACGTTTCGGTTCGCCAGGCAATGCGCATGGGGACCAGACGAGGGTGTCACCAACAGCGGAATTATCCGACGAGGAAGGTGTGGAGGAAGCCGAATCATTTTCCCCCGTTGAGGACGTGCACCCGACAGCGACGGAGATGATCAAGGCCGTCGTCATGATCTTGCGCCACCGAGATAAGGCCGACTTATCCTTCACGTTATTCACGCCCTTTTGTATGCAGACACTGCTCCAGCCTCCGCGTGCCCGTGGAGCTGAGCAACCCGGGCCCGGTGGGCTCCAGCGGCCAACCTTCCCCAACAAAGTGTATTGGCCCACCAGTTGCATTGCTGAGCCGTCACGAGATGCCGGGGCCGGTTGTGTGGAACTCCGTGGACAACGTTCGTCCGGAAGCCTGAACTTCCGCAGAGGCTTCCATCACATCCTTGACAGTGTCGATACCGCGCCAGTAGCCGGACACTCGATAGCCGATGAGTCGGCCGGCTTCAGCGAGCAGCGGAAACGTGGTGTCCTCGTGGTCTCCCTTTTCGGGCAGCATGCCTACGACGTCGGGCGTGAAGGTGTAGATGCCGGCGTTGATCCAGTACGGGAGTTGTGGAGACTGAACAAAGCCGCGGATGCTGTCCCCGTCCAGCTCGGCCACTCCCCAGTTCGAGCGATAGGGGGCCAGGGCAACGGTTACCGCTCCGGCATGCTTCTGGTGAAAGTCCGCGAAGTCCGCGAGCGAGAACGCGGTGATCACATCACCGTTCAGAACAAAGAAGGGGGCGTCCGGGCTGGCGAGGAGACGGGCGGCGAACTTGAGCCCTCCTCCTCGACCTAACGGCTCGTCCTCGATGGCGTAGCGGACATCCAGGCCGAAGCGTGATCCGTCGCCCACATACTCTTCAATCACGGCGTGTTTGTAACCACCGCTGACCGTCACGGACTTCACGTGGTACTCCGCGAGCCAGGCAAGCTGGTAGCCGATAATCGGGGAGCCAGCAACGGGAACCATCGCCTTGGGGGCATCTTCCGTGTAGGGGCGCATGCGGGTCGCTTGGCCACCAGCCAGAATCAGTGCTTGCTTCACCGGAGATCCGGACACGCCTTTCTCCTTCGTCTTCTGCGGCGCCACCCCGACACCTGCTGTGCCATAGTCCACCAGAACGACGTGCTGACTCAATGAGCCAATGCGCAGACGGAACGCGGGACGAGGGCGAAATTCTTGTCCGGGTCGAGACGTTTCAGCCCCCCCTTGGCCAGAATTAGAATGCGCTCGTTGATGTGCAGTCACGGCGAGTGATGGCTGGATGGAAGGCACGGAGCGCGCAGCAACGGTCACCCTCTTGGGTGACGATGTGTACCGCGAACTACTCCATGAGTGCGTGTGGCCGGACAGGTGCGGCAGGATAAGTCGTCAATGCGTCCCCTGGCGGGTTGAGGCGTCTCTTATGTCGCTCAACAGGTTCGAGGGATCGCCCGCCAGGCCAGCCGCCCGTCACCCGATCAGTGGCCACTTCGGGGAAGCTCCCACTAGTGGTCATTGGCGCTAGGAGGTACGTACTTCCATGGCAACCAACAATCCTCATGGCGCCCTCCACCAGCAAATCGCGGACAAGCTCCGTTCCGATATCGCCAATGGTGTCCTTCATCCCGGGACAAAGCTGCCCTCTGAGGCGGAGATCGCTGCGGAGTGGCAGACGACGCGCGCTATTGCCGCACAGGGTCTCAGGCTCCTGATCGACGAGGGTCTGATCGTCTCCGAGCAGGCACAGGGGCATTCGGTGCGGCCTCCTCAGCGCATCGTTTACCGGCCCCAAGCTGAGTTCCGGAGGCGTCCGCTCAGCCCCGAGATGGAATCCTTCATTACCCAACTGCACGAAGAGGGACGAGAGGTGTCGCAGACGATCAATGTCAAGCTCGTTCAACCGTCCCTCGACGTTCGCGAGCGTCTCCAACTCACCGAGGGCACGCCTGTTGTCGTGCGCATGCGCACCCGGTTCGTCGACGGTCTCGCGTACAACACCAATGACAGTTATTTCCCGTTCGACCTGGTCAAAGACACCGAGATCGCGGCTCCAGTCGGTATGGCGCGAGGCACCAACGCGGTTCTCATGGAGCTGGGATACGAGCAGGTTCGGGCGCTCGATGAGATTCATGTACGCATGCCGACGCCCGACGAAGCCGAACGATTACAGCTGACCGCCGGCACACCTGTCGGAGTCCACATCTGCACTGGCTACACGGAGGAAGGCCGACCTGTACGAACTGTGATCAACTGCCTGGCCGGGGACCGACACATCATCGCGTATGAGCGCTCGAAGGCTCGAGTCGGCACCGACGTGGTGATCCGGGCTCCCCTTGAGTCCGAGGTCGGTGTGGTGGCATCTCTCTGGGAGCAAGCCGGCGCCTGGCTGCGTGAGCGCGGAGGAGATACAGACCAGTCGCGACAGGCACTCCAGGATGACCATGACAGCCCGGCCGCCGCCGTGGGCGAGTGTTACCTCGTGGAGGACAACGGCGTGCCGGTTGCCTCCTTCACGGTCGACGCGCAGGCGGACGCGGACTTCTGGGCCAGATTAGGTGGCACGTGATCCTGGCTGGTGCTCACCGGCGTGCGGTTGCGCCATCTCTCTCCCCTCCCCCGCATTCGTCGGTTGATTGGCTTACGCAAAGCTCAAGCGCTCGCAGTAGCGACGGCATCTCTCTGTCACCGCAGCTCAGAGGCAGGGCTCTTGCAATCGTGGCCCACCACCAGACAGTCTGCGGCGTAAATGTCTGAAGCTAGGTGACCGTTTGGGGGGCCTTATGGAGGAGAGATCGGGCCGGCTGCTGGTAGTCGGCGACGGACCGGCGAACGTCGATGTGCTGGCCCCGTCCTTGCGTTTCCTCGGCTACGAGGTGGACGAAGCCGCCAGCGGTCGGCAAGCACTGGCGGCAGTGCGCGAGCACGGGCACGATCTGGTGCTGTTGGACGTCGCACTACCCGACCTCGACGGCTTCGAGGTACTGCGGCGGCTGCGCGCGGGGGGAGCGAGGGTGCCCGTGGTGTTCGTGACGGAGGGGGCGAGTGGCGACGACGTCGTCAGCGCGCTGAACCTGGGCGCGGACGACTACATCACCAAGCCACTCCGGCTGGCGGAGGTCGCAGCCCGGGTGCAGGCGGTGCTGCGCCGCACGGATGTCCACCGCGGATCGGAAGGTGGCGCTCTGCTGCGTTGCGCCGATCTTGAACTGGAGCCGGGAACGTACCAAGCGCGGCGCGGGGGACGGGCGGTGGATCTGTCGCCCACGGAGTACCGGTTGCTACACCATCTGTTGATCAATGCTGGGCAAGTACTGACCCGCAAGCAGTTGATGGAGCATGTATGGGATTACGGCACGGGCAACACGTCTGTACTTAAGTCATACATATCCTACTTACGTCGGAAGCTGGACTGTGCTGGTCCACCGCTCATCCACACCCGGCGGGGTGTCGGATATGTATTGCGCGCGCCGGAAGCCTGACAAGCTCTGACACATGAGTCCGTCATGACCCGCCGCCTGACACGCCGTGAGGTGGAGTGGACGTTCGGCGATTACGCTGCACGTCATGTCCCCGCACGCTCCCACCCCCGCCTACCGGCGCCTCAGTGTCGAGGAGCGCCGCAGCCAGTTACTCGAGACCTCGCTCCGTCTCTTCGCGAACCGCGCCCCCGAAGACGTATCGCTGGACGACGTGGCGGTGGCGGCCGGCGTGTCACGGCCGCTGGTCTACCGGTACTTCCCAGGCGGCAAGCAACAGTTGTATGAGGCAGCCCTCACATCGGCCGCGGAGCAACTCGAGCAGTGTTTCGACGAGCCCCGCGAGGGTCCCCGCCTGCCCCGATTGGTACGGGTCCTGGACCGTTACCTCACCTTCGTCGACGAGCACGACATCGGCTTCAGCGCACTTCTCCAGGGCGGCAGCGTCGTCGAAACGTCCCGCACCACGACCATCGTCGACGGCGTACGGCGAGCCGCCGTCGAGCACATCCTCGACCACCTCAACACCACCGAACCCGGCTTGCGGCTACGGATGACCGTACGGATGTGGATCACCGCCGTCGAGGCGGCCTCTCTCATCTGGCTCGACGAGGGCAAGCAGCCATCCCGCGAGGAACTGCGCGACTGGCTGGTCGATCAGTTCACCGCCGTACTCGCCGTGACCGCCGCGCACGACCCGGAGACCGCTGCCCTGATTGAAGCCCTCGCGGCGGAGGGCTGACACCGGTGACGCACGTATCACTCAGATGAAGTCCAGCGTCGTGTTGTGGCCGTGCAGCACTTTGCCCGGGTCGGTGTCCAGGATGCGTTCCAGCAGGGTCGCATAGACGTCGCGGAAGTCGGTAGTCATATACATGTCTCCGTTGTCGAGCTTCCGCAGGCTCGGTTGTTCGCCGTAGAAACCGCCCTTGACCCGGTCGCCGAGGATGAATACCGGGCCTGCGGTGCCGTGGTCAGTGCCGTGGCTGGCGTTGGCCTTCACCCGGCGGCCGAACTCGGAGTAGACGGCGACGACCACGCGGCGGCCGGCCGGCGTCGTGCGCATCTCGTCCAGGAAGGCGCTGATGTCACGGTCCATTTGGCCCAGCAGCTGCGACTGGGTGCCCTTCTCGTTCGAATGCGTGTCGAAGCCGCCGAGGCTGACACTGTACGCGCGGGTGGGCACGCCCGCGGTGATGGCCTTGGCGACCACGGCCAGCTGTCGGCCGAGCTGGCCCTGTCCGCCCGCTGAGGCTCCCTTGGCGGCGTCCTCCGCTGCCCGGTCATTGGCACCGGGCTTTTTGGCGTCCTTGTCACACGGGTCGTGCGGCTTCGGCGGGGCGGCCGGCTCGGCCGGGTCCTGAGGCAAGTCGTCCTCGTCTTCATCCTCCTTGCCGAACGCCCCGGCCACCGTCGTCAGATCGCCCAGCGACCTTGCGGCTCGTGCCTGCAGCGGGTGCACGCCGGCCTCAGCCTGCGCCAGTTCCTTGCACACAGTGCGCCACGGCGCCTGAACGTTGAGCCCATTGAGCTGTACGGCCGCGCCCGCGGTTTTCTCCCCAGCGAGCAGCGGCGGGAGGGTGGCGCCGATGGATACGGCGCGCAATGGATCATCGTCCTTCTGTGCGTCCAGCCAGCGGCCGAGCCATCCGCTGGGCACCGAGTGGGCGGGGGAAGCCGTCTGCCAGATGGACATGGACCGGAAGTGGCTGCGGTCAGGACGCGGATACGACACCCCGCGCACGATCGCCAGCTTCTTCTGGTCCCACAGCATCTTGAAACCCTTCATGCCCGGGTTGAGGCCGAGCTGCTCGCCGAGCGGCAGGACCTCGCCTGGACGGTAGGCAAGACCGGGGCGTGCGGCTTGGTATGCCTTGTCCCACGCAGGAACGACGGTGTTGAGCCCGTCGTTGCCGCCGTAGAGGGTGACCAGGACGAGCACCGGGGCGCTGCTTGCCGCGCCCTCCGGGGTGGCGGAGCCCAAGAACTCCTCCACTCCCTGGGCTCTGGTCCCCGCGGCGAGGGCCGTGGCGGCAACCACCCCGCTCGCAGTGAGGAACTTGCGTCGGCTCCAGGTGTCCACCTGTGGGTCTCCTTCAGGTACGCAGCCGCTGGGGCTCAGGGTTGTACGAGGTATTCGGGCGCGGTCAACGCGATCGCGGTGACGCGGCGCGGGTCATCGGCCGCTGCGGCCAGCACGGCGGTGGTCTGCTTGCTCCATGCGTCGACGCCGAGTAGCCGGGCCAGCACCGCAGGGCGCTCGGTCGCGTACTCCTGCTCGATCGCGGAGAGATCAGCCCACCCCACGAGCTGCTGTGCGAACTGGATGCGTACCGCCGCGGCGGACGTCGTCAGCCAGGCCACACCATGCGGCCAGCCGCCCACGTTGGGCGGGGCGAACGGCACCTGACCGAGACCGCCCAGGGTGCCCAGGAGCTGACGGCGGGACTGCGGCAGCAGCTTGGCCGGGCGGACTGCGAAGGCGCGCAGCGAGCCGACGAGGTATTCGACCGGCTGTTTGACCAGCACGTTGTCCGCGTCGGCGAACGCCGGGTCGGTGAACAGGGCGCGCAGCATGCGGCTGATGTCGTGCTTCTTGCCGTAGGCGCGAACCATCCGTTCCATGCTCTGTTTGGACGGGGGGTTCTCGGAGGAGACCAGCCGTGCCCAGAACCGGGAGGCGACATGGCGGGCGCTTGCCGGCTGATCGACGAGGTGGTCGACCAGGGTCTGGGCCGTGAAGTCAGTGGTGCGGCCGAGTACCGTATGCGGGCCCTGCGCGTGCAACCGGGGGCGGAAAACCGGCCGCCACCCGTCCTTCCCGCTCATGTCGATGGTCCAGCCAGTGAGGGCGGCGGCGGCCTGACGGATGTCACGAACCTTGTAGTTGTTGACTCCGAGGACGAATAGCTCCATGAGCTCGCGGGCGAGGTTCTCGTTGGGGCCCTTCGCGACGTTGCTGCTCGCGTCCAGCCACCGCATCAGCGCCGGATCCGTGACCATATGACGGGCCAGCTTGCGGAAGTCGCCGTCGCCGAGGCGGCGCAGGGTCTCGTTCTGGACGAGCATGGCCCCGCCGGATTCGACCTTCTGAATGGAGGTCGCCCAGTGGTCGTGCCACAGAAACGTCCGTTTCTCCCGCCACGGACGCTGGGCAGCGGTCATTCGGTCGAGCCACCACAGAGTCAGCCGTTCCCGCTGCTGTCCTCTGGCCTCCCTGTACTGCTGGAGGGCGCACGCGTCCTTCACATTGCGTGGGGGTAAGGGGCCGATGTCAGGGGCCGGGGTGGCCGTGGCGCCTGGATCACGTCCGTCGTCCAGGATCGCGTCCAGGGTGCCGTCGAACCCGGCCGCCATCGCGAAGTCCACGTCCGCCGCACGCACGCCGAATCCTGTGCGTTGTAGCAACCGGGCGATGCGGGCCCGAGTGTCAAGTGCTGCCATGTCGGCACACCCTCACCGGGTGGTGTCACAACATGGTGGGAACATGGTGGGAATCCGGTGGGAAGCAGGACGCCGAAGCGATGCGGCCCAGGTCAACGACGTGTCACGAATGTCTCACCCACTACTTGCCAGGCCGAGGACCGACCGCGGAGTGCAAGGTCAGACGTAGAGCAACTTGTGGATGGCGTGGTGGACAAGGAGGTGGCCCCAGATCTCCTGTTCTACGCCGTCGGGCCAGCGTGAACGCAGTACCTGAGGGGTGCCGGGACCCAATGTGGCCAGCGAGTTGCGCAGACACCAGCGGTGTCTGGACAAGGCGGCCAGTTCGCCGGCGGGGGCGGACTGGTGGTCAAGGACGGTGGTGGCGAGCACGGTCGGTCCGAGGGCCTCGCCGTGGTGGGGTGGAGTCAGCTCGATGACGCGGACTTTGCGCGGGTGGTCATGCAGTGTGCACAGTCGGGAGCCGTCGCGGAAATGAGCGATGTCGTGGCTGACCGAAGCGCGGTGAATCCGCCAGAGCAGGTCGGCGCCGTTGGCTCGCGTGACTGCGAAAGTGGCGGGATCAAGGAACCCGTCGTCGGCCAGCAGCAGATCTCCCGACTTCAGGGGACCGCACAGTTCTCGGGCGAGTGTCCCAGCCGTACGAGTCGGTGGCCGCTCAAGCACGGCATGGCGGATGGTGCGGGTGTCGTGTTCCGCGAGGGCCATCACATGGATGCGGGGCAGCGCGGCGTTGTCCAAGCGTGTACTCAGGGGCGCGCCAAGTGCTGGCTGGGAGGCGGATAAGCCGTAGTGGGGGCGGTTGTCAGGGCTGTCCGGTAAGGCGACGGCTGTACCGTCGGCGGTCATCACCCTCCAGTTCCGATAGTGGTTGACTGACATTGCCGGAGTGGGAGAAGCACGTACGGCTTCCTTGAAAAGCGCGGCCAGGGGTTCCGCTCCAAGGCGGATCCGGGCCCGTGAGATCGCGGCGGTCGTGGGCACCGGGCGTGGGCCGTGGACCAGTCTGGCACGCGTGAGCCCTTCGTTAAGGAGCCCAGCCACCCTGGCGTAACCCTGGTGCGGGAAGAGGCACATGACCAGGATGAAGTAGACGGTCGTGCGCGCGGGCAGCAGTCGGCTGCGGCGCTCGGCGCGCCCGCAGGAGCTGATCGCCAAGTCCACCAGCTCAGGTGGGAACGTCCGCAGGAGCAGCCCCATCGCGATGCGCTCCGTTAGCTCGTCTTGCTCCGCGCTGCGGCTCTGACCCGGCCGTGGCATGTGATACCTCCGATGCTGGTGAATGGTCCTTAAGTCACTGGTTGCTGTTCGTTGCGGTTGCCGACGCTGAGGAAACGGCCAAGTATGAGCATGAGTTCACGCCAGTCCCTGTGTCCTGTTGCGCGCGAAAAGGTCGTTCACCGGTTGCACTCGAAGAATCGGATCCGCATTACCTGGGGCCCGATGCGGATTCTGCGAAACCGATCCTCGAACGGTGGAACAGAAAGTGGGATGTGATGACAGATCGCGCACTGCTCATCGGTATAGATGAGTACCCTGACCCGACCAACCGCCTGAACAGCTGCGTAGCGGACACGGAAGAATTCGGGAAGCTGCTGGGCCGACTGGGTTTCGCTGATTCCGAGCTGAGTTTTCTGCACGACGCCGATGCCACGCTCGACAACATCAGAGAAGGCTTGGATTGGCTCAGCGATGGTGCGCAGCCAGGAGATCACAGGGTCTTCTTCCAGTCGTCCCATGGATACCGATATCTCAAGGGCGATGTACTGACAGAAGTCCTCTGCTGCTACGACGAGTTCCTGGAGGACACCGAACTGGTCCGGCGCACTGCAGGTCTTCCCCGCGGGGTACTCACCGTAGTCGTCGACGCCTGCCACTCCGGTGGCATGGAAAAGGCCTTCTTCGTTCAAGGGAAGCCGCGACTCGTCAGGGCCAAGGTTTTTTCACCTCCCCCCGCCAAGTCCCTGGCAGCAGCGAACGCATTGACGGCTGTGCGGGGTGTGAAGCCTTTCGGCCGAGCTCCGATGCGCGACGAACACTCTCTTCTCGCCAGCTTGGCGAACCCACCCGGCGAGGAGTTCGCGCCGAAGGGAGTCGTGTCCGGCGCCGGTGAGCTGAACGGAATCCTGATCACGGCGTGCCGCCCGGATCAGACCGCAGCTTCCGGCAGCGCGGTGACCGACTGGCTTTCCGCATTCACTTACTCCCTTTTGAAGGCTGCGGATGAGACTCTCCCGGTCGCCGAACTGGTCTCACGGGCCGGAGACACTCTGGCCGCCCTCAACATGAGCCAAACGCCGTGCATATTCGCTCCGTCCGGCCAAGAGGACATGCTCTCCCGGACGCTCGTGTCCATGACCGAAGTGAGCAGGAATCTGATCCAGAAAGTGGAGGACCTGCTCAAGTCCGCGGCGGCCGCTGCCGACTCCGCGACGACGGCCGCTTCTCCTGGAAGCGGCGCGACGATGAAAGGAATACACACGATGACCACGATGAGCATCGGCAAGGCCGTCGACAGCCTGATCGGCGGTGTGCAGAGGGCCAGCGCCCCACCCACGCCCACGACCACGCCCGCCGACACCTGGCTCTCGGACGTGCAGCGGGCTTGCGCCCTGTTCGCCCCTGCCATCGCAGCGGGGATGGCGCCGCAGGCCGGCGGGAGGGACCTGGCGATCCGCCAGCCCCTGGAGAACATCGAACACATCTACGACCCGAACTTCTGGAAAGCATTCATCGATTCCGGCCGCGTCCTCGTCCCGGCGATGATGGACGAGTTCACCAGGACCGGCGGGCCCGGGTTCCGGACGTCCTCCGTCGAAGACGCCGACCTGCATGCTCAGATCGCGGAGAGGGTCCCGCCGGAGTACCGCGGCAATGAGAGGTTCTTCGGCCTGGTGGCGGCGATGACCAGCATCGCTTTACCGCTCATCAGCCAGGCACTCAGGAAGGACTACGAGCCCTTCGCCAGGACGTATCAGCCCGACAGCACGGCCGAGCGGATCGACCTGCCACTGCCCCCGAGCCTCACGGAGGGGGAGCGCAAGAAGTGGCTCACAGCGGCACTCAACGTAACCGCGGACTGCCTAACGCCCCTGATGAGGGCTTTGTCCTGATTCGAACCGGCACCCCGCAGTGGTGGCCACGCCGCGGGCGCGGCCACCACCGGGGGGCATCCTCGCTGGACACGCGACCAGCCCGTGCTGACGTAGAAGCCCGGTGGAGAGGCCGTCGGAGAAGTCGACGCAGATGCCGACGGATGAGGAACCGCCGCGCCGGAGATCGAAGCCGAAGCGGTTTAGCGCATAAGGCTGCGGCCGACCCGGCGCTGATGTCGGTATCGGCCCTTACCGGGATTCCGCGGGGCCCAGAGCGCCATCGCGATGACAGCCCTCGCACGCGAAGGGCAAGGACACCAAGGACAACGAGGCCAGGCGTCTGAGGTGGGAGCCAGCACAGAACACGTTGCGGTGACCTACCCCCATCAGATGGCTCGGCCTCATGGCTCACTCATCCTGAGTCGCCGGTCGACCGGGCCAAATCCGATGAGCACGGGAGGGGAACCGGCGAACTTGATGACGCGCGCCAATGCAAGGTGGGCGAGAGCTGACTGCTCCCGGCCAGGGAGTAGTCAGCTCCTGCCGGGTCCGGTGCAGGTCGCCGGACGTTGCGCGCCGTGAAGTGACGGTCATTTACGTCGGTCTACGGTAACGGCGATCAATTCCCACCGCAGATCCGCACTCAACCCGCCGCAACATCACTTGCCGTCGCTATCCCAACTACCCAACACCCTTGAGCAACTGAGCGCCAGGAGTACATCGCAGCACGTGACGAGGGCTGGATAACACTTGACACTCCTACTGACAGGGATTCTAATACTGCGATACCAGCGGTAACCCATGAACAAGGTGTGCTCAAGATGACCTCCACGACCGAACCTCACTTACGCGATTCCCTCGGCCTGCTCAAGGATCGGGAGCAGGTTGCCGAGCGGCTGCTCATCTCCTCCGCGAAGAACTCATTCGACCCCGATACCGAGCTCGACTGGGATGCGCCGTTCGAAGAAGGAAAGTGGTTCTGGCCACCGGAACTGATATCGCTCTACGACACGCCGCTGTGGCGACGGATGTCGGAGGAGCAGCGCATGGATCTGGCCCGGCACGAGCTCGCTTCGCTGGCGTCGCTCGGCATCTGGTTCGAGATCATTCTCATGCAGCTGCTCGTCCGGCACATCTACGACAAGCCGATCACCAGTGCGCACGTCCGCTACGCGCTTACCGAGATCGGCGATGAGTGCCGCCACTCCGACATGTTTGCCCGCATGATCCAGAAAGTGGGCACACCGGCGTACCCAGTAAATCGGGTGCACCACAACCTCGCGCGCCTGCTCAAGACGGTGTCCACGACACCGGGTTCGTTCGCGGCAACATTGCTGGGCGAAGAGATCCTGGACTGGATGCAGCGGCTCACCTTCCCGGACGAGCGCGTACAGCCGCTGGTCCGCGGGGTCAACCGAATCCATGTAGTGGAAGAGGCGCGGCATGTGCGGTATGCGCGCGAGGAATTGCGCCGCCAGATGATGTCGTGCCCGCGCTGGGAGAAGGAGCTGACCCGTATCGGCTGTGGCGGAGCGGCACAGGTCATGTCCGAAGCCTTCATCAACCCGCAGGTCTATACAAACGTGGGGCTCGACCGACGAGAAGCTCTGGCACAGGTGAAGGCGAGTCCTCACCGCCGCGAGGTGATGCAGACCGGCGCCAAGCGGCTCACCGAGTTCCTCGACGAAGTCGGCATCCTCAAGGGCGTGGGCCGGCGTATGTGGCAGAGCTCGGGCTTGCTGGCTTCCTGACGCTGTTTGCCTGTGCGAGGCAGCGGCGGCCGATCCGGCAGGTTGGCTGGCGCGCTGAGCTGCGGACGGGCGAGGAAATCCTCTCTGCTCTGCGAAAGCCACAGTTCTTGGCTGCTGACCATGGGCATGCATTCCGCCGCTGGGTGACGGGCCCGGTGCCGTCGCGATGCGATGAACGTCGCATTCCAAACAGACAAGTCGGGTCCTACTCTCGCCATCAGCCAGTGTTTACTGGCGCGATTCGATGTGGGCTCATTAACGGAGGGGCGAGGTGATGACCGAACACAAGCTTGAACATGTTCGGGTCGCGGTGGTTGGTTCAGGGTTCGGGGGGCTTGGGGTCGCAGCCCGACTGCGCCGCGAGGGCATTAACGACTTCGTCCTTCTGGAGCGTGCCGACGCGATAGGTGGCACCTGGCGGGACAACAGCTATCCGGGTTGCGCCTGCGATGTGCCCTCGCACCTCTACTCTTTCTCGTTCGCGCCCAACCCCGAGTGGCCTCGGAACTTCTCCGGCCAGCCGCTCATCCGCTCGTACCTGGAGAAGGTCACCGACACCTTCGGGCTCCGGCCGCACATCCGCTTCAACTCCGAGGTGCATGCCGCGCGCTGGGACAGCGATGAACTGCACTGGGTGATCGAGACCACGACGGGCAGCCTTACTGCCGATGTCGTGATAGCGGCGACCGGCCCCCTGTCCGCTCCCAAGATCCCCGACATATCCGGCCTGGAAGGCTTTCCCGGCAAGGTCTTTCACTCCGCGCGCTGGGACCACGACTACGACCTGCGTGGCAAGCGCGTCGCCATGATTGGCACCGGTGCTTCGGCGATCCAGATCGTCCCCCAGATCCAGCCGCTGGTGCGGCAGCTGACACTGTTCCAGCGCACTCCGCCCTGGGTGATGCCACGCATGGACCGGAAGATCACGGCCTTCGAGCGCTGGCTGCATAGACGGGTACCCGTCACCCGGGTGTTACGCCGCGGACTGCTGTGGGGGATCCGTGAGCTGCAGGTCAGCGCCTTCACGAAACGGCCGGAGCGGCTGCGTCTGATCGAGCGGATGGCCAAGTCCCACATGCGAAAGGCTGTCAAGGACCCGGCCATGCGGGCGGCGTTGACCCCCGACTATCGCATCGGTTGCAAGCGCATCCTGCTGTCCAACGACTACTACCCAGCGCTGGCCCAGTCCAATGTGGACGTGGTCGCCACCGGGCTGCGAGAAGTGCGGGGCTCGACGCTGATCGCCGCTGACGGCACCGAGGCGGACGTCGACGCGATCATCTTCGGCACCGGCTTCCGGGTCACCGACATGCCGATCGCCCAGCGTGTCACGGGCGCGGCCGGCACCACCCTCGCAGAGGAATGGAAGGCCGGCATGGAGGCACTGCGCGGAACCAGCGCCGCCGGCTTTCCCAACTTCCTGACCATCCTCGGCCCCAACACCGGCCTCGGAAACAGCTCAATGATCCTTATCATCGAGGCGCAGCTCAACTATGTGGCCGACTTCATCCGGCAGCTCGACGCCGTGGGCGGCAAGGCGGCACTGGACGCTCGTCCCGCTGCCGTGCGCGCCTGGCACGACCGCCTGCAAGAGCGGATGGGCACCACGGTCTGGAGCACCGGGTGCGACAGCTGGTATCTGGACGCGAACGACCGCAACACGACGGTCTGGCCGGGGACGACCAGTGAGTTCAGGAAGGCCGCCCGAAGGGTGGACCTGACAGAGTATGCCGTCCTGCGCCCGTCGGGCTGCGAAGGCTCCGGGCCCAAACCGACGCGGTCCGCAGCGGCCGGGGCCGCGGTCCCTGGAGGGGGTGTCGCATGATCCGGCAACCACACGTGCGCTCCAGCCTGTACACCCCACCCGCGCCTGCACAGGAGTTGACCGCCGTCTCGGCTGACGGCGCCCGCATCCATGTCGAGGTGCACGGGCGTGAGGAAGCGCCCACCGTCGTCCTGGTGCATGGCTGGACCTCCCGGGTTGACTTCTGGGCACCGGTCACCCGCGCACTCGCCGTCGACCACCGCGTCGTGCTGTACGACCAACGGGGCCACGGCCGCAGTCCAGCCGCCCTCATGCCCGGCGGCTACAGTACGAGGGCGCTCGCCGATGACCTCCAGGCCGTACTCGAAACGACGCTCGGCCCTGGAGAGCGCGCGGTGGTCGCCGGGCATTCCATGGGCGGCATGTCCGTGCTGGCGGCCGCCGGCAGGGAAGCCGTGCGCAAGCGGGCAGCAGCCGTGCTGCTCTGCAACACCTGCAGTTCACGTCTGCTGTCGGACTCCCGAGTGGTGCCTCTGCGCTCGGAGCGTCTACGGAAATGGGTGCACCGAGCCCTGCTGGGTAGCCGTGCCCCGTTCGGCCCGGTCAATCCCCTGTCAAAACGGATCCTCAAATACGTGGCCATGAGCCCCGATGTCCCGCGGGAAATGGTCCAGGCGTGTGCCGACATCGTGCACGCCTGTCCGTCCGCCGGGCGCGCCGGCTGGGCCCGCGTCTTGGCCGACCTCGACCTGACGGCGCAGGTGACGCAGCTGAGCGTGCCGACCGCGGTGATCGCGGGCGCGGCCGATCGGCTCACCCCGCCCGGACACGCCCGGCGGATCGCTGCCGCCCTGCCGCAGTGTGTGGGACTCACCGAGTTCCCAGGACTCGGTCACATGGCGCCGTTGGAGGCACCGGAAACGGTGGCGGGCGCGGTCCGTGCGCTCGTTCGCGATCACCTCACGGCGCCCGTTCCCGAGCCCGTCAACCAGCAGCCACCGCTCTTGGAAGGGAGATGGTGAGGATGGGCAGGAAGCTTCAGGGCCAGCTCGTGCCGGTGACAGGTGCCGCACGCGGTGTCGGCTGGCAGCTGGCGTGTCGGCTTGCGGCGCGTGGGGCGCGGATCGCGTTGATCGGTCTGGAGCCGGAGGAGTTGCGGCAGGTGTCGGACGGGCTGGCCACCGAGTGCGCGTACTCGTAGGCCGATGTCACCGATGCCGAGGCCATGGCACAGGTCGCCCGGGAGGTCGTGGAACACTTCGGGACCGTGGATGCCGTGTCGCCAATGCCGGTGTGCCCAGGGCGGCCCGTTCCTGGACTGTGCATCCGCTCCTTCAACCGGGTCCTGGAGGTCAATCTGCTGGGCAGTGTCAACACCGCCCGTGCGTTCCTGCCCGCGCTGCTGGACAGCCGCGGCTATCTGCTGCAGATCGCCTCACTCGCCGCCATAGTCCGGGCCCCATGCTGGCGGCCTACTGTGCGTCGAAATCGGGTGTCGAGGCGTTCGCTCACTGTCTGCGCGGCGAGGTCGGCCATCACGGCGTCAAGGTTGGTGTGGCGTAATTGAGCTGGACCGACACCGACATGGTGCGCGGCGCCGACGAGGACGACGTCCTGCGCCAACTGCGCAAGCGCCTACCCTGGCCGGCCAACCTCACCTACCCGCTGCGCCCGGCCGTCGATCGGCTCGTCAAAGGCATCGAGCACCGCTCTGCCCACCTCTACGCCCAGCGCTGGCTTCGCGGGATGCAAGGCATACGCGGTTACCTGCCCGGCCTCATCGGAACCGGGGCACAACGAGAGATGCGTCGCTTCGAGCCCGAACTCGCCGCCGGCCGCGAAACCCGCGGCGGCCTGGTCGGCGCCGGCGGCGCCGCAGACGAGAAAGCCCAAGCGCAGCAGACCCCAACCGACTGATGCGGGTGGCCGCGGTGGCTGCCTCGTCCAACCGCGTCTTCCTTGGGTGCCCGCCCCTCACCGCCCGTGTTCAGCTCGCTGATATCACAGAGCGAGGCATCGGCCCCCTACGCCGCGCGTGGCTCCGAGCCGTCTGCGTGCCCATTGGACGTGCGGGCCACTGGAAGATCGAGCTGGTCAAACGGCTGGAACTTCAGCTCATCTTCGCCGAATCGGTCGCCTGGCAGCGCTCTGAACGCACCACGGTAATCCGCGTACAGCTCGTCATATATAGGCGTACCGACCTCGTGACTGTGATCATGTGCTGGACCTTCCAACTCAAGGTCCCCTGCGGGAATACCATCACGGTTTGTCATCTACATCCGCTCCATTGCGCTCTCCCGCCCCCCCCTGAGCAGGGCCTTTCGATGTGGCCGACTCACGCCACACGCAGTGCCTCGGAGATGAACAGCGCATCGTCGGGGAGGTGTACGTCGATGACGGCCACGTTCACCTCGACAACCTCAAGGCCCGTGATCCGTTCCACGGACGAGATCACGTTCTCCCGTACGTGCCAGACGACTTCCGGGACCACGGCTCCCTGCTCGACGACCAGGTCGATGCTGATGGCCGTTTGCCGCTCGCCGACTTCAGCCTTCACGCCGCGTCCTACGTGGAGTCGCCCGCCCGGAGCCCGATCACGGACCTTGCCGATCGCGCGGGAGAGGCCACCGCCGGTGTCATGCACTCCGGGGATCTCACGGGCCGCCATGCCGGCGATCTTGACGACTATCACGTCGGCGATGGTCGTCTTACCGAGCGTGACGTCTTCGTCGACCCCTCCGCTCATGATCGCGAGCGCCCCGATAGCCGGGGCCGGGCCGTCGCCGGCGATCTCCGCCATGTTCAGCTGCTGCGTCATATCGGTGCACCTTCTGGGTGGCTGGTTGTACCTGCTGGTACTTCCTCTGACACAGCCACCGCAGATTTCGTTACGTGATGCCCGCAATTCCTGTGTTGCGTGGGTAACGCTGCACACCGCGCAATGGATGATAACGATCAGCGAGAGTGTCGCCTGGCTGCAGCGGGCGATTCGACGTGCCCCCACAACCCCGGCAGCGACCGTAGCGACTCAAGGCCGGAGAAGGCCCCAAGAAGCATAAGCGGACCGAGCTGCGCTCTTCTCTACCCGTCGAGCGATGCCCCTGTACAGGCTGACCGCTACTCGTTGAAGGGTGCTACTGCCACATTCTCGGCGTTGACAAGCACCCAAAAGTCATCTGCGAGCCCCTCGGTGACGTAGTCGTACGGCAAATAGCCATATCCGTTGTCGCCCCATGACGCCCCCCAAGAGTTGCGGATGATGAGTGCACCTTTAGTGGTTCCGTTGTCCAGCGGGTTCAGGACGGCACGGTTGTCGTCGTATCCGACTGCGACGACTGCGTGGCCACCCAGAACGGCCTCGCGCGACGAGGGGAAGGGGATGTTGCCATCTGTGGCTTGCTCGATGCTGCTGTAGACCGCGAATCCGAACATAGCGGGCAGCCCAGCTGCGAGACTGGCCTTGATGTCGCTGAGCAGTTCACCGAGGCTGATGCCTGGCGGGTCCAGACGGTAGTACATCAGCGCCTGGTAGTTGCTGGCAAAGGCATAACAGAACGCGGGCGGCTCATCGTCGAAGTGCTCGACGTCGTAAGCCCAAAACCTCTCTGGCGGCACTCCAAAGAGTGCCAAAGCTCCCATCGTGGAGCGGAGATACGCTCCCGTATCACCTTGAACTCCAAGGAAGTTGCGTGTCGCTTTGTAGATGAAGCGACGAGAGGCTGGTGTGTAGGAGCCGGACGACTGAATTTGGAAGTACTCAAGTACTCCGGTCGCAGCGTTGGCCGTACATGAGCCCAGTTCGCCCTGATCGACGATGGGAGAACATTTGGACCGTAGGTCAACAAGCGGGGGCGGCGCAACGGGAGCTCGGGAGGTCAGGCCCGATGCGCTCAGAAAAGCATCGACCTGGCGTGCCGTCTTCGTGTAGTCGCGGATGTCGGGACGGTCAGGTAACCAGCCCATCGCACCAACCGGTCCATTAAGCGAAGCATTCATCAGCGGCCTTCCCTTCGACGGCAAGTTACGGAGGGAGGCACTCCGAAGACATTGAAGTCCCTCCCTCCTCGGTATAAGAGCCGTGCTGATGCCCCGCAAACGGCACTGGGGCGAATGCGTGATCCGCCTGAGGTGGATCCGACCAACTTGACCGACTCAGGTGCCCGGCTTGCGGCCGTACACGTAGACGTCGTCGCCGTTCTTCAGCAGTGACCAGTACTTCCTCGCGTCGGTCTTCGTCATGTTGACGCAGCCGTGCGAGCCCGGCGGGTTCCACATGCTGACGCCGACCGAGTGGAAGGCCTGGCCGCCGTCGAAG
>NZ_JBVKCZ010000075.1:0-21654 GCF_055634335.1 Streptomyces sp. NPDC111802 | reverse complement strand
AAACGGTGGTACAGCCACACAGCGTGACTGATCACCTCAGCCGGGAATCGGTACCCCTTGTACGACACCGACGCCTCAGCCTCCACCGCGAGCCCATCCCAAGACGACCTACATCAAGATCATCTCACGCCCCCGCAGACAACTTGATAGCGCCCCGGCGGCGAGTCGCCCCGCGGCCATGGTGGTTTCCCGGGAAAGCGTCATCAGGGCGGTTGGAGAGGCAGAATACGAGGACAACGCGGCTCCGTACAGGGCGTCTTGGTCGACCACCTGTCTCACCGGAGCCGCGTTGCCCATGTTCCGGCTGGAGCACAAGCCCTCGACACAGTGCTTGCATCCCCCAACGAAGCCTTAACTACCCGGCCTGGGGGGAACTCCACACCGGCAGGTCATGCCGTCCGTCGAGCACCGCAGTTCGAAGTATCTGAACAACCCGGTGCGAGAACTCCCACCAGCCAACGAGACAGCGCGAGAAGGCAATGCGACGCTTCCGCTCCGCCGGAGGCGCCCAGAGATCCCTGTCCGCCTTCAGCGGCATCTCACCGCACTTCCGGCCCCGCCGCCACCTGCTCACCGCCCCCGCCTACCGAGCCGAAATGACCGAACGCTTCCGCACCTGGAACCAGGTCACCGGCTGCCCCGCGACCGTCTGACACCGGCCGACACACGGGAGAAGCACGCCCCGACACACCCTCAACACCAGCCACCCCCAACAACATGACAATGCTCACCTGGCGACCGCTGCGAGGCACGCCCAGCCTGACGATCCACCTGGTCCTCCCACGCGAGCAGTCGCCGCTACACCGCCGCATCCGTGCCGTCGCCAAAACCCTGGCGCACGAGCTGCACTGGCTGCCGGACTGACGCGCAAGAGGTCAAGCGAGACGGACGCCTGCGGTGGCGAGGCCGAAGACCCTGCGCCCGGCGGACTTCGCGGTGATGACGACGGCGGTCTTGCTGAATGCCCGACACGACCTCGCTACGCCGGCGGATCAGCATCCGATGATGGCCCCGGGTCCGGTCCGAGTCGTACACCGCGGCGACGCCCACTAAGAGACGCCACCGCCACTGTTGGAACCAGCCGAACTGTCCGTCGGCGGTTGCTGGTCGGCTGGAGCTGCCTCTGGAGCGGGCGCCGCCAATGTCGGAGCCGACGACTCCTGCTGCACCGGCTGCTCCACGGGTGCAGCCGGAGCAGGATCCTCGCCTAGGGCAGCCGGAGTCGGGGTCGGAGCATCCTGTGATGATGTGGCCGGAACGCCTGCGGGAGCAGGGTTGGGTGCGGGGGGCTCCGCTGGAGCCGCATGTGCCGCCTCCGGCGGCGCAGCCCCCACCTGATGCAACGGATCCCTTAACGACTCAACCGTTATCCCGCCCGGCCAGCCACTCTGCAACGACGCCGGGGCGGCCGCTGGCGGCAATGCAGGGGCGAAAACCGAGTTTTGCGGGTGAGCGGGCGGCTGGTTCTGCTGCTCGTTGCTGAGCGGTGCCAAGCTGAACGGGGCTTGGCTCGTGAGGGGTGCCCCGGGCGAGGCGGCTGGTGCTTCGCCACCGCCGGCGCTGCCGCCCTGGGAACCACCGCTACCGGACTGGTTGCCGTCACTCCCGGAGGGAACCGACCTCGGCTTCCTCACATTCGGGCTGAAAGAGCCGCCCTGCAACGGCTGCAGTTGCTGGTCCTCTGACGTCACGAGTTCCTGCGTCTTCGGATCAAACCGAATGCGCTGGGGCGGAGTCCCGTGCCTCTCCTCGAGGTTCTTGTTCTCCTCTTCCTTGAGCGCTTCCTTTGCGGGCGCGATGATCTTTTCGAGATCCCGGGGGCCTAGCCCAAAGTTATATTCGCCTGCTGCCTTGTTCGTCTGGTCTGTAATTTTTTCGATGATCATCTCTCGGATACGTTGCGCATTATCTCCGGTCTTCTCTTTCTCCGGCAGTGCGGACCAGGCGTTTCGCCACGCGGTTCTGGCCTGCTCCGGCCAGCCGTAGTGCAGGTCATGGAAGAAGTAGGACGCCAACTGCGTCTCGCTCAGACCCTGGTGGTTATCGGCATAAATCCTGTCGATCCATGGCTGAACCAGCTGCACCACGAGCTCCCCGCCCTCGGAGAACCTCTCCAGGAAGCCCGGCCGCGGCGTCGAAATCCGAGGCGATAGCCCCGGGATCGTCGGAGGGGTCACCGGCACGGGCGGCGTCATCGGCGTTCCCCTCTGGCTCAACGGCTGCGCGGGCTGTGCTTCATGACCTCCGCCCTGCTGGTGCTGTGACGACACGGACGGCTGCGACGGCGCAGACGGTGCCATGAACGGTTGCTCCCCTTGCCCCCGATGCACTCCTGAAGCCGTCCCCTGCGGGCTCTGCCCGCCCTGCAACTCAGTCCGGGCCTGCTGCGCCGGCAGCGCCTCCCCCTCCCGCGGGGCAGCCGAACCCGGCACGCAGCCCGCCAACGGCAACGACTGGCCAGCGCAACCAACGACAGAGCCTCTCCTCTCTGGAATCAGGTTCTCGGAATGCCCCACAAAGGATCCCCGCCGCTGCGGCGGTGACGCATACTCAGCTTTAGGATCAGAGCTGGGAGAGAATATCAGCAGCTTCTCATGACCGTTCTCTCCCTCGGATGGCGGCTGGTGAGATTTGCGAATCTTCTCGTCGATACCTATATTGAATTTCCCTTGGGGCAGCCAATACATGTGAGCGCCATGCTGAACCCCCATATTATTCTTCTTCATGTGCTCGATGATCGCGTCAACCTGCTTCGGCTCAAGCCGCGAACCATCAGGGTTGGTTATATGAAAAATATCATGGTCACCCGTGACCTTCATGTCCCGTCCGTTGACCGCGGCGTGGAATAAGTGGGATGTTTCGTCATATCTAAATCCGGCCTTTTCTACCTTTCCTATTACATCAGGCGCGCTTAAAGTCTTATACTCGTCTTTGCGCTGATCGTAACGCTCTTTCAGTTCTTTGGGGTAATCATCCCAGCTCTTCCAACCCTGCGGCTTTTGGGGCTTAAACATGCCAACGAGGCCGATATGGTCTCTATTCGCCCCGAGTTGGACGTCATAGCTGTTGATACTTTTGGCCTTGATGGCCTCCGGCTTGGGAACCGCTTCTCCGTTAGTGAGCCACTTGACCGATTCGGGATTAGTCGGGCGGACTTGAATAATCAAATTATATTTTCTTGCCATCTCTTTAAATTTGTCGTAATTTTCCTTCGGAATTCCGTAGACCGTCTCGACTTCTGACCTAACGTTGTCCAACCCGTCGAGGTTTTCCCCGTCCACAACCCACTGCTGGGCCGGCCCACCCCCCGGTTCGCTGTTTGCCAGGGCCTGCCCGCCGACTGCAGATCCCGCAGCCGACACAGTCAACCCGATCACCACCGCCCTCACGCCCAGCTGCCCGGGCATCTTCCACGGCGAGATTACGTCCTCTTTCCTATGCCGACCCTGCGCACGCTGCCTTGAGTGAGCTCCCATGATTTCCTCCTCTGTCAGGTGTACTAGGTCTCTCTAGTTCAGTCCTGGACCGGGCCGTCTGTCTGTCTGCTGGTGGGAAAATCAGCAAGGATGCCGGAAACTACCGACTTCCGTTTAATGGCGCGCTTCGTGCGTGCCTACTTTTCGGCCTTGTGTTATTCCTGGGCGGCAGCAGGATACGCGAGCTGCCCTTCACATATTCTACGAGACGGCTCGTCAGTAAGAAGAACACATCGAACCGACGCTGTCACTCCCTTACCGCCCTAGCATTCCGTTACGCAAAAACAGAAGTGATCCCGGCCACGCTAACAAGCGCAACAAAAATAGATCAGGAAGGACGCATCATTTGAACGCCGCATCACAAACCGCCGCCCCGCAACACCACAGCTGCCGAGACATCGCTGCCTCGCTCCCGTCGGCATGCGACACACGTCACACCCCCTAGGAGCGTCTCGGGTGTGTCAACTTAACGGCTGATCTTGGTTGTTGAGTTATCGCTGGTCAGTGGGGGTGAGGCGGCCGTCGAAGGTGATCTGGAAGGCGTTGAGTGGCGCCTTCCAGCGCATCGTCCAGCGGCGTCGGCCCTTGCCGGTCGGGTCCAGGCTCATCAGCGCCATGTAGACGCACTTCAACGCGGCGGCCTCGTTGGGAAAATGTCCGCGGGCGCGGACCTTGGAATCCAGCGGTTGTCGCAACACGTGGTCGATTGGTCAGGCCGCAATCAGTTTATGCAGGCGCTCGGCTGGGGTGTCCCAGTCGAGCGTTTTGCGTGGACGACCGTTGAGTTCGGCGGCGACGATGTCCAGGTGCTCACGGCTGTGCGTCGAGAGGTCGGAGCCTTTGGGAAAGTACTGTCGCAGCAGGCCATTGGTGTTCTCGTTCGAGCCGCGCTGCCAGGGGCTGGCGGGATCGCAGAAGTAGACCGGGATGTCGGTGGCCGTGGTGAAGGAGCCGTGCGTGGCCATCTCGCTGCCTTGATCCCAGGTCAGCGAGCGTGCCAGGTGAGTGCGCAGGCCCTGGACAGTGCCCACGAGTGCGTCACGGACCTGTTCCGCGCTGCGGCCATCAGGCAGCCGCTTCCCCACCCCCGAACATCTCGTCTCCTGGGCGAAGTTATGTCCGCGCACTATCCAGTCCGGCGCGAAGAACACCGCGGGCCCGGCCGGGCAAGGCAACCCCTGGCTCAAGAGCGCCCTCGGCGAGGCCGCCAACGCCGCCGCTCGGACCAACACCTTCCTCGGGGCCCGCTACCGGCGCATCGTCAAACGTCGCGGCCACGCCAAAGCACTCGTCGCCGTCGCCCGCTCGATACTCGTCATCACCTGGCACCTGATCAACGACCCGGCTGACTCCTACCAGGAACTCGGCGCCGACTGGCACCAGCGCCACCTCAACCCCGCCCGCAAGACCCGCGATCTCGTCCGCCAGCTCCAGGCCCTCGGCCACCAGGTCGCCCTCACACCGACATCAGCCTGACCGACCGCCCAACGACATCCGGTCCGCAAGCGGCCCGGATGCTGCCGCCTGCTCTCCCGAAGATCGATTTTCCGATCAGCTTCGCGCGACAAGGAGATCATGGGTGGCGAGCATGTGATGGACCGGGTCGGTCACTGTGGCGTCGGTGGTCGGGATGCTGGTGATCAAGCGCGGTGGCAGTCCGTCGGCCGCAGCCGTCACGTTGCCCAGAAGACCTTAGTGCCTGGCTCGCGCCTCCACGCCACTCATATTCACAAGTGTGCAAGGTTGCATGATGTGTCCGCTATTGGTGGTCTGTGGTGTCTGGGCGGGGCGCGGGTGGGGGTGTCCACTGTGTGGCATCCGCTCTGCTCGGGTTGCTGAGGCCTCGGTCCGGCGGGTGTGATTGTCCACCATGTTCCCCGGCTCCGGCTAAGGAGTGCAGGATGATCCGTCCTCCCGCTGTATTGCCGGTTCTGCCCGGTGGTCTGGACGAGGTGCGTGCCCTGTCTGCGCAGGAGCTGCCCACTCTGGCCGCGTGGATCCGCCGTTTCCTGATTGGCACGGTGTGTGCCATGGGGGGGCATCTTGGTCCGAATCTGGGGATGGTGGAAGTCGCTCTCGCCTTGCATCGGGTCTTTGAGTCACCTCGTGATGCGCTGGTGTTTGATACGGGGCATCAGGCGTATGTGCATAAGCTGCTCACCGGGCGGAGTAAGCAGTTCATCACTCTGCGACAGGCGGGCGGCCTGTCGGGGTATCCGTCCCGGGCCGAGTCGGTGCACGACGGGGTGGAGAACTCCCATGCTTCGACCGCGCTGGCTTATGCGGACGGTTTGGCCAAGGCCCGCGCCCTGAACGGTGAGAGCGACCGGGCCGTGGTCGCGGTGATCGGAGACGGGGCGCTGAGTGGGGGCCTCGCTTTCGAGGCCCCCAACAACCTGGGCGCCTCTCCCAAGCGTCCGGTGATCGTCGTCCTCAACGACAACGGGCGTTCCTATGCCCCTACGACCGGGGCTCTCGCCCGCCACCTGGATGTGCTGAAGCAGGGCGGTGGTGTGGAGGCATGTCAGAACTTTTTCACCGAGCTCGGTTTCACCTATTTCGGGCCTGTCGATGGGCACAACACTTGGGAGATTGAGGGAGTGTTGCAGCGGGCCCGGGCTCTTGCCCGCCCGGTCGTGGTGCATGTCATGACCGTCAAGGGCAAGGGGTATAGCCCGGCTGAAGCGGATGAGGCGGATTGCCTGCACGCCGTGGGCACTGTTGATCCCGCTACCGGCAGGCCGGTTCATTCTGGCAGGGGCTCGGGCTCGCTGTCGTGGACCAGTGTGTTCGGTGGCGTGCTGGCTGAGCTGGCTGAGCAGCGCGAGGACGTGGTGGCGGTGACCGCGTCGATGCTGCGACCGACTGGTCTGCACCTGATGGCCGCCCGCTTCCCCGAGCGGGTCTTTGATGTCGGTATCGCTGAGCAGCACGCCGTCACATCTGCCGCCGGGCTGGCCATGGGGGGCTTGCATCCTGTGGTCGCGATCTATTCCACTTTCTTGAACCGGGCGTTCGACCAAGTGCTGATGGATGTCGCCCTGCACCGCCTCCCGGTCACTTTCAGCCTGGACCGGGCCGGGATCACCGGTCCCGACGGGCCGTCCCATCACGGCATGTGGGACTTGGCGATGCTCTCTGCCGTTCCCGGGCTGAAGATCGCCGCTCCCCGGGACGCGGCCCAGTTGCGGTCCCTGCTGCACGAAGCCTGCGCCGTCTCCGACGGACCCACCGTGCTGCGCTTTCCCAAGGGCAGCGCCGGGCCGGACCTCAAGGCGCTGGCCCGCATGGATGGCCTGGACATTTTGTACCGCAGCCGGAGGCGAAGTCTGGAGGTGCTGCTCGTTGCTGTCGGTCCGCTCGCTGAACCGGCCCTAAAGGCCGCAGCCGAGCTGGAGGAACAGGAGGGTGTGGGCGTCACGGTGGTCGACCCCCGCTGGATCCTGCCCGTCAGCCCGTCCCTGACCGCGCTCGCCGCTCGCCACCGTCTGACGGTCACGCTCGAAGATGGCCTGCGCACCGGTGCGGCGGGCACGGCGATCGCCCAGGCTTGTACGGATGCCGGTGTCACCACCCCGGTCATCAGCCTCGGCCTTGCGACCGCCTTCCTGCCGCAGGGCACCCGCAGCCAGCTGCTCGCTCAGGCGGGACTGGACACGGCCGGCATCACCCAGGCCGTCCGCAAGGCCCTGGCAGGGCAGCCGCAGCCGCTGACACCGGCCGCCTCCGCCGGCACCATCCGACAGGGAGCGTCCCAATGACCGCGATCGAACTCGGCCTTCCCTCACCGCGCCTCCAGGCTCCGGTGCGTCGCCGCCCGACCCGTCAACTCCGCGTCGGCGCGGTGCCCGTGGGCGGTGGCGCACCGGTCAGTGTGCAGACCATGACCACCACTCTCACTGCCGACGTGGACGCCACCCTGCAGCAGATCGCCGAGGTCACTGCCGCGGGCTGCGACATCATCCGGGTGGCGGTGCCCTCCCAGGACGACGCGGACGCCCTGCCTCAGATCACCGCCAGGTCCCCGATCCCCGTCATCGCCGATATCCACTTCCAGCCCCGCTACGTGTTCGCCGCCATCGACGCCGGCTGCGCTGCCGTACGCGTCAACCCCGGCAACATCAAGAAGTTCGACGACCGCATCAATGAGATCGCAAAAGCCGCGGGCGATGCCCGGGTGCCGATCCGGATCGGAGTCAACGCCGGATCCCTCGACCCCCGCCTGCTGGCCAAGCACGGCCAGGCCACACCCGAGGCATTAGTGGAATCGGCACTGTGGGAGTGCTCCCTGTTTGAGGAGCACGGCTTCCACGATCTGAAGATCGCGGTCAAGCACCACGACCCACAGGTCATGATCGCCGCGAACCGGCTCCTCGCCCAGCACTGCACCTACCCCCTGCACCTGGGGGTCACCGAGGCAGGCCCGGCTTTCCAGGGCGCCATCAAATCCGCCGTCGCCCTCGGCATCCTTCTGTCGGAGGGCATCGGCGACACGATCCGGGTTTCCCTGTCTGCTCCGCCGGTGGAACAGGTCAACGCCGGCTGCCACATCCTGGCCTCGCTCGGCCTGCGGCCCCGCAAGCTGGAGATCGTCTCCTGCCCGGGCTGCGGCCGACTCCAGGTCGACATCCACAAACTTGCCGGACAAGTTGAGGCCGCCTTCACCGGCTTCCCCCACCCGCTGCGTATTGCCGTGATGGGCTGCGTGGTCAACGGGCCCGGCGAATCCCGCGAGGCCGACCTCGGCGTCTCCTGCGGCAACGGCAAAGGCCAGATCTACCGCCACGGCCAGATCATCAAAACCGTCCCTGAATCACAGATCGTCGACGCCCTCCTCGACGAAGCCTTACACATCACCGCCACCACCCCCTCTCCGGCCGGAGAGGACGAGGCGCCATGACCCTCACACCCACCACCGCCCCCTCCGGCGTTGATCCTTTGGACCTGGTGGCGGCACGCCGGCAAGTGGAGACCGTTCTCGAGGAGTTCTTGCGCCGCAAAGCGGCCCGCGCCTCAGCACAGGCCATGCCGTCGCAAGCAGTGACGGTGCTGTCGGACTTCTGTGCTGCAGGCGGCAAGCGCCTGCGGCCGACGCTGTGCGTTCTGGGCTGGCACGCAGCCGGCGGTCCTGTGCCGGCCCCCCGTGCAGTGATACAGATCGCGGCTGCGCTGGAGATGTTCCACGCCTTCGCTCTCATCCACGACGACGTCATGGACGGCTCTGACACCCGCCGCGGCCGCCCCACCGTCCACCGCGCACTCGCCGCCCAGTACGCCGCCGGCCGACCCCGCCAGAACGCCGACCGGACTGGCACCAGCGCCGCGATCCTCGTCGGAGATCTTGCCCTGTGCTGGTCCGACGAGCTGATCCACACTGCCGGCCTGACCCACCATCAACTCCGCCGCCTGCTGCCGGTGCTGGACGCGATGCGGACCGAAGTGATGTACGGCCAGTACCTCGACGTCACTGCCACCGGCCGACCCACCAACGAAGTCGAACGAGCCCTGGCCATCATCCGCTACAAAACTGCCAAATACACCATCGAACGCCCCCTTCATCTCGGCGCCGTCCTCGCCGGAGCCAATCAGGCACTGCTCGACACCCTCACCGCCTACGCCCTGCCACTGGGCGAAGCCTTCCAGCTCCGCGACGACCTGCTGGGCGTCTTCGGCAACCCCGCCCTCACCGGCAAATCCCGCCTCGACGACCTACGCGAAGGCAAACACACCACCCTCATCGCCCTCGCCCTGCGCGACGCAGAGCCCCACCACGCCACCATCCTGCGCCGCCTGCTCGGCCACCCCGATCTGAACGAGGCCGACGCCGAACAAATCCGCTCCATCCTCACCATCGCCGGCGCCCGCGCCCAGGTCCGGGACCTCATCGACCAACGCAGAGGCGACGCCTTGCGCCTCCTGGACACCACCAGCACGATCGCCCCGGACGTCCTGCCGCACCTGCGGCGCCTCGCGGACACCACCACCCGGAGGAACACATGAACGCCCCGGTAAGCGGGTGCTGCTGGCCGCGCCCCGCGGCTTCTGCGCCGACGTCGTCCGCGCTATCCAGTCTGTCGAGGCCGCGCTTGAACGGTACGGGCCTCACCATTGACGCCACCTGTCCCCTGGCCACCAAGGTCCACAGGCAAGCTATCCGCTTTGCCCAGCAGGACTACGACAACCTCCTGATCGGCCACGAAGAGGTCACCGGCACCCTCGGCCACGCACCCCACCGCATCCAACTGTCGACGGCCCCCAGGACGTTCGCTCTCCAAGCCCCGGACGAGACGTCGGTCGGATCGACAGACAGCAAGGAGACCTGATGGTCACGCATTCGACCAGCGGCTGCCAGCCAGCATCCAGAGCAGGCAGTCCAAGCCGTCACGGGTTGCCCGGCAGGCGGCAGCCGCGAGGATGCCGACCCGCGAGTTCTCCGCGGGCATGCCTCCAGATATGCCGTTCCGGCGGACTGGGGATCCGCTGGATGGATCCGGTGGGCAGACAAGCGCTGGCAGCGGGAGGAGGTCATACGCCTGGTGGTCGGGGGTGGGGTTCCTGCTTGGCTGGTGACCGGTATGCAGATCCGCGCCAGCTGCTAGGTGACGCGCGCCTCAGCGGTGGCAACGCGGGTGGGATGCCTGATACTGCAACGGTGCTTGCCGTGACGCGTTCCGCGTCGGGGGGCATCGGTGGGCCGGGCAGGCGCCAGCAGATCGCCCTGCCGGCTAGCCCTGTTCTGGTGGTTGCCCGATCCGCTGCACGAAGCCATTTTCTCAAGTGAGGGGGAGGACTTTATGAACACTCCGAGTGAAACGTTCGACTGCGGCCCATATGCCTCGGCTCTGGTGCGGCTCAAGGCCGAACTGCCCACGGTCCCCCGTCTCGCCCTGGCCGCCTTCTTCGATACAGCGGCCAGTTTCGCAGCCGAGCTTCCCGAGGAACTGCGCGATGCGATCGCCGACTTCCGGACGAACGGCAACGAGGTGGGTTTCATTCACTTGCGGAATCTGCCCCTTGACGTCGACGCGCTACCATCCACGCCCGATACCTACCCGCCGCTGGATGACCGGCCCCTGCTGGGGATGGAGCCCTGGGTCGCTCTCTTCGGCATGCTCCTAGGGAAGGCCACGGGCTGGAGGCTGAACCGAAGCGGAACCATCCTCCAAGACATGTTCGCAGCGAGCAAAAACGCGCACTTGATGGCCGGGAACCGTTACAGGGTGGAACCATTGCGCTATCACACCGAGATGGCATACTGCGCGGAGCAACCGCACTACATCGTCATCGGGTGTGCCCGAAGCGACTATGACAACGAGGCACGAACCATGATTGCCTCGGTGCGGCGGGCATTGCCCCTGGTCGATAAGGCCGACCGCGAGATCCTGCGGACCGTACCGATGCGCTGGCACACCGACTTGACGTTCCGCACCCAGGCGGACCCGGACCCCTGCACCGAAATTCTCTTACTCACTAACAGTGACGAAACGCTGCGTTACGACGCGGCAATGATTGACGTCCCTGACGACCCCAAGGCGGCCCGAGCAATGCGCAGCTACACCGAGGCGCTCAATGCCACGGCGGTATCCGTGCGGCTGGAGCCGGGCGACTTGATCCTACTTGACAACATGCGTACCACGCATTCACGCACTTCGTACATGGCGTGCTTCGACGGTACAGACCGATGGTTGCAACGCATCTTCGTCCGGGACCCGCAGAAGTTGGGCTATGCCATCAAGCAGGCCGCGGTCCTGGAGTTCACTCTCCGTGCCCCAGACAAAACGTCAGCCGGATCGACAGGCAGCAAGGAGATGCGGTGAGTCCCGCATTCGAGCTGCCGTCCGGCCGGGACCCAGAGCAGGCGGTCCAAGCCGTGCCGGGTTGCCCGGCAGGCAGTAGCTGTGAGTATGCCGACCGTGAGTCCTTCACGGGCATGAAGCCTCCGGATTTTCCGTTCCGTCGGACCGGGGATCCCCTGGATCCACCACAGGAGCTGGGGCAATGGCAGGGAGAGGAGCCAGTGCGCAGAGTGATGGCGGGTGGGGTGTCGGCCTGGCTGGTAACCCGGTATGGCGATGTGCGCAGGCTGCTGGGTGATACCCGACTTAGTTCTGATCCCACGCGCCCGGGCTATCCGCCATGGCGGCCGGACCAGCCGCCGCCTGTCAAAGGCCACCTGGCGTTCATGGACCCACCGGAGCACACCAGCCTACGGCGGATCGTCATGACCAGCATGCTGGTGGACGGGGTGAATCGGCTGCGCCCCGCTATCGAGCGGCGCACACGCGAGCTCTTGGACGACCTGGTTCGCATGCCGCAGCCGGTCGACCTGGTGGAGAGTTTCTCACTAGAGCTGCCGGTGCGTGTGATCTGCGAGTTGCTCGGTGTCCCGTTCGGCGATCGGAAGTTCTTCACACAGTGCGCCCTCAATCTCACGCGCCGTTCCGCATCGGGTGCCGAGATCACCGCTGTACACGCGGCACTTACTGAGCACGTTCACCGGCTCATCGAGGCCAAGAGCCAGGAGCCCTCCGACGATCTGCTGAGTGAACTCGTTGCTCGGCATGTACTCAGTGGCCGGATCACCAGAGAGGAGGCCGTCGGCATCGGACTGCAGATGCTCACCGGCGGCCACATGACTACCGCTGAGCAGATCACGCTGAGCGTGGTCGCCCTTCTCCGCAATTCGGCACAGATTGGTAATTTACTTTCCGGCCCACAGGCTGCGTCCTGCGCGGTGGACGAGCTGTTACGCCATCTGACCGTGGTCCAGTTCGGCCTGCGCCGGGTGGCGACTGCGGACATTACGGTTGGGGAGACGGTGATTCGGGCCGGTGAGGGCGTGGTGCTGGCGCTGCAGTCGGCCAACCGGGACCCCGACGTCTTCCCCGATCCAGACCGGCTCGACCTCACGCGGACTGCTCGTAGTCAAGTGGCGTTCGGCTACGGTGCCCACCGGTGCTCCGGACAGGCCCTGGCGCACATGGAGTTAGAGATCGCGCTCCCTGCCCTGTTCCAGCGACTGCCCGGATTGCGGCTTGCCGTGCCCTTCGACCAGGTCGCTTTCGAAGAGGACAGCATGCTGCACAGCATACGCGAACTGCCCGTCGCCTGGGACCCGCCGCAAGATGACGGCCAAGAGAGGACGGGGTGATGGCAAAGAAGTATCCGCTGGACGAGGGTGAGCTCGCCGTTCGGGAAGTTGGCCCGGCGCAGGGCGTTGGATCCGCGGGTGAGGCTCTGGCGCTGCCGTTGCCTCCGCCATTGCCATTCCAACGGACTGAGGATCCGCTGGATCCGCCGGCAGAGTTCAAGCGCTGGCAGCGGGAGGAGACCATACGCCGCGTGGTTGTGGGCGGGTCTTCTGCCTGGCTGGTGACCCGGTACGCAGATGTGCGACGGCTGCTCGGTGATGCCCGGCTCAGCAGCGATCCGACACGGGCGGGATACCCTGCGATCCGGCCGGATCAGCCCGCGCCTCGGCGCGGTCACCTTTCGTCGATGGACGCGCCGGAGCACACAGAGCTGCGGCGGGTCGTCATGCGCAGTGCGCTGGTGACCGGGGTGGGGCGGTTGCGGCCGGTCATCGAGCGGCATGCGGGCGAGCTCTTGGAGGAGCTGGCTGTGCTGCCGCAGCCCGTCGACTTGGTGGGGCGGTTTGCGCTGGCGCTGCCGGTCCGGGTGATCTGTGAGCTGTTCGGCGTTCCCTTCGAAGACCGGGAGGTTTTCGAGCAGTGCGCCTCGGTGATTGCGAGGCGGTCCGCGTCCGGGGCTGAGGTTGCCGCCGCGTATGCGTCGCTTATCGGATACCTCGGTCGGCTAGTCGAGACCAAGGACCGGGAGCCCGCTGATGACTTGCTCAGCGAACTCGTCGTGCAATACGTCGGCAATGGCCGCATCACCAGGGAGCAGGTGGTCAGCCTCACCTCACTACTGCTGATCGCCGGTCATGCGACCACTGCGAGCCAGATCGCGCTGAGCGTGGCTGCCTTGCTGCGCCATCCCGACCAGTTGCCGGTCCTGCATGCTGGCCCGGAGGCAGTGTCCGCTGCCGTAGACGAGTTGCTGCGCTATCTGACAGTCGCTCACTTTGGCCTGCGTCGGGTAGCAACTGCCGACATCTCCGTCGGGAGGTCGGTGATCCGGGCCGGTGATGGGGTGGTGCTGGCGTTGCAGTCCGCCAACCGGGACCCGGACGTCTTCCCGGATCCGGATCAGCTTGACCTCACCCGGAGTACCCGGGCGCATGTGGCATTTGGCTACGGCGCCCACCGGTGTCCGGGGCAGGCGCTAGCACGCGCGCAATTGGAGATCGCGCTGCCGACCCTGTTCCGGCGGCTGCCCGGCCTGCGGCTGGCGATCCCTTTCGAGGAGCTCCCCTTCGAGGAGGACAGTCTCTTCCACGGCCTACGAGAACTCCCTGTTGTCTGGGGCTCGGCGCACGGTGGCGTAAGGGAGGGCAAGGGGTGATGGCGGAGAAGTATCCTCTGGACGGGGGCGAGCTGCCCCATGAGAAGTTTGCCCGGCGCAGGCTGTCGGATCCGCTCGGCGAGGTCGAGGTGCCCAGCGGGGACGTGGTGCGGCTGGCGGTCCGCTACGACGACGTGAAGATGGTTCTCACCGACCCGCGGTTCAGCACCAACCCGCGCTTGCCGGGCGCGCCCCGTTTCCGCAGGAGTTCGTCGGATTCCGCGGAGGCGATCTTCCACAAGGACCCGCCGGAGCTGAACCGGCTGCGGCGACTGGTCTCCGGGGCGCTCGGCCCGCGGCGGCTGCAGCAGTGGCGGCCTCGGGTGGAGGCAATCGCCGACCGGCTGCTGGCTGAAATGTTGGTTCGACCGCAGCCAGCCGACCTGTCGGAAGCATACGCATTCCCTCTGCCGCTGCAGGTCATCTGCGACCTGTTCTGTGTGCCCGCCGAGGACATCGACCGCTTCCGCGCATGGTCGGACGCCTTCCTCTCCACGACTTCGATGAACGCCGAGGAACGAGACACTGAGATGGAGGAGTTCGGCAGTTACCTGGCCGGACTCATCACAGCGCGGCGTCGCTCGACGGTCCGTGAGGGACTGCTCGGTGCACTGATCGAAGCACGGGACACTGACGGCCAGCTCACCGACGGTGAACTCGTGACCCTGGTCAAGACGCTGATCACCGCCGGTCATGAGTCGGTGGCGACCACCATCGGCCGCGGTGCCTTCGCCCTGCTGCGCCATCCTGAGCAGTATGCGGCGCTATGCCGAGAGCCCGAACTGGTGGAGCAGGCAGTGGAGGAGATCCTGCGATATGAGAACGTCGGCAACAACAGCCTGATCCGTACCGCCCAAGAGGACGTGGAGCTGCCCTCGGGGATGATTCCGAAGGGCACCGGGGTGATCACCGCGCTCGCCTCCGTCAACCGGGACGGGAAACAATTCTCCTGCCCGCAGGAGTTCGACATCCGCCGCACCGACAACCCGCACCTCACATTCGGCATTGGACCACACTTCTGCGTGGGCGCCAGTCTGGCCCGGCTGGAACTCCGGGCGGCCTTCGGCGCGTTGACGCGGGCTCTGCCGGGCCTGCGGCTGGCGGTAGCACCGCGGGAAATCACTTTCACGACCGGTCTGCAGATGCGCCGGGTCGAGCGGCTGCCGGTCACCTGGCCGCAGACAGAGGGAGCCACATCGTGACAGCTTTGCAGACGCCAGAACTCGACGTTCTGGCCCGGCTTTGGGATCCGGAAACGCTTCAGGACCCCTACCCGTTCTACACGTGGCTGCGCGAGCATGCCCCAATCCACCGCAACCCGACCGGCGGCGTGTATCTGGTGAGCCGCAACGCAGCGGCCAGGACCGTGTACCAGTCGCCTGACCTGCGTGCCATTGAGCTTGGGGAACTGTCAGTAAAGCATCCGCACTGGGAGCGATCCCGTGCGCTGCGCATCCTGTCGCAGGTCATCACCAGTACCAATCCTCCCGAGCATACGCGGATCAGGCGCGCGCTCTCCCGGCATTTCACCCTCCGGCAGGCTCAGCGACTGCAGGCAGCGGCCGAGCAGCACTGCGACCGGCTGCTGGCACCACTGGCCGCACAGCTGAAAGACGGCGGGACAGCCGATGTGCACCACGAGCTGACGCAGCCGCTGGGGATGAACATGGCCGCGGACATCATCGGCATCCCGGAAGCCGACCGGGAAGCGCTGGCTGCTTTGATTCTTAAGGTCCTTGCCTCGCTCCATCCCGCCTCCAGCGACGAAGCAGTGCAGGCGGGAGATAAAGCGAGCGAGCAGGTTGAAGAGTACTTCGCTCACCTCGCCGCCGAGCGCCGCAAACAGCCTTGCGAGGACCTGGTCTCCGCACTGCTGTCCGAGGTGCACGAGGGCGACGAAGTCCCAGAACAAGGGCTGACCCGAACCGAGTTCATGCTGCTGTTGTGGGGGTTGTGGGCAGGCAGCTTCGAGACCACCGTCGCCGCCATGGGCTTCGGCGTCCTCGCCATGCTGGACCACCCCGAGCAGGCGCGCTGGCTGGACAGGGGCCCCGCTGAAACCAAAGCGTTCGTCGCGGAGACCCTTCGGTACAACCCGCCGGTCCTGGTGGACGCCGATCCCCGGATCGCCCGGAGAGACATCGAACTCGACGGGGTCACCATCCCCAAAGGGGCGGACATACGACCCTTGCACGGCCCCGCCAACCGCGATCCCGAGGCCTTTCCCGACCCGGACCGGTTCGACCCGTCCCGCAACGCCTCCAGGATGGTGACCTTCGGGCACGGGGTGCACCACTGCCTCGGCGCCAACCTGGCCCGCATGGAGTGCGCCGTCGCGCTCACCCGGATCCGCCGCGCCCTGCCCGGCTTGTCCCTGCCCGAACGACCAATGTTCCGTCCCGCGCTGAGCCTGCGGACCTTCGAACGTTTCCCTGTCACCCTATGACTCGCCCTCACCGTGGGGAGGCCTGCCCATGCACGTTCGCGCCGACCAGAGCATCTGCGCCACCTCCGGACAGTGCGCCGAGAGCGTGCCCGAGGTATTCACCACACGCGACGACGACGGGGTGATCATCGTGCACAACCCGGACCCGGACCGCCGCCTCTGGCAGGACGTGCGCGACGCTGCCCGCCGCTGCCCAGTGGCCGCAATCCTCCTCACCGAGCCCGAGGAATGAGCGATGCCCGCCCCTGACGGGCCGCAGGCCACCACGGCGAAACCTCCGAATCCGGCCCCCGGCACGGTCGCCGCTGAGAACACTGGTGAACTGCACCTCCATGAGCCTGCCGGGGCTCAAGACCGTCATCGGCCGGCTGCCCGCCTCTCTGCAGCAGTACCACCGAGCACCAGTTCCACTGGACAGGCGAAACAGGGCGACCAGCCCAGGGCTTCCCCGGCAAGCTGGTCCGCCCCCGTTCTGGCCCTGTTGTGTGCCCGGGCGGCTGGGCCGAGGCAGCGCTACCCGTCGCTGTCACGGAGCTGGTGCACAACTTCTCTGTGCTTCACGACGACGTGATGGACACACTGCGCGCCCCATCGGCCCGGACGCATACGTGGAACTGGCCGCGCTGGCCGAGGAAGCAGGAGACCGTGTCTGGGCCGAGCGTGCCCGCCTAGCCCACGCGGATGGCCGCGCCGCGCTGGAGCGGGCGCGCCCGAGCCTGGGGCGGCAGCCGACCTGATGGCACTGGCCGATGCCCTGATCGACCGCAACCACTGATCCAGCCGAGCGCACGAGGAGTGCGAAGCCATGCACGCACAGAACCAGGAGCACCTGGCCTTTCCGGGCCCGCTGGCCGGGTGGCGGCAAGGAGCGTCCCGGGCCGCTGCCGAGCTGATCTCCGAGATGATGGCGAACCCGTGGGGGGCCATGTCGCCGTCCGTGTATGAGACAGCCCGACTGGTCAGCTGCGCGCCCTGGCTCGACGGCCACGTTGCCCGGTGTGACTTCCTGCTGCGCACCCAGCGTCCGGACGGCTGGTGGGGCCAGCCCAACGGCTACGACCTGGTGCCCACCCTCAGCGCCGTCGAGGCACTGCTGCGCGAACTCGACCCGCCCCGCGCCAATGTGCCGTCTGCGGTGATGCTTGCCCGGTCCGCCCTGAAAGGGCTATGGGCGCTGGCGGACCGGCTGGCCGCCGGTCGACGGGAGACGGTGCCGGACACGATCGGGGCCGAGCTGATCATCCCCCGGCTGGTCGAGGAGCTCAACGACCGGCTGGCCGAATCCGGGGGACGCCTAGGCGCCACCGCGCTGGACCTGCCGCCCGGCGTTGAACAGCAGTCGCTGGCCCGGCTGCGGACAGCCGTGGCCGCCGGGCAGGCGCTGCCGGAGAAGTCCTGGCACACCCTGGAAGTCCTGGGCGAGCAGGCCGCCGGTGCGCCCGGGGTCCGTCTGGTCGCTTCAGCGGTGGGCTCCTCACCCGCCGCGACCGCCGCCTGGTTCGCCAGCCGTCCCCCACAGGAGGAGCCTGCCACGCTGCTTGAAGAGACCCAGGCCCGCGGGGGCGGCCCTGTGCCTGGGGTGATCTCCATCGCGGTGTTCGAACGCGCCTGGGTCCTCGGCTGGCTCCTGGACGCCGACGTGCCAGTCACCATCCCCTCGACGCTGCCCGACTATCTGGCAAGCAGTCTTGGCCCCTTGGGTGCGCCCGCCGGGCCTGGGCTGCCCGCGGACTGCGACGACACCGCCGTCGTGCTGCACACGCTCGCCCTCGCCGGCCGCCCCGCCCCAATTCGCGCGCTGTGGGCCTACGAGGCCGATGACTACTTCGAGTGCTTCGCTGGTGAGCGCACCCCGTCCATCAGCACCAACGCCCATGTCCTAGAGGCCCTCCTGGACGCCCCGCCATCCGGTGAACCGGCGAAGGAGAGCATCCGCCGGTGTACCGCGGCCCGCAAGGTCGGGAACTGGCTGCTAGGCCAGCAAAACCAGAACGGCTCCTGGGACGACAAGTGGCACGCTTCCCCGTACTACGCGACGATGTGCTGCACCGTCGCCCTAGCACGCGGCCACCACCCGGATGCCGCGAACGCCCTCGCTCGCGCAGCACGCTGGACACTCGCCTCTCAGCGCCCCGACGGATCCTGGGGACGCTGGGAGGCAACCGCGGAAGAAACCTGCTACGCCCTCCAGACCCTCCTGCACACCCACCCCGGCATCCTGCCGCCGCAGACAGCCCGCGCCATAGCCGACGGCTGCGCATTCCTCCTGGACCACATGGAAGAAGACCACTTTCCGCCGCTGTGGCACGACAAAGACCTCTACACCCCAATCGCCGTGGTCAAGGCGGCCTGCATCGCCGCCCTCCACGCCGCCGCGACCCGCCTGAGCCGACCGGCTCCGCCCCCGTACGCCGACGTCGAGCGGGCGGACCGACACACCCCATGACCATCAACCAACTCCGCTTCACTCTCCAGGGCCTGACCTTCCTCGACGCAATCGCCGGTTGTCCGGAGCGGGCCGTGGAACTCAAGCCCGCCCCGGCTCCCCACCTGCTGCTGTGGGCGGCCGACGACCTCGTGGAACTCTTCCGCTGCGAACGAAATATGCGCCTGGAACCCAGCGATACCCTGCGGCCGCTCGTCGGTTCCACCTCCCTGCTGTTCGCCAACGGCACCCGGCACGCCGCCTACCGGCAGGTAATCGGGCCCGCACTGCGCGGCAAGCGGCTAAACGGCCACGTCCCTGAAATCCGCGCCATAACGGAGCAGGCAGCCGACGAACTCACCATGCAAAGTTCGTTCGCGGTGCCGGAATGGGCCCGCCAGGTGACCCTGCGCATCATCGGCCACATCCTGCTCGGTGACCAAAACAGCGCCCTGCTCACCCGGGTCAGCGACCTGGTGGAGCAGATCCTCGGCACTCCCTGGCGCACCCTGCGCTACCGCTATCTGCGCCCCCCCGCCCCGGTCCCGTCGCTGTGGCGTGCCTTCCTGCGTGACCGGGACACGCTGCGCGAGGACCTGAAGAGCCTGCGACCGCCAACCGCCGCTTCCGGCTGCCCGGCCCTGGCAGCCGAACTCACCTCCGGAAACCCGCCGCTGGGCCAACTCGGCGGAGACGAACTCGCCGACCAGCTCATTTCGCTGATCTTCGCCGGCCATGAGACCACCGCCTCCGCGATCGCCTGGACCCTCTACTGGCTCGCCAGCCACGACCAGGTACGCGCCGACCTCAAGTCGGAACTCGCCGCCAGCCCCGCCGACGGCTCATCGGCAGCCGAACTCCCACTGCTCGACGCCATCTGCCGGGAATCCCTGCGCATCACACCACCCGCAACGATCGCCGGAAACCGGACCCTGATCAACGGTCGTGACCTCCTCAGCCGCTCCCAGACCGGTGGCACCACACTCACCCCCTGCATCTACCTCGCGCACCGGCAGCCGGACATCTACCCGCGGCCCGAGCGCTTCGACCCCGGCCGGTTCCTTGGCCGCAAATGGTCCGGGCAGTACTACCTGCCCTTCGGCGGCGGCACCCGGCGCTGCCTGGGCGCGGATCTGGCCATGCTGGAAATCCGCATGGTCATCGCCGCGGTACTGCGCCGAGTCGAACTCGGCCGCCCTAGCCCGCGCGATGGCATCCCGCACCGCCGGGGCCCCGCCATGGGACCCCCACCCACGCTCACCCTGGCAGTCCGCCCATGTCCCTGACAGCCACCGGCCGCATCCGGCAGGCACGAGACCTCTACCGCGTCCACCGCCTGGAATTCCCCTTCTCCATCGCCTACCTCTGCCACGCCCTGTGGGGCGCCAGCTACGCGGTCAACGGGGCGGGGCAATTGGCGCGAGCCCCCGTGCTGCTGGCGGTGCTCGCCAACCTGATCCCGCTCATCGCCCAGAACGTCCTCAACGCGGCCATCGACATCCCCATCGACGCCCGAACCCCCGGCAAAACCAGCATCGCGCAGGCCGCTCTGCGCCTGGGCCGCACCCGTCTGATCACCATCGCCTCCACCGAAATGGCCATCGCACTGCTCCTGGCCGCCAGCATCTCCATCCACCTCGGCCGCCCGCTCATCGCGGCCGCCGTAGCAGCCGGGATCCTCGTGGAATACCTGTACAACCTCGAACCGGTCCGCCTGAAAAAACGCGGCCTGGCCAACCCCACCAGCCTCGGCCTGCACTTCTCCCTCCTGCCCTGCCTGTCCACCTTCAACGCCGTCCGCCCCGACACCCCCGGCTACACCTGGCCGCTCTTCCTCGGCCTGTGGCTGCTCCTCATCGGCCGCACCCTGTGGTGGTCCCTGCCCGACCACACCGCTGATCGCGCCGCCGGACTCACCCCGCCCGCCGTCCGCTACGGCCCCTCCCGCGCCCTCCTCCTGGCCAGCACGGCAACCACCACCGCCCTCACCCTCATCGCCTGGGGCCTCACATGGGCACTCGGCCCCCTGCCCGCACTGGCCGGCACCACCGCATGCAGCCTCTTCCTCATCGGCAAACTCCGCCTGACCCACCCCGCCCTCCACACCCTCCACGAAACCCACATGCGCCGACACACCCTCACATACGTCGTCGGCGCCGACACACTCCTCGTACTACTCCCCCTGACCACAACCCCCTGAGACGGGAGAAGCCGACTGCAGCGGGTCCACCAGACGACCGGACCTACCTGTACCTGAGCACAGTGCTGAACCGAGCCCCCAGCCGAGCGAGAAATTGACACGCACCAGACCGCCGGTCGTTGCCACAAGGCTCTACAGCCTGAGGCACCATCACCCGAGTTCGACAGTTGGTGGGCATACGGCTGTGGTGAATCTGGGGGCTGACCTGCAGCGATGGGCATGAGGAGGCTCCGGGGCCGTTTGCCCACGGCTCCGGAGCGTGTTTTCCCTGTTCAGGGGCTATTCGGGGGTCTTGAGGCCGCTCATCTTTGGCGGGAGCGGGACGCCGCAGTTCTTGAAGAGTTTGGTCTGGGTGGCGGTGAGGCGGGTGGTCTGCTGGAGGCTGCCGGCGGGGCCGGAGAGGGTGACCTGGTGGATCCGGCCGAGCTCGGTGTTGATGGTGGGCCAGGTCTGTTCGGTGCGGCGCTCGGCGACGCGGATCAGCAGCAGGGCGAGCCAGCACAGCAGCACGTGGGCGCGTATCCGCTCATCGAGGCGGTGGTAGACCTGAGTTCCACAGTTAGCAGTGCCGACTAGGGCACGAAAATGCTGGTTGACCTGCGGAAATGCCTGTGAGCACGCCGAGATGGCGTGTCACTAG